>JAAYVZ010000078.1 GCA_012516935.1 Holophagae bacterium
CCGGCACAGCGCCACACGGCGCAGCTCGCCGCCGGAGAGCACGGAAATGGAGGTATCGCCGGGCGGGCAGCGGAGGGCGTCCATGGCGAGCTCGAGGCGCGAGTCGAGGTCCCAGGCGTCGAGGGCATCGAGGCGCTCCTGCACCTCACCCTGGCGGGTGAGCAGCTTGTCCATCTCGTCGGCGTCGAGCGGGTCGGAGAATCGATTGGAGATCGCTTCGAACTCGGCGAGCAGGTCGACGACCTCCTGCACGCCCTCCTTGACCACGTCGTCGGCGCCTCACCGAGGCCTTGATTCTACCTCCATCGAGCCCTACCCTGGCTTGGTGAGAAAGGAAATTCCTATCCATCAAAATCAAAACAACATGGTCTACGACATGGTCTACGACCCAAAACGCGCGCTGAAACTGCTCCGGATCGGCTGCGGGCGTGCGGATGCCACTTTCCGCGACGACCAAGAAAACGCCATTCGTCACATCGTTGAAGGCAAAGGCCGATTGCTGGTCGTACAAAAGACCGGATGGGGCAAGAGCTTTGTCTACTTCATCGCGACCAAGTTGCTGCGGGAAGCCGGAGCCGGCCCGGCGTTATTGATCTCGCCGCTGCTGGCGCTGATGCGAAACCAAATCGCAGCGGCAGAGCGGATGGGGGTGCGCGCCGCGACCATCAACTCCGACAATATGGACCACTGGACGGCAGTCGAGGGCAATCTGGTCGAAGGGGAGATCGACATTCTCTTGATCTCGCCTGAGCGCCTGGCGAACTGGCGCTTCCGTACGCAGGTCCTAGCCGGCATCGCCTCACAGATCTCGATGCTGGTCGTCGACGAAGCGCACTGCATTTCCGACTGGGGCCACGACTTCCGCCCCCACTATCGCCTGTTGGAGCGGATCATCAAGACGCTGCCGGCAAACCTGCGGCTACTGGCTACTACGGCAACGGCGAACAACCGCGTGATGGAGGATCTCACCGCCGTACTTGGCCCGAAGCTCGAAGTCTCGCGTGGTGACTTGAATCGAGCCTCGCTTACCCTGCAAACGATCCGCTTGCCCAGCCAGGCCGAACGCTTAGCCTGGCTGGCGGAGCAACTAGCCACGTTGCCGGGCCACGGCATCATCTACACGCTGACGGTTCGTGATGCCAATCAAGTGGCGCAATGGCTGAAGACCCAAGGATTCAACGTGGAAGCCTACACCGGTGAAACCGGCGACCGCCGAGAGGAGCTTGAACAGGCGCTGCTCAATAACCAGGTCAAAGCGCTGGTTGCCACGACCGCACTTGGCATGGGCTACGACAAGCCGGATCTGGCGTTTGTCATCCACTACCAGAAACCCGGCTCGGTCGTCGCCTACTACCAGCAAGTTGGCCGCGCCGGGCGTGGGCTCGACTCCGCTTATGGCGTGCTGCTTAGCGGCCAAGAAGAATCGGACATCACCAACTGGTTCATTCGCAGCGCGTTTCCGACGCGACAGGAAGTCGCGGACGTCTTGGGCGCACTCGAGCAAGAAGACAACGGCCTGTCCGTCTCCGAGCTGCTGAGCCGGGTCAATCTGAGCAAAGGGCGCATCGAGAAGACGATTGCGCTGCTCTCTTTAGAAGCGCCGGCACCCATCGCTTGGCAAGGTGGCAGATGGCAGCTTACGGCGGCCACGCTGAGTAAAGCGTTCTGGGATCGAGCGGAACGCCTCACGGCGCTACGGCGAGACGAGTACCGGCAGATGGAGGATTACGTTGACCTGCCGTTTGGTAAGCACATGGGCTTTTTGATTGACGCGCTCGACGGCGAGCCAAGGGTTGTCACGGAACCTTCCTTGCCGCCGCTGCCGACAACAGCGGATAGCGAACTGGTCAAAGCCGCCGTTCAATTTCTTCGTCGAACCAGCTTGCCCATCGAGCCCCGGAAAAAATGGCCCGATGGCGGAATGCCCCAATACGGCGTCGAGGGATTCATCGACTATGCCCACCGGGCCAAACCCGGTAAGGCGCTGTGTGTCTGGGGCGATGCCGGTTGGGGAGGCTTGGTTCGGCGGGGCAAATATCACGACGGCCACTTTTCGGATGACCTCGTGCGCGCGTGCGTGAAGATGATTCAGGAATGGAATCTGCAGCCGAGCCCGACCTGGGTGACCTGCGTTCCTTCGCTTCGGCATCCCGAATTGGTACCGAATTTTGCGCAACGCTTGGCTGCTGCGCTGAGACTGCCGTTTCATAGGGTCATCGCAAAAACGGACGCAAGACCCGAACAGAAAACGATGGCAAACAGTATACAACAGGCACGCAACATTGATGGTTCGCTCGCACTCAATTGGCAGCCCATACCTCCCGGACCAGTCCTCCTGGTGGATGACATGGTGGACTCGCGCTGGACGCTGACGGTGTCTGCATGGCTACTGCGCAAAAACGGTAGTGGCGCGGTTTGGCCTATGGCCCTTTCACAGACGGGGCACGACGAATGACACCAGTCCTCTTACCCAACACCCAGGCGATCCTGTTGCTGACTGCGCCGCTCATTGCCGGACGAGGTTCGGCACCGTCGGATCTGCTCTCGCCTCGGGAATACAAACGTCTCGCGCGTCATTTGCGCGAGATCCAGCACCAGCCTGCGGATCTCCTCTCGCCAGATGCAACTGAAATCTTGCGTGCGTGCCAACCGGTGATTGACGAAATCCGCTTGCAGAAATTGCTGGGGCGCGGATTCCTGCTGAGTCAAGTGATCGAGCGCTGGCAAGCACGCGCCATTTGGGTGGTCAGCCGCGCCGATGCAGAGTATCCCCGCCGTCTGAAGGCCCGCCTGCGCGAAGATGCCCCGGCGGTACTCTACGGCTGTGGCGACATGGCTTTGCTCGAAACCGGTGGGCTTGCCGTCGTTGGATCGCGCCATGTGGATGACGACCTTATTGATTACACCATGGCAGTTGGCCGGCTCGCTGCTCGGGCAGGTAGAACGCTTGTCTCTGGTGGTGCTAAGGGTATCGATCAGGCCGCCATGCGCGGTGCGCTTGAGGGGGGTGGAAAAGTTTGTGGCGTGCTAGCGGACAGTCTGGAAAAGACCGCCATGAACCGCGGGCACCGCAATCTGCTGCTCGATGGTCAACTGGTGCTGATTTCGCCCTACGATCCAAGCGCCGGGTTCAATGTTGGTAATGCCATGCAGCGGAACAAGCTGATCTATGCGCTGGCCGACACATCGCTCGTCGTCAGCTCTGATCTCAATAAAGGTGGCACTTGGGCGGGTGCCGTCGAGCAGCTCGACAAACTCAAGTTCGTCCCGGTCTTCATTCGATCAACGGGTGAGCCTTCCGCCGGATTGGATGGTTTGCGAAAGAAAGGCGCACTTCCCTGGCCGAACCCGCAGGACGTGGATTCGTTCGAGGACGTGTTCAACGTAGCGATGCCAACGCCGACCGCTTCCCCACAGGTTGGTTTTCCGCTGTTTCCTAACGAAGAGCCAACGTCGGTTGACGCCAAGCCAACGGCGCCTGTGTCACGTGGCGCCGCACTTACGCCCGAGGCCGAGAGTGAGCCATCGGCACCGGTCGACGTTGTTTCCAGTGCACAGCCCTCTGGACCGGCTTCGGAAGAACCGCCGTCCGTCACACCCGAGACCGTAGCGCCGATAGGCCAGGCCAAGGAATCCACACAGCCAGAATCGACTCCTGCCGAAGTGTTCTTCGATGCGGTGCGTGCCGCGATTCAACAACTCCTGAGTGCACCGATGAAAGACGCCCAAGTGGCTGCCGCGCTGGACGTTTCCAACACGCAGGCCAAAGCGTGGCTGCAGCGCCTCGTCGAAGAAGGCGTGATCGAGAAGCGAAAGAAGCCAGTAGCTTATGTCGTCAAACAGCCGAGTCTATTCGGGCCGAAGTGGGAGCCGCGCTGGACGTTTCCAACACGCCAGCCAGAATCGACTCCTGCCGAAGTGTTCTTCGATGCGGTGCGTGCCGCGATTCAACAACTCCTGAGTGCACCGATGAAAGACGCC
>JAAYVZ010000079.1 GCA_012516935.1 Holophagae bacterium
CCGGCTCCGGTGCCGGCGGCCCCAGCGGTTGTCGTGCCGCCGACGGCAGCGCCACCGGCCGGCGCCTCGGTCGACGACCTCAAGACCGCGTTCGCGCCGCTTCTTGCCGCGTGGCGCCAGGCGGATCCCGTCAACCCGGCCCATCTGCGGATCAACCGCGCGCTGCGTTGGGACGACCTCGGAGGGCCGCCGCCGGCGGACCCCGCCACCGGGCGGACCCGCATCCCGCCGCCGCGCCCGCAGGCACGCACCGCGCTCGACGGGACGTTTTCCTCGTCGCGCTGGCACGACCTCCTACAGGCGAGCGAGGGCGCGTTCGGCGAGCCGGCCGGGCTGTTCTGGCTCGACCTCCAGTTCTACAGCGCCACCGCAGTGCTGGCGCTCGATCCCGGGCGCGGCAAGGCGGCCGCCGAGGTCATTCAGGGCGCGTGCGCGCAGCTCCTCGAGCGGATGCCGAACCTTCCCGGGCTATCGTTTTCGGACGGCACGCCGTTCGCGACCGAGCGCACACGGGCGTGGCTCGAGCAGTCCACCGCGGCGCAGGGACCGACGCTCACGATGGTCACCGGCGGAAGCGGCGCCGAGGCGTCCTCGCTCGAGGCGGCCGAGATCGCCCAGGCGCGCGAGCTGTTCGCAAAGAAGCGGCTGGCCCAGGCGCTCGAGATCCTGCAGCGCGGGATCGAGCGGGCGGGGAGCACGCGGGCCCGCTTCCGCACCCGCCTCGATGCCGCGCAGGTCTGCCTTCAAGCCGAGCAGGAGGGGTGGGCGCGGACGCTGCTCGAGGAGCTGGGGCGCGACATGGAGTCGTTCACGTTCGAGCGCTGGGAGCCGGAGACGGCGATCCAGGTCCTGCAGCTCACCGCCCTGTGCTACGCCCGCCTCGCCAAGGACCGCAAGACCGAGAACCGCGAGGCGCTCCGAGCCGAGGTCGAGAAGCTCAAGGCCCGCTTGTTCCGCCTCGACATGCGAGCCGCCGCCGTCGTCGAGGAGATGCTCCGCTGATCGCTACGGTCGGTGGTTGTTGGTTGAAGACCGGCCCCGGGACGGGCGGGAGAACTGCCGACCTTCAACTGTCCGTCGGGGGTTGTTGCTCCATCAGCAGCGACGCGCGGCGGATGTAATCGACGCCGGAGAGCAGTGTCAGGGAGAGCGCGAGGTAGAAGCAGCCCAGCAGTACCGGGTCCGGCACCTTCCAGATGTTGGCGACGAGCACCAGCCCAACGGTGACGATGTGTATGACGGTCGTGGCCTTGCCCCAGATCGAAGGGGGAAACGTCCGGACGTTGGTCGCGAGGTAGAGCACCAGGGCCGTGAGCACGATCAGGAAATCGCGTGAGAGCGCCAGCACCGTGAGCCACAGCGGGATGCGCACGACGCCGAGCTGCGGCCAGGTGAGGACCACGAACGCCGACACCAAAAGTGCCTTGTCGGCGATGGGGTCGAGGTAGGACCCGAGCAGCGAGCGCATCCCGAGCGAGCGGGCGAGCCACCCGTCGAGCCCGTCGGAGATCCCGGCGGCAAGGAAGACCGCCAGCGCCACGGGGTACTTTCCTTCGACCACCGCGAGGATGAAGAACGGCACGAGGGCGAGCCGCACCAAGGTGATGCCGTTTGGTATGGTGAACGGCCGGAGGGCGTCACGTACCTCTCTGGCCGCCCTCTGGGCGACCGGCGGGCGCTTGCGGACCCCGCTCTGGTCATCGCGGAAAGGGCTGGGGGCGGTGTGCACAAAGGGCTCGTCCCCCGCCACGTCAGAGCCCCTCCTCGACCAGCGCCTCTTCGCGCAGGTAGCTCATCTTGCCCTCGTTGACCACCAAACCACGGGTCTCGAGCTCCGTGATCAAGCGGGTCACGGTCTCGCGCGAGGTCCCGACCGAGGCGGCGATGTCCTGGTGCGTCGGGCGGCGCACCGCCACCCAGCCGTTGCCCAGCATCTGGCCGTGCTGGCGCGCCAGGTCGATGAAAAACCGCGCCAACCGCCCGATCACATCGAGCGTCACCAGCGACTCCATCTGGGCGTTCGCCCGTCGCAGCCGCAGCGACAGCTCGCGCAGCAGCTTGCGCGCGATCGCCGGGTAGGCCTCGAGAAGGCGCTCGAACTCGGCGCGCCGGATGCGGTACGCCGTGGTGGGGAGCTGGGTCACGACGCTCGCCGACCGGGGCTCGTTGTCGAGCAGCGCCATCTCCCCCACGAACTGCCCCGGACCGAGCGTGGCGAGGATGATCTCCTTGCCGCCCGAGGTGGACACGCAGACCTTCACCCGGCCGCTCACCAGCACGTAGAGGCCATCCGCCGGCTGCTGCATGGCGAAGATCGTCACATCGCGCCCGAACTCGTGCTTCTCCGCCGCCGACGCCAGCGCTGCGAGCTCGGAGGATGCCAGCTCGCCGAAGAGCGGGTTGGCCGCGAGCAGATCCGTTACCGAGGCCGACATGGTGAGTCCTCTCCCGTGATCAACTGCTCCACGAGGGCTGCGGCGGCAGCACCGGTGACCGTCGCCGGCAGATTCGCGCAGTCGTCCACGTCGTTGCCGTCGCACCACACGAGAGGGCGCCGGCCAATCACCGAGGCGAGGCGCGCGAGCACGGTCTGCAGCTCCCTGGCGGTAACCGCGTGCTCCGCCCCGAACCTCCGGGTGACCGCGTCCCCGAGCATGACGTTGGCGCGCACGGCGGTGATGATGTCGCGCCGCTCCTGGAGGTGCACGATGTCCTCGAAGACCGGCACCGTCCCTGTGGCGGCGGCGCCCAGGTTCGGTACCTTCCACACCAGGATCGCGGCCAGGCCCTTGCGGCTCAAAACCGGGGCGGTCAACGCCCGCGTCAGGTACGGTGGTGCGTTGACCAACCGCCACTGCTCGCGTGCGGTCCGCAGCAGCTCGCACTTGCGCGGGTTCGAGGACGCGAGCCGAGAGTAGAGCTCCACAGCGAGGTCCCACTGGCCGAGGCGTTCCGCCACCTGTCCCTTGAGCTCCAACCCCTCGTCCGAGTCCGGCAAGGCGGGCACCAAAGCCGCCGCCGCCTTGGCCTCGCCCATCGCCAGGTGGGCGCGCGTCGCCAGCATCCGCGCCGCCGCCACGGTGGGAGTCGCCGCCAGGACCTCGCTCGCCACCCGCAGCGCACCTGCCGCGTCGCCGCTCTGGAGGAGAGCGGTGCCGTTGGCGAGGAGACGGTCGGTGAGCACCCTCTCCCACTCCGCCGCGCGCTCCGCCCAGTTCCCCGACAGCCCCAGCTCGGCGGCGCGACGCGCTGCTGACACCGCCTTGCGCGTCTCACCCTCGCCCTGGTACGCCAGCGCCAGCACACCCCACGCCGCCGGGTACTGGGCGTACTCGGCGGTCAGCTTCTCGGCCGCAGGGGAGGCGGTACCGCCTTGCAGGAACGTGATCTCCACCGCCGCCAGGCGCACCGCTGGGTGGGTCGCCGGCAGGGTTGCCAGCTCGTGCTCGGCGCGCGCGAACTCCCCCCGCTCGGCGATCGCCAGCGCCCGCCTCACCGCCGTCTGCTGCTCGCTCGAAAGAGCAACTCCGGGGACCGCGCCGAGCAGCGGGTCCGGCACGTGGCTGATTCTCGCCGGGGGGGCAGTCGTGCGACACGCCACCACGAGCCCGGTGAGGAGAGCGAAGCCGGTCCTAGTCAGCGCCCGGCGCAAGGTGCTCACCATCGCCACCACGGGCCAGACAGACCGTCGCCACCGAGTGCTTGTAGATGAGGTTCTCCAACCCGTGGCTCTCCACAACCAGCGCGTAGCGGTCGAAGCGACGGAGGATGCCGGTGACGCGCTTGCCGGTGAGCAGGTACACGTGGATGGGCTTTCCCTCCCGCCGGAGGGCGTAGAAGAAGCTGTCCTGAACGTTGACCACTCCCTTGCTACGATCCTGCGATTGCTCCACGGCGCGCCTCCAGCCCTGCCATCACCTCGTCCACCACGGTCTCGCCGAAACCGGCGAGCCACTCCACGACCGGCTCGCTGCGCAACCACGTCCATTGCCGCTTGGCGAGCCGGCGCGTGGCCACGATCATCTCCTCACGGGCCTGGCTCAGAGTCCAGGTCCGATCCAGCACCTGCGCGCACTCCCTGTAGCCGATCGCCTTGAAGGCCTGCGCACTGCGAGGCACGCCCTGTTCCAGCAGTGTGCGCACCTCGTCGAGCAACCCCGAGGCCAGCATGGCGTCGACCCGCAAAGCAATCCTAGCATGGAGATCGGCGCGCGGCGGGGCGAGCCCGAGCATCACGTACCGGTATCGGAAGCCCGCCCGCCGTTCCTGACACCAGAGCTCGGACATCGGCTGTCCCGTCGCGAGCCAGACCTCGAGCGCCCGCAGGGTACGCTGGCGATCGCGCGGCGGGATACGCGCCGCCGCCTCGGGGTCAACGCGCTCGAGGCGGGCGCGGACCTTCTCCGCATCCCGCTCCCACTCCGCCTCCAGGGCAGCACGCCGGACCGGATCCTTGGCAGGCTCGGTGAACAACCCGCGCAACAGCGCGCGCACGTAAAAGTGCGTCCCCCCGACGACCACCGCCACCCGGCGGCGGGCGTGGATCGCGGCAATAGCTGCGTCCGCCTCGCGAACGAACGTTCCGGCTGAGTAGGTCTCACGAGGGTCGGCGACGTCGAGCAGGTGGTGCGGCACCCGAGCGCGCAGCTCGACGGGCGGCTTGGCGGTGCCGATGTCCATCCCGCGATACACCGCGAACGCATCGGCCGAAACCACCTCGCCGCCGAGCCGTTCCGCCACTGCCGCGCCCAGCGCCGTCTTGCCCGCCCCTGTCGGCCCGGCGACAACGATCAGCTCGCTCACCTCGACCGTCCCTCGGCCGGCACCGACACCGGCACCGGCGTGCCGACGAACACCCTACCCTCATCCCACCACACCCGCTCGACGCCCCACACCTGCGCCACTACCAGGGCGGGTAGCGCACGCAGACGGGCGACCACCTGGGGATCGGGGTAGGTGAAGCGGGGACGCGTCCCGGTCGGCGCCATCGCCACGCGCGGTCGAACGGCCTCCAACAGCACCCCGCTCGACGAGGTTCGCGAGCCGTGGTGGGGTAGTTGGAGCACCTCGGCCCGCAGATCGGCGCCGCTTCCCACCACGGCTGCTTCTCCGCCAGCTTCGACATCACCGGTCACGAGCAGGCGCATCCCCCCGCTGTCGAGCACGGCCACGAGACTCAGGTCGTTGTCCGCCAGCCCACCCGCCGCCGGCGGCCAGAGCACCCGGCATCCGAGCTCACCCCAACCGAACCTGTCCCCGGCTGCTGCTAGACGCACCGCCACACCGCGCCGCTCGGCGATCCTCCGGAGCGGTTGGAGCTCGGGCCGGTCGGCGATGACCCGCGGCAACACCAGCTCGCCGACCCTCACCCGTTCGAGCACCGCTGCCGCGCCCCCGGTGTGATCGGCATCCGCATGGGTGATCACGAGCGCATCGACGCGCCGCACCCTGACCGCCGCCAGGCCCCGAAGCGCCTCGCTTGCGCCTCGCCCTGCGTCGACCAGCACCCGAGCCCCGCGAGCCCGCACCAGAAGCGCCATGCCGTCGCTCACCGGGAGCATTCGCACCTCACCGGTCGCTCGCAACGGCAGGGCAGGGGCGAGCGTCCAGACGATGCTCCCGACGCTCAGGGTGAGCGCCGGCACCCAGGCGCGCCGCCAGCTCACCACGCTGAAAACCAGCAAAGCGGCGCCGGTGGCCAGCAGCGCCGGAGGCGGTGGGGCAAACAGCCACGTGGAGCCCGAGCCCCAGCCCGAGATATGAACGAGGGCGGCGTTGCCGATCCCCACGACCCAGGCCAAGCCCCCGGCACCGCTGGCCCAGATAGCTGCCAGCAGTACCGCCGCAAGACTCGCTCCCACCAGCGGCAGCGCCAGGGGCGCGGCCACGAGGTTGGCGAGCACACCGAGCGGTGGCACTCCGGCGAACGCGACGCCCACCAGCGGCCATGACGCGAGCTGGCCCACGCACGCTACCGCCAGCCCCGACCTCAGCCACCGCGGCAGCACCTCGACCGCTCCGCCAAGCTGCCCCACCCAACGGATCAGGGCCAGTGAAACCCCAGCCGAGAGCTGGAATCCGGGTTGCAAGAGCGCTGTCGGCTCGAGCACGACGAGCCCCCCGACGACCGCCCACATGGCCGGAAGCGGCAGCACCGGTCGGCCCGCCAGGCGGGTGAGCAGGTAGGCGACGGTGGCGGCCGTCGCCCGCAGCACGGGCGCCGTGCCACCGGACAGCATGGCGAACCCGAGCAGCGCCGGGACGAGGACCATGCGCCTCGCTCGCGGCGCCAGGCCGAACACCGTCAGGAGCCACCACACCAGGGTCGAGACCAGCACGACGTGCAGCCCGGACACCGACAGGATGTGCGCCAACCCGGCCAGCCGGAGGGTTCCGACCGCTTCGCGGTCGAGCGCCTCCCGGCGGCCCAGCACCAACGCCGACGCCAGCGCTGCGCCGGCGCACCGGGTCGCGCCCTCGCCTGCGGCACGCTGCAACCGAGCCGCCAGACGCTCCCGCAGGGCGTCGACAGACCACCGAGGTGGCGGTTGAGAGCGCAGCAACAGCTTCGTTTTCACCCGCAGCAGCGGGGGCCGCAGGTCGTTCTCGCGGTCGAACAGGAGCTCGCCGGCACCCTCGCAGCGACTGCCGGGGGTCGGGAGTTGGGATGCCGTGACCTCTCCCCCGAGCGCCAGCATCAGCTCGGAGGCCGTGCGAACCCTGCCTCGGGCGCCGCTGATCTCCCCGACCCGAACCCGCGTCGTCCAGCCCCGGGTGCCGGTGGTCCATCCATCACGTATCGTCACCGCGAAGCGTACCGGGACCGGCCCCGGCCGCTCCGCCCTCGGCGCCGCGGCCACGGTGGCGAACCCCACCAGAACGCCACAGCCGAACCAAATCAGGGGTCGTCCGCTGCGGAGCGCCACGAGCCCAGCCGCGAGCGCCAGCACCACCAGCGGCCACACCCAAAACGGCTGCGGCGGCCACACGTTTCCGGCTGCTGCCGCAGCCACCGTACCCACCGCTGCCGCCTGCAAAGCGGCGCCCGGCGGGTCAGGCGGCGAGGTCCACGAGGAAGGCCACCACCGCAGCATGCTGCGATCCGTTGTCGCGCCTCGCCGCTGCAACCCAGCGTCGGCGGCACTCCGCCGTGTCTCCAGGCCCACCCCACCGCGCACGCCGGCCTTCCGCCCGCTCCGACCCAATCCTAGACACCGTTGAGCTCCAGCCGCGGCAGACCGATCCGCTCCCGCACCGCGCGGACCTGCAGCGCCCGGCGGCTGCGCGCTGCCACCTCCGGCGTGAGAGCTGGATCGAGAGGCTGCTCATCTACGTCGGCGAGCACCGCCTCGCGGTCACCGTCCGGGAGAGCGGCAAACAGGGCCTCGAGCGCCCCGGTCTCGAGCTTTTCGAGCGTCGCCTCCACGGCCGCCGGCGGCGCCCCGGCAGGTATGCCCTCGATTGCCCGCGCCAGGCTCTCGAGCACACCTGCCACCGGCGCGCTCGCCTGCCACCTGTCGGCGGTCAGCGTGACCGCCTGGGCAAGCCTGGCGAGTGCTGGCCCCACCTCCACCTCGGGGGCCGCGGCACCACCTCCGACATGGGCCGTTGCCAGCCGCTTCGCATGGCGGTTGACAGCGTGGCGACAGTAGGCGAGTGACGATGGTGGGTCGGCGCCGCGCTGGCGGGCGCGGTCGAACACCTCGGCGAGCCCAGCCATCACCGCCGCCAGCGGCACACCTGCCCGCCACCACCCCTGGAGCAGAGCGAAGTCCTTCGGTTTGAAAATGAAGACGGTACCGCGCAGGACCGCGAACGCGTCCTCGACGGTACGGTAGTACGTCAGCTCTTCGCCGCGCGCTAGCGGGACCGGTGGTTCCGCTCCCATAGCAGGCGCAACCCCTTCAACGTCAGATCGTCATCGACGACCTCGAGGACCGAGGTGTGGCGGGCCATGACGTGGCCGAGCCCGCCGGTAGCGATCACCTTACCTCCACCCAGCTCCCCGAGCACCCGCCGCGTGACCCCCTCGACCAGACCGGCGTAGCCCAGCACCAGCCCCGCCTGCATCGAGTCCACGGTCCCCTTGCCGATCACCCGCTCCGGCGCGACCAGCTCGATGCGCGGCAGCTTGGCGGCGCGGGAGAACAGCGCTTCGGCCGAGATCTCGAGACCGGGGGCGATAACCCCGCCGAGGAACTCGCCCTTCGCCGACACGACCTCCCAGGTGGTGGCGGTACCGAAGTCGACGACCACGCACGGCCCCCCGTGCTCGTCGTAGGCAGCCACGGCGTTGCACAGCCGATCCGCCCCCAGCTCCAGGGGGGTGTCGACCTTGAGCGGCATGCCGGAGCGAACCCCGGGACCGATGAACAGCGGCTCAGCCCGCAGGTAGGTACTGACCGCCTCGCGCAGCGCCCCGTCGAGCGGCGGCACCACCGAACCGATGACGATGCCGCGGATGTCGCGCTCGCGGATCCCACCCCACTGGCAGAGCTGGTGCAGCAAGATACCGATCTCATCCACCGTCCGCTGCCGCACCGTCCCCAGGCGCCAACGGCGAAGGATCTCGGGGCCGCGGAACACTCCGATCGTCACGTTCGTGTTGCCGACATCCAGCGCCAGCAGCATGTCGCCCCCCTAGCTCTCGAGCCGAATCAGCACCTCGCCGGCGGCAACGCGCTGGTTCCGGCCCTCGACCTCGAGCAGCAGGTGCCCCTCGGCCGAGAACCCGACGAAGCGCCCCTCCACCACCGCGTCGTCGATGCGCACCCGCATGGTGTCGCCGGGCTGGTGCAGCAGCCGCGATTGCCACCGCTCCCGGGTGCGGGCGGGCTCTGCCAGCGCCGCTTCGATCCGACCCAGGAAGCTGCTGACCAACGCCCAGATAGCTGGCTCGAGCTGCCCATCCCAGCCACAGCCGGCGAGCGAGATGGGACGGGCCGGGTCGTCGGGCGCCAGCGCGGGCGTCCCAGCGATGTTGATCCCGACACCGACCCGCGCCCAGCACTGCTCACCGCCTCCGCGCACGTGGCACAGCATGCCGCCGAGCTTGCGCCCGTCAACGAAAAGGTCGTTGGGCCACTTGAGCTTCACCGCGAGGCCGGGCACCAGCGCCTCCACCGCCTCGGCGCAGGCGACGCTCACGGCGAGCGGCAACCCAGGCAGCACCTCGACGGGAAGCCAGGCGAGCCAGGTCACGTACAGGCCACCCGCCGGGGAGGCCCACCAGTGCGAGCCTCGGCCGTGCCCAGCCGCCTGCGCGGCGGCGACCAGCACGGTGGGCGGCAATCGCGGATCGTCGTCCGCGAGCGCCGCGGCCATGATTCGGTCGGCCCAGTCGTTGGTCGAGTCGACGGCATCCAACCAGACGAGGTTGGCTCGCGGCGCCAGCTCGACGAGACGGCGCATCAACGCCCCCCGAGCGTGGCCGCGAGCATCGCCGCCTTGTGTTCCAGCTCTTGCGCTCGGGAGCGGGTCCCGGCGACGACCTCCTGCGGTGCCCTGGCCGCGAACCCCTCGTCGGCGAGCCGTGCCCGCAGGCGCCGGAGCTCATCGGTGACCTGCTCCAGCTCGGACGCCAGCCGCGCTCGCTCCGCCTCGCCGATGGCGCCTTCGGGTAGCCCGATCGCGATGTGGATACCGCCAGCGAGGTCGCGCACCGCGCCGGCAGGAGCGCTCCTTTCGTCGAATTCGAGCTGATCCAGGACGGCCAGGCGGCAGATCTCCGCCGCGAGCGCCTCGAAGTGCGGTTTCCACCCGGCTTCGAGTCCGGATGGGAAACCGAGCACCCACAGCTTGAGGGGTTTCCCCGGCGCCAGCCCGACCAGGTGTCGGTACGATCGAACCTCCTGGACGACGCTCTGGACCGCCGTCACGCACTGCAGCACCGCCTCGTCGACCGGCCAGCCCTCCGCTGTCGGGTAGGCCGTGGTCATGAGCATCCCGGCGTGGCCGAGGTGGGCCGCAATCTCCTCGCTGATGAACGGCATCACGGGGTGCAGGAGCTTGAGCGTTTCGAGTAGCACCCCCCGGGCCACCACCCGTACGTCCTCCCCCCTCCTTCCCGGTCCCCGATCCTCGGTCCCCGACCCCCGGTCTGCCATCAACACGGGCTTGGCCAGCTCCACGTACCAGTCGCAGAAATCGTGCCACACGAACTGGTAGAGCTGTCGGCACGCCTCGTCGAAACGAAACTCCTGCCAGGCCTTGTTGGCCGCGGCCACGGTGCGACCGAGCTCGGCCACGATCCAGCGCTCCGGCAGCGCCAGGGTGGTACGGTCGACCTCGGCCAGCGACTTCTCGTTGCCGGTCAGGTACATCTGCACGAAGCGGGCGGCGTTCCACAACTTGGTTCCGAACGCCCGATACCCCTCCATGCGCTTCTCGTCGAGCGGTAGATCGCGCCCGGGGGAGGCCAGCGCCGCCAGGGTGAAGCGCACTGCATCGGCCCCGTACCGGTGCACGAGGTCGAGTGGGTCCATGACGTTGCCTTTGGTCTTGGACATCTTCTGCCGCTGCGCGTCGCGCACCAGCCCCGTCAGATGCACCGTGCCGAACGGCGCCTTGCCGGTGAAGTGGCAGCCCATCATTATCATGCGAGCCACCCAGAAGAACAGGATGTCGAAACCGGTGATGAGCGTCGAGGTCGGGTAGAACGCCCGCATGTCGACGGTATCGTCGGGCCAGCCCAAGGTCGAGATCGGCCACAGCGCCGAGGAGAACCAGGTGTCGAGCACGTCGGGGTCCTGCTCGACCGGACGGCCGCAGGTGGCGCAGGCGTCCGGATCGGACTCGCAGACCGTGACGTGTCCGTCGGCACAATAGAACGCGGGGATTCGGTGCCCCCACCAGAGCTGGCGGGAGATGCACCAGTCGAGGATGTTCTCGAGCCAGTTCTCGTAGGTCGCGACCCAGAAATCGGGGACCAGACGCGTCTCGCCCGAGCGTACGGCGGCGAGGGCACGCTTCGCCAAGGGTTTGACGTTGGCGAACCACTGCCGCGAGAGGTACGGCTCGACCACGGTATCGCAGCGCTGGCAGTGACCGACGGCGTGTCGGTGCGTCCTTTCGCCCCGGCGCAACCCGAGCTCCCCCAGCGCCGCCAGCACCGCCTTGCGCGCCACCAGCCGGTCCTGCCCCGCGAACCGCCCGCCGTTGGCATTGATCGTGCCGTCGTCGTTGAGGATATTGATCTTCTCCAGGCCGTGACGCTCGCCGGTCGCGAAGTCGTTGGGGTCGTGCGCCGGCGTCACCTTCACCGCGCCAGTGCCGAACGCCGGGTCGACGAGCACGGCGTCGGCCACGATCGGGAAGGTGCGATCCAAAAACGGGTGCCGCACCCGGGTGCCGACGAGATGCCGATAGCGCTCGTCGTCGGGGTGGACGGCAATCGCCGTGTCACCGAGCATCGTCTCCGGACGCGTCGTCGAGACCACGATCTCACCCCCGCCCTCGAGCGGGTAGGCGAAGTCCCACATCCCCCCGTCCACGTCCTTGTGCACGACCTCGAGGTCGGAGAGCGCGGTGAGGCAGCGCGGGCACCAGTTGATGAGGCGGTGAGCGCGGTAGATCAGTCCCTCGTCGAACAGCGTCACGAACGCGTGGCGCACCGCCTTGGAAAGCATGGGGTCGAGGGTGAAGCGCTCGCGCGTCCAGTCACACGAGGCGCCGAGCGCCCGTGCCTGGTGGGAGATGTTGTCGTTGTACTGCGCCTTCCAGGCCCACATCCGCTCGAGGAATCGCTCGCGCCCGAGCGCGTGCCGGCTCGTGCCCTCCTTGGCGAGCTCTCGCTCGACCATGACCTGGGTGGCGATCCCGGCGTGGTCGGTGCCGGGCAGCCACAGTGCGTTATCGCCGCACATCCGCCGCCAGCGAATCACCAAATCCTGCAGCGTGAACTGCAACGCGTGGCCGATATGCAGCTTGCCGGTCACGTTCGGGGGTGGGATGAGGATGACGTACGGCGGCTTGCCAGAGGGAACCTGAGGGGTGAACGCCCGAGACGCCTCCCACCGCTCGTACCACCGCGCCTCGAACGAAGCTGGATCGAATCGCGTTTCGAGAAGGTCCGCCTTGTTCACAACCGCCTCCCACCGCCCAAGTCCCGGGAGTTTACCACCTTCCCACCCA
>JAAYVZ010000080.1 GCA_012516935.1 Holophagae bacterium
GTGGGGTCGAAGGTGGGGTCGAAGGTGGGGTCGCGGGCGGCATTCCCGGCGGCGTGCCAGGCGGCGTGCCGGGCGGCGTGGTGCAAGAGGTCGAGGAGCCTCCCATCCGGATCGGGGGCGAGGTCGTTCCACCAGAGGCGATCTCCCAGCCCCAGCCGGTGTACCCCGAGATCGCCCGCAAGGCTCGCGTGCAAGGCATCGTGATCATCGAAGCCATCATCAACAAGAACGGTGACGTCACCGACGTGCGGGTGCTCCGCGGCCTGCCGATGGGCGTCTCCGAGGCGGCCATGGAAGCGGTACGGAAGTGGAAGTATCGGCCCGCAACGCTCAACGGGCGTCCCGTGGCGGTGTATCTGACCGTGACTGTCAAGTTCCAGTTGAACTGACATCAATCTCAAAGGCATAGCCAGGAGAGGAATAGGAGGAATTCGTATGGACATGTCAATCGGAGCGCTGTGGGCTTCCATGGGCCTTGTAGCCCGACTGGTCGTCATCCTGCTCTTCCTGCAGTCGATCTACTCGCTGACGATCGCGGGTGAGCGCTACTGGCGCTTTCGTAAGGCCAAGAAGGAGTCGCTCCAGTTCGCTCTCATGACTACGCAATACCTGAAGCAGGACCGTCCGCAGGAGGCTGTGGCCGCTTCCAAGAAGTTCAAGAGCAGCCACTTGGCGCGCGTGGTTGCGGCTGGGCTGCTCGAGTTCATGGTCGAGGAGCAGTCGAGCCCGCTGTCGGGCTATGACGTCATCGAGGCAGCGCGTCGCGCGATCGAGCGAGCGACCTTGATGACCACGGCCGACTTCAAGAAGGGGCTCGGCGCCCTCGCCACCATCGGCGCCACCGCGCCGTTCGTGGGCCTGTTCGGTACCGTCGTGGGCATCATCAACGCTTTCACGGGAATGGCCGTCACCGGCTCCGGCGGCCTGGGTGCCGTGTCTGCGGGTATCGCCGAAGCGCTCGTCGCCACCGCGATCGGCCTTGGCGTCGCCATCCCGGCCGTGTGGCTCTACAACTACTTCCTCAACCAGGTAGAGCGCTTTCAGGTCGAGATGTCCAACTCGTCTTCGGAGCTGATTGACTTCTTCATCAAGAAGCACGGAGGCAGCGATGCGATCGGGTCGGCGGCACGCTGAGTACCGCGCAGCGGCAGTCGGAGGAGGGCAAGCCGTCTCCGACATCAACGTTACTCCGCTCGTCGACGTGTGCCTCGTGCTGCTGATCATCTTCATGGTCGTCACCCCGATGCTGCAGACCGGCGTGCCGGTTCAGTTGCCCGAGACCAACAACCCTGAGAAGTATCCCGAGGGGGCGAAGCAGCAGAAGGTCACGGTTATCGATGACGGGAAGATTTTCCTGGCGAAGGACGACTGGGTGCCCAACACCCAGGACCTGACCCGACGGATCGCCGAGATGGTGCGCGAGACGCCCGACAAGGAGTTCGTCGTCAAGGCCGACAAGCGGCTGCGATACCGCCAGGTGCGCGAGGTCATGAAGGCGATCAACGAGGCAGGGGTGACCAAGGTCGGTCTCATCACCACCAAGAAGGGTGGCGGCTCGTAGCCGTGGTGACTTGACCACGAGGCAAGGGAGATGAGCCTATGGCAATGACTGGCGGCAAGATGGGCGACATGAAGAGCGACATCAACATCACGCCCCTGGTGGATGTGGTGTTGGTGCTCCTCATCATCTTCATGGTCGTCACGCCGCTGCTGCAGCGGGGATACGAGACGAAGGTCCCGCCGAAGACCACCGGCCCGAGCCTGCCGGTCTCGAGCGACCAGATCGTCATTCGTTTGGCGGTCGACGGTGGAATCTTCATCAACAGGGACCAGTTCACGGAGCGCGAGTTTCCCGCCAAGCTGGCGGAGGTCATGAGGGGCCGCGAGTCGAAAGTGGCGTTTTTCGCCGCGGACGGCGAGATTCCATACGAGCGAGTCGCCGCGTTCATGGACCTCTGCAACGAGAACGGCGCCAAGAACCTCGGCATCGTGCTGGACGACATCGCCGCTCCCGGAACCACCGCCGGCTCCTGACGCAGCAGCAGCAGCACGCGACATACCGCGCCGCCCGTGGCGCCTTGTCGTCCCTCCGGGGGACGGCATGGCGGCACGGGTGGCGCTTCCTTTTTCCAGCGGTGGAGGGGCTCAGCGTCCGTACAGCACGATGAGGTCGGCCAGGCGCTGCTGATGCCAGTCGGACAGCATCCAGTCGGTGATGCGGAACCGCCAGTTGCCGGCGGCGAGGCCGGGAGTGTTCATGCGGCAATCGGCTCCCAGGCCAGCGAGGTCCTGGTGCGGCACGATCGCCAGCGCCGCCACCGAGGCGAGCGCAGCCCGGATCATGTCCCAGTGGATCTCCTGGGCGTCGGTTCCGAGGTAGCGGCGCACGAAGTCCTTCTCGGCCTCCGAAGCGTCCTGCAGGTACCAGCCGAGGGTGGTGTTGTTGTCGTGTGTGCCGGTGTAGACGACGAGGTTCCGCTCGTGGCGGTAGGGGAGAAAAGAGCTCGGCTGGGCAGGGTCGAATGCGAACTGCAGCACGGCCATGCCGGGTAACCCGAGCTCACGGCGAAGGGTGGTGACGTCCTCGGTGATGAACCCCAAGTCCTCCGCCACCAGCGGCAGGTCGCCGAGTGCCACGCGCACCGCATCGAACAGGGCGCGACCGGGTCCGGCAACCCACCGGCCACCGCTCGCCGTCGGGGCATCCGCCGGTACCTCCCAGTAGGCGACGAAGCCGCGGAAGTGATCCAACCGAGCTGCGTCCACCAGCCGCAGCGCGGAGCGAAAGCGCTCGATCCACCAAAAGAACCCGGTACGCTCGAGCGCCGCCCAGTCGTACAGGGGGTTGCCCCAAAGCTGACCGGTCTCGCTGAAGTAGTCGGGGGGGACGCCGGCGACCACCGTCGGTTGCCCCTGCGCGTCGAGCAGGAAGAGCTCGCGGTGGGCCCAGACGTCAGCGCTGTCATCGGCCACGAAGATCGGAATGTCACCGAGAAGCAAAACGCCGCGGCTCCGGGCATGCTCGCGCAGCTCCCTCCACTGCTGGTCGAAGAGGAACTGGCAGAAGACGTGGAACTCCACATCTCGGCGGTGCTGGGCACCCCACGAGGCGAGTGCGTGTGGCCGCCGCAGCGCCAAGTCGGTCGGCCACTGGTGCCAGGCAACCCCGCCGTGCGCGTCGCGCAGCGCCAAAAACAGCGCGAGGTCTTCGAGCCAGTCGCGATGCTCGTGCCTGAAGGTGGCGAGTGCGGGCGTCATACCGTGCGGGGGCTGCTCGAGAAAGCGGGAGAAGGCCCGGTGCAGCAGCCCGAGCTTGGCCGGTACGAGGGCCTCGAAGTCGACGAAGACCTCTGGCAGCCCGCGGAGGGCGTCGAGCTCGGAGGGCGCAAGAACGCCGTCCCGAACCAGGAGCTCGGGGCTAATGAGCAGCGGGTTGCCGCCGAACGAGGAGAGGGCGTTGTAGGGTGACTGCCAGGGTCCGGTGGGGTTGAGCGGCAGGACCTGCCACCAGCGCACGCCCGCTTCGGCGAGCCAGTCGAGGTAGCGGTGGGCCGCCGGCCCGATGTCGCCGATTCCGAAAGGACCGTTGAGACAGGTCGGGTGAAGGAGGACGCCACAGGCACGCTCGAGTCGCATGCGGCAATGGTACCCGAGGTGCCTGGCGAAAGGATCGCTCAGCTCACGGCTGGGGGGCGGTTCCTGCGGCTCCTGCCGGGCAGGGGCAGCAGAAAGGGCACCTCCCGCCTGTAGCCCTCCCACTCGTCTCCGAAGCGAATCGCCAGGTTGTGCTCCTCTCTCCGCGCCCGGTCGACCGTGAGCCTGAGGGTCGGCAGGAGGAGAATCAGCCCCGGCCAGGAGCGCAGCGCTACGATCGCGCCGACAACCATGATCAGGATCGCCAGAGAATAGGGGTGGCGCACAAGAGCGTATGGCCCCCAGGTCACGAGCTGATTGCCTCTCCCCAAGGTGCGGATCGACCACAGCGCCGCCAGCCCCCCAACTAGCAGCAGCGGACCGCCCAGCAGCACCGAGAACCTCGATTGGCTGCCCGTGAACCACGCCCCGAGCACGCAGACAACCACCGACAGCGTCCACAACACCGGCATCTCTGCGACCGGAATGCCCTCGACCATCTCGCGCTCGGACGAGAGGCCGAAGGAAAACCGCAGCCGCACACTAGCTCCGGCTGCCAGCCGTGCGATAGCGTTCGAGGCCAGCCAGGAAGACCTGCATTGCGCGAGCGATCTTGGGTGTCTCGAGGACGTACGCCATCCGCACCTCGTCGGTGCCAGCGCCCGGTGTGGCATAGAACCCACCGGCCGGCGCGACCATCACGGTCTCGCCGTCGAGGTGGAAGTCTTCCAGCAAGAAACGTGCGAAGTCATCGGAATCGGCCACGCCGGCCATCTTGACGATCATGTAGAACGCACCGGCTGGCTTCCGCAGGACGATGTCGGGGTCGGTCGTCAGCGCCTCGAACATGACCTCGCGCCGCCTCTGGTACTCCGCGCGCACGGCGTCGAAGTAGCTCTCGGGGAGCTGGTACGCAGCGACGGCGCCGAGCTGCTCGAGGGTCGGCGGGCAGAGCCGCGCCTGCCCGAACTTGAGCGTCGCAGCCATCACCTCGCGGTTGCGGGAGATCACCGCTCCCACGCGCGCGCCGCAGGCCGAGAACCGCTTGGAGATCGAGTCGACGACGATGACCCGATCCTCGATCCCAGCAAGCTCGAGCACCGAGCGGTGACGGGCACCGCCGTAGGTGAACTCCTTGTAGACCTCATCGGCGATGAGAAAGAGGTCGTGCCGTTTCACGAACGCCGCCAACCGCTCGAGCTCTTCCCAGGCGAGCACGGTGCCGGTCGGGTTGTTTGGAGAGCAGATGAGCATCGCGCGGGTACGAGGTGTCACCGCCTTCTCGAGGGCTGCATCCGGTGGCAAGTGGAAGCCGTCCTCAGCCCGCGTTCGCACCGGCACCACCTTGAGGTTCGCCATCTCGGCGTAGCCGTTGTAGTTGGTGTAGAACGGCTCGGGGATTATGATCTCCTGACCCTGGTCGGCAACGACGTTGAAGGCGAAAAGGATCGCCTCCGAGCCGCCGTTGGCGATCAGGATGTCGCGGGGCTCGAGCGCGATCTCATAGCGTCGGAAGTACTCCACCATCGCCTGCCGCAGCTCCGGGAGCCCGTCGGAAGGACCGTAGGCCAGCACCGGCTCGGAGAACGCCGTCACGGCCTTGAGGAACTCAGGCGGCGTGGGGACGTCGGGCTGTCCGATGTTGAGGTTGTAGATCCTCACGCCGCGGGCGCGCGCCGCGTTGGCGAGCGGGGCGAGCTTGCGGATCGGTGACTCCTGGATGGCCTCGGCACGGCGGGAAAGCTGCATGTGACCTCCATCATCCGGGGACCCGGACCGGCGCCGAGCGTAGCCGCCTGTGAACGAAAACACAAGCACCACCGGTCCCTCGGTGACCGCCCGCCCCCCGGGCGCAGCTTCCGAGGGCACCAGGCGGCGCCCGCCCCGGCCGAGAAGAAGTCGAGCCTCGAGCTCCAGGAGATGGGAATCGACACCGCACCGGGGTGTCCGAGCCGCTCGAAGCCGCCGTACACCGCTGTAGGGTGCCGGTCACGCTGCGTGCCGTTCAGGTTCTCTCCTCCTCGACCGCAGCCTGGGGTTCCTCACGCAGGACCAACGCCACACCGGCGAGAATCACCGCGGTGGCGCCGAGCATCGACATGCTCACCCGCTCTCCGAGCAGCAGCCAGCCCGCCAGCACCGCCACCACCGGGTTGATGTAGGTCGAGGTGGCGACGCGCGAGGCCGGCCAGTGGGCGAGAAGGTAGAAGTACGCTGCGAAGGCGATCAGCGACCCGAAAACGGCGAGAAACCCCAGTCCTCCGAGGGCCTCCCACGAGACCGGCCCGACGAGCGCCCGCCCTCGTCCAGCAGCGACGCCGAGCAACACGACACTGCCTGCCGCCATCTGCGTGACGGTGAGCGCGAACGGGTGATAGCGGTCGCGGATCTTGCGCACCCAAAGGGCGGTCGCCGACCAAATGATCACCGACAGCTCGACGACCAGCGCCGCACCGAGCTCGATCCTTCCGCTCCGCCATGGCTCGAGCAGCAGTACGCTCCCGACCAGGCCGATCCCGAGCCCGAGCCAGCCCCGCCGCGACAGGCGGCTCTCGCCTGGCACGAAGACCTCGAAAAACGCGATCCACAGAGGGTTGGCGGTCATCAGCAGCGCGGTGTAGCCGGAGTCGAGCCGGGTCTCGGCCCAGAACACCATCCCGTTACACACGGCGACGAACAGCACGCCGACGGCGAAAGCGGGGATCCACCGTGCAGGAGGGCCGGTCAGCGGCACCCGCGAGGCGCGCAGGATCACCAGGCCGGCGACCGTTGCTAGCACGTAGCGCAGGCCCGCGTAGAAAAACGGGTCGAAGCTGGCGAGCCCCACTTTGATCGCCAGGTAGGTGCTTCCCCAAATGATACAAATGGCCGTGTAGGCCGCTGCGAGCCCGGTGCGGGACGCCCGCTCCACGACGGAGCATCATAGACGTCTGTCCCGGCGCAGAAAACCGCCAAGACGGTCGCGCTTCGTGCCTGCCTCTATGCCCGGAACAGGCGGTTGCCACTGGCCTCGTCGGCAAGGAGCGCGGTGGCGGCGCGAGGCTCGACCGGGCGCGAGAACAGATATCCCTGGCCGAACCTGCACCCGAGCGCCTTGAGCTGGTCGAGCTGTCGTCGCCGTTCGACGCCTTCGGCGACCACCTCCTTGCCCAGGTTCTTGGCCAGGGTGACGATGGTGCGCACGATCTCCTCGCTGTCCTGATCGGTGTCCATGCGGCCGACGAACGACTTGTCGATCTTCAGGAGGTCGATCTCGAACCGACGCAAGTACGACAGTGACGAGTAGCCGGTGCCGAAGTCGTCGATCGAGAGCCGGATATCGAGCGCCCGCAGGTGGGCAAGGATATCGGCGGCATAGCGGGCATGCTCCATGATCACGCTCTCGGTGATCTCGATCTTGAGGTTGCGACCCCACACGCCATGGGCGCGCAAGGCGCGATCGATCTCCATCGTGATCTCGGGCTTCTGGAACTCGATCCCCGAGAAGTTGACCGCCACCGTCAAGGGGGGCCGACGTCGGAACTGGGTTTCCCATACGCGAAGCTGGCGGCACACCTCGTTGAGCACCCAGCGGTCGATGTCCGTGATGAGCCCGATCTCCTCCGCGAGCGGGATGAAATCGGCCGGCATGATGAGACGGCCGGAGGGGTGCTGCCAGCGCACGAGCGCCTCGAAGCCGGCGACGGTACCCTGCGACAGCAGCACGATCGGCTGGTAGTAGACGCGGAACTCGTTGCGCTGTACGCCTCGGCGCAGGTCGGTCTCCAAGCGCAGCAGGCGCTCGGCGTCGTCGTGCATGCTCTCCTGGAACACCGCGTGCGTCGAGCGACCTTGGGAACGCGCCTGGTGGGCGGCGGCATCGGCGTCGCGCACCAGGTCCTCCGGCCGCGCATACGGCCGCTCGGAGGTGGCGATGCCGATGCAGGTGGTGACGAACAGCTCTTGTCCCTCGATGGCGAAAGGAGCTCGCAGGCACTCCTGTACGGCCTTGGCGACCGTGATGGCATCGCTCGGAGAGACGATGCGCTCGAGAAGGATGGCGAACTCGTCGGCGCTGAGGTGAGCTCCGAGCGCCCACGGCGCGAGTGGCTCACCCAGGCCCCGCAGGCAGTCGCGCAAACGGCCGGCCACCGCGGCGAGGAGCTGGTCGCCGACCCGGTGGCCGAGGGTGTAGTTGACGTTCTTGAACCGGTCGAGGTTGAAGAAGAGCACGGCGAACTGGGGATTTCCCGGGACGTGGGAGGCCTCCATGGCACGTGCGAGGCGGACCAGGAAGTAGGCCCGGTTGAGCATCCCGGTGATAGGGTCGATACCAGTCCGGCGGTTGAGGCCCGACTGCGAGCCGACCATACGTACGGCCTGCCCGAAGGCGTCCCGGAAGGCGATCCCGCGGGAGAGCATCCAGCCGAACCCGCCATCGGCAAGCTGGATCCGGTGCTCGCTCTCGAAGTGCGGGGAGCGGTGCTCGAGGTGGGCAGCCACGGCGTCTTTCAGCCCGTCCCGGTCGTGGGGGTGGACGAGAGCGAAGAAGTCCTCCTCGGTCGTCACGACCTCCTCGGCCGTGAAGCCGCGCAGGGCCTGGAGCTCGGGGCTGAGCGTCACCGTGTGGGTCACCAGATCCCAGTCCCAGAGGCCGTCGGGCGCACCGGAAACGGAAGGGTCGATCGCGCGGAAGTCACCGGAGGAGATGGTGAGCTCGTGGACCGGGCTCGCCCCCGCGGTCGCGGCGGCGGGCTCGGCCGCAGAGGGCTCGGCTGCAGAGGGTGTGGCCACAGCCGCTGGAGACGGCGACGCGGGGGGCGCTGCCGCTCGCTCGATGGCGCCGATCCAGCCTCGCAGCAGCGTGCGCAGCGTCTGGCCCAGCGAACGGACGGAAGGAAGCGGACGTGCGGAAGGAGCCTCCTCTGGTTCGGTGGCGAGTGCCTCGGATTGGGGAGCGGGCTCGCTGTCCGCGGGTGGGCTGGGGCGGAAAGGGGCCACCTGCCGCTGGATGATCTGGCCGGCAGCGAGGCGCAAACGCAGGTTCAGCTCGCCTCGGCGCAGCGGTAGGATGACCCAATCATCGACCAGGGTGCCCACCGAGTTGGATGGGAATGCCCGGCCAACCCCGAGGATCAACAGCGACTCGCCGCCGGGCATCTCGCGCAGAGCGCGCACGAGCTCGCCACGGGCGCGGGGGCTGTCGTCGATCACGACCATGGCGAGCGTGTGGGCCGCCGGCTCCGACAGCGAGACCGCCTCATCGGCACGGCTGCACCAGTCGACGCCCCAGCCGCCACCCCCCAGGGCGGCTTCGAGCTCCCTGGCGAGCGGGCCGGGATCGGCCACCAGAAGGGCGCGTGACGTCAACGGCGGCACGGCATTTCCAGTCGCCTCGATGACGTCGGAAGCCTCATCGGGGTGCCGGGCACCCGCCGAAGGCTCCGACCCGCAGGATGGCTCCGGTTGCATCCGCTGTCGATGATACCCTCGCCGCCAGTACTGTGGGAGGGGAGCGACCCGGGTTTCAGATTCCTGGGCCCGACGCGGGGTTCGGTTTGGCGGCCACCAGCGTCTCGATCAGAGGCAGGGGGATGACGACGTAGCCGCTGACCTCGGCCTGCCAGGCTTGCACGTGGGCGTCGCGCAGGACCTCGACCAGCTCGGGATGATTCTCTCGGAGCCTGAGGCGCGCCGCGGCGAGCGCGCCCTTGACGGCGTCGCACACTCGCTCAGCGTTCTCGGCCGTGTCGGTGACTGCCACCCCGCTCAAGGTGAGCTCCTTGTCGAGTCGGGCCTGCATCGCCACACGCTGGATGGTGCCGCCGGCGCCGAGCACCGAGCGGATGGTGTCGGCATGCTCGCCGTCGACCTGGGGGGAGGCGGTGGCGACACCCTGGCGAAGCTGGTCCGGGACCGCAGCCACCAACCAGAACGGGGCGCGCACGTCGATGTGCCCAGCGGCGACGGCACCGCTCACCAGGGTGCGACGCGTGGCTGAGCCAGCCAGGGCGGTGCGGACGGCAGCCTCGTCGCCGGCGATCAGCAGCTCGGCCGACGGCATTGCGACGGCACCTCTTCCGTCCTCGTCCCGGCCGAGGAAAAGCGTGACCCCGCCGAGCGTCTCCGATACCGCACCGCGAGCGTTCATGGCGGCCTGCAGGCTGGCGGGATCGTATCGACCAGCGAGCAGCGCCAGGGCATGGCCCTCCTGTTCCTGTGCGTTGCCCGCGACGATCATGAGATCGACGTCGCGCAGCGGGTCGAGCCCGGCGTCGCGCAGGAACCGGTGCAGGTCGGAGTCGATGCCGGTCCAGGCGGCCTGGTGCTCGATGATCCATCCTTGCACGAACGGATGGGCTCGAAACGCTGCCACGTCCACGGCCATGACCACCTGGGCGTCGGTGGGCACCCAGCGCAGCAGCTCGGTCGGTGTCGGCGCCGCGGTGACGGCGGATGCTGTCACCAGCAGCAGGACCAAGGCGAAACGAATGGTGGCTCGCATGTGGACCTCCTAGTAGCTCCGGCGTTGAAAGACCGCGACCGCGGCGGCGAGACAGCCGAGGCCGAAAACGAGTGTGGTGGCGAGCGCCGTCACCGACAGCCCGCCCTTGCCCATGACGAGCTGCACGACGTCTCGGCCGAGCTCGACGCTTTTGGGGAGCAGCCAGTACAGACCGTGCACCGTCCAGGCTGCGAGACGCGAGTCGGCGACGGCGGCGATGTGGTCGTGGGCCGCGAGCGGCATGGCGAGGACGTAGATCGCATACGGCAGCATGATCGACAACGGCGTCGAGCCCGAGAGCACACCGATCAGGTACATGAACCCGAGGTAGGAGCAGAACACGAGAGCGATCATCCCGCCCGCGGCCAGCAGGCGCAGGTTCCACACCCCGGTCTTGAGCGAGATGATGAGGAAGACGCCTCCGCATAAAAACGCCAGGTTGGCGAGCACGAGCGTGACGGCGCCGACGAACCGTCCGAGCAGCAGGGCCGGCCGGCTCACCGGGCGGGAGAGGTAGAGGTCCACCGTGCCACGGTGCACGAGGTTGGGGACCTGGGAGCCGGTGGCGAACACGGCGAGGAAGATCCCGAGCCCGTACAGCATCGCCGCGAACGCCGACTCGCCGGTGGTGACCACGGTCTCGATCGGCGTCCCACCCGGCAGGTCGAAGGCCCGACCGAACAGCGACCCAGCGGCCAGCGTGCCGTCGACGATATCGAGGTTGAGAGCGAACGTCAGCATCAGCATGAAGAGAGAGGAGACGATGACAAAGCCGAGCAACGTGTAGCGCGCCAGCGCTTCCCGCCAGGTGTCGACGACCAGTGCCCAGACCTTCATGCCCCACGCTCCTCGCGTACGAGCTCGATGAAGACGTCCTCCAGCGCCGCCCGCTGGGGAGTCACCTCGGCGATCAGCAGCCGCTGGGAGCGCAGCTCGTCGAGCAGGTGGTTCAGGGTCGGGAGGTCCGGCACCGCGACCTCGATGTGGCCGTCGAGCGTCACGGCGCCGAACCGGGCGAGCAGCTCCAGCGGAGCATGCTGCCGCTCCTCCAGTCGGATGCGGAAGCGCTGGCTCGGATGCGTGAGGTCGTCGACACCCGCCTCGCGCAGCAGCCGTCCCTGGTGCAGGATCGCCACCCGATCGCAGGTGCGCTCGACCTCGGAGAGCAGGTGCGAGTTGATGAAGATCGTCGTGCCGGCGGCCTTGGCATCGAGCAGCACGTCGCGGATGTGGCGCCGGCCGACCGGGTCGACTCCGTCCGTGGGCTCGTCGAGGAACAGCACCTCCGGCTCGTCGAGCAACGCGCAGGCGAGCCCCAGGCGCTGGGTCATGCCCTTGGAGTAGCGGGAGATGCGGTCGCCACCTCGGTCGGAAAGGCCGACCAGCGCCAGCAGCTCGCGTGTGCGCCGGCCAATCGTCGCCTCGTCGAGCCCGGCCAGGCGTCCGAACAAACGCATCGCTGCCTCCCCCGACAAGTAGCCGGGAAACCGGTGCCCCTCGGGCAGGTAGCCGACCCGGCGCCGGGCCCGCGCCCGCACAGGCTCCATCCCGCGCACGGTGACGCGGCCGGAGGTGGGGTGAGCGAGACCGAGGAGGATCTTCACCAGCGTCGTCTTGCCGGCGCCGTTGGCCCCCAACAGACCGAAGGCCTCGCCCTGACGCACCTCGAACGAGACGCCGGCAAGCGCCTGCACCCGCCGCCGCCACGAGCGAAACTCCTTGCTCACCTCCTCGACGCTGATCACGGTCACGGCCTCGCCCACACGAGCTACTACGTATGCGGCCTTCGGTGGGTTCGGACCGGCGTTTTCGCTACCGCTCGGGCCCCAGGCCCGTACCCCAGGTGTCGCGGCCACCATCGGCAGGAAGTGGTCGTCGGGTGGCGCCCGACCCCGACGCGCGGTACGATGCGCGTCCTGGGAAACGCCCCGGACTGGAGCGAGTCGATGAGCCTTCCACCCCATGACGTACTCAACCTCGACCTGGCTGCGGCCGGCGCCCGCCGGATCGCCTGGGCTGACCAACACATGCCGGTGCTGGCCTCGATCCGCCAGCGCTTCGAACGGGAGAAACCTCTCGCCGGACAGCGTCTGGCGGCCTGCCTGCACGTCACGACCGAGACCGCCAACCTCATGCGCACGCTGGTGGCAGGAGGCGCCGAGGTGCGGCTGTGCGCCTCCAACCCCCTCTCCACCCAGGACGACGTGGCGGCCGCACTGGTCGCTGCGCACGGGATCCCCACCTTCGCCGTCAAGGGCGAAGACAACGCCCGCTACTACCGGCACATCCGGGCGTGTCTCGAGTTCTCCCCGACGATCACCATGGACGACGGGGCCGACCTCGTGACGTCGCTGCTGTTCGTCGCCCGCGGGGAGCTCGACGGCGTGCACCCCGAAATCCGCGCGTTCGCCGAGGCGCTCGGGCCCGCCGGGCGCGAGTCGCTCATCGCCGGCGTGATCGGCTCCACCGAGGAGACCACCACCGGCGTCATCCGTCTGCGCGCCATGGAACGCGACAGCGTGCTGCGTTTCCCGGTCATCGCCGTCAACGACTCGGACACCAAGCACCTGTTCGACAACCGGTACGGCACCGGGCAGTCGACCATGGACGGCATCATCCGCGCCACCAACCTGTTGATCTCGGGGCTGACGGTCGTCGTCGCCGGGTACGGCTGGTGCGGGCGCGGCGTGGCGATGCGGGCGCACGGCTTGGGGGCGCGTGTCGTCGTCACCGAGATCGACCCGGTTAAAGCACTCGAGGCGGCGATGGACGGTTGGCAGGTCATGCCGATGGTGGAGGCCGCGCGAATCGGCGACGTCATTGTCACCGTGACCGGCAACACCAGGGTGCTGACGCCAGCGCACGCGCCGCTGTTCAAGAACGGCGCGGTGCTTTGCAACTCGGGGCACTTCGACGTCGAGATCGACATCCCAGGGCTGCGCGCGCTGGCCGTGGACCGCTGGGAGGCGCGGCCGTTCGTCGAGGCGCTCAAGCTCGCCGACGGGCGGGTGATCCACCTCCTGGCCGAGGGGCGGCTGGTCAACCTGGCGGCGGCCGAGGGCCACCCCGCGGTGGTCATGGACATGTCGTTCGCCAACCAGGCGATGGCCGCCGAGCACCTGGTGCAGCGTGCGGGCTCGCTGCGACCGCAGGTCTTTCGGCTGCCGGAGGAGCTCGACAAGGGGATCGCGGCGCTCAAGCTCGAGACGATGGGCCGCAGCATCGACGTGCTGACCGCGGAGCAGGAGGCGTACTTGGCTTCCTGGCGCGAAGGAACCTGATCCACCCGGTGGCGAGCGACCAGCCACTCGGCAACGGCGGGCGTGGAAGCGAAAGGAGGAGGCATGAGAAGGATATCTGTGGCAGCAGTGGCAGTAGCGTTCCTGGTGGTTGGGGCGGCGTACGGGCAGCCGACACCGGCCGAGCCGACGGCCCCCCCGTCTGGGAGCGAGAAGGAGGGAGGCAAGGTGATCACGACCGAGAGTGGGCTCCAGTACGAGGACCTGGTCGTCGGCACCGGCTCGCTCGCCAAGGCCGGGCAGACCGCCGTGGTGCACTACACCGGTTGGCTCGTCGACGGCACCAAGTTCGACTCCTCGGTGGGCAAGCAGCCGTTCGAGTTCCCGATCGGCGGCGGCAGGGTCATCAAGGGGTGGGACGAGGGCGTTGCCGGGATGCACATCGGCGGCAAGCGCAAGCTGACGATCCCTGGCAAGCTGGCGTACGGTGAGCGCGGGTACCCCGGCATCATCCCTCCCAACGCGACGCTCATCTTCGAGGTGGAGCTGCTCGCGCTGCGCTGACGTCCCAGCTTGCGAGCCGCAGGGATCGTTGCCTCCTGCTGGTCGCCAACGCCGCGGGCGGCGACCACCGGTCGCGCGTCCGATCTTCGACCAGGCGGGAGGCGGTCAGTCGCGAAACGCGAACTTGCCGAGGACCGTGCCTTTGGCGTTGACGAGGGTAACGGCGAGCGAGTGGTCACCACGCTCCTCGGTCGGGCTGGTGAAAACCAGCACGTAGTGGCCAGCGAGAGCGCCTTCGATGCGGGTCACGGCCTGGTCGGGGAAGTTGTTGGTCTTGACGTAGAAGCCCCCCGTGTCCTCGGCCACCCGCTCGAGCCCGACCTCGAGGGTGTGGTAGTCGGCGTCGGTGACGTCGATCGAGTAGACGGAAACACGGCCGTTCGAGAGGTGGTAGCGCGCCCTGGCGTAGTCGGCGCCCATCCACACCCGGCGGTTGGAAAGCGTGCCCAGCCCCCACCCGAAAAACACCAGCGACTTGTTGCCCGGGAGCTTCTCGAGCGCTTTGGCCAGCACGAGGAGGCCCTTTTCCGGCGTGCCCGCCTCCTTCGCCGCCCGGAAGTCGAAGTGCGTCGCGAGAGAGGGGAACTCGCCCGGCGGCAGGCGGTCCACCTTGCCGGAAAGGATGGCGTCGTGGATCGCGCTCTTGACGATCTCACGGCTGGTCGTGAAGTCCACGCGCAGCTTCAGGTGCGAGTCGTACGACACGACCGCCACGTAGTCCTCGGGCTTGAGCCCTTCGAGGACCTTGACAGCGCGGCCCTTCATCCGCATGTGGCCGGTCAAGCGGACGCCCTGGAACCCGGCTTGGAAGAAGAAGACGACAAGGCGGCCCTTCGGAGCGGCCTCGACGCCCGCCTGTGCTGCGACCTCTGGCGCCAGACCCTCGGCGTAGGGCTCGGTACCCTCGATCCACTCAACGCTGTCGAGCAGCGCTGGGAGGCCGTCCACGAACACCCGGAAGTTGTCGGCCGTCAGGCCGCGGATGGCCTGACCCTTGCCGTCGACGACCCGCACGTCAGCCATGACCCGCCGGACCACGACCTCGGCCGAGTACGTCGGCAGCGGCGTCGGCGTCTGCGCCACCGCCGCCGAGACGGCGAGCCCGCCGAACATGAGAGCCCACGCAGCCTTCGCGGCTCCCGGTGGCATCCTCACGTTCTTCCACCCCACGCCAGCTCCTCCAGATCCACGTTACCACCGGAGAGGATGATCCCGACGCGCTGGCCGGCCAGCTCCAGCCCGCCCTCGAGCAGTGCCGCGAGCGGCACCGCCGAGGAGGGCTCGACGACGATCTTCATGCGCTCCCACACCAGGCGCATTGCCGCCACGATCGCCTCCTCGGACACCGTGACGATCCCCCGTACGTGCCGCTGGATGAGCGCGAAGGTGCGCGTCCCGAGCGAGGTGCGCAGCCCATCGGCAACGGTGCGGGGGTCCAGGCTCGGGACGATATGGCCCACCTGTAGCGAGCGGAAGGCATCGTCGGCGGCCCGTGGCTCGACACCCCACACCGCCGTGTGCGGGCAGTGACCGGAGACCGCGAGCGCGGTGCCCGAGAGCAGCCCACCGCCGCCCACCGGCGCCAGGATCGCGTCGAGACCGTGGACCTCCTCGCACAGCTCGAGCGCCGCCGTGCCCTGGCCGGCGATCACGCGCGGGTCGTTGTATGGGTGCACGAAGGTGGCGCCGGTCACGGCCACGACCTCGGCCAGCGTGGCCTCGCGCGCGGCCAGCGTGGGTTCGCACTCGATGACGTGGGCGCCGTAGGACGCCACTGCCGCCTTCTTGACCGCTTTGGAGGTGCGGGGCATGACGACGTGGGCAGGGATGCCCCGCCGGGCCGCCGCCCAGGCGAGCGCTGCGCCGTGGTTGCCGGAGGAGTGGGTGGCGACGCCGCGCGCCGCCTTCTCGTTGGAGAGCGACAGGACCGCGTTCGACGCGCCCCGCGCCTTGAACGCTCCCACCTTCTGGAGGTTCTCGCACTTGAAGAACACGTGCGCCTGGCAAAGGTCGTCGAGCGTGCGGCAGGTGAGCACCGGCGTGTGGTGGACGACGCCAGCGATCCGGGCGGCGGTGGTGACCACGTCATCGAAGGTCGGCAGGTCGTCGGGTCCGGTCACGCTCGGCTCTCCAGCCCCAGCTCAGGCGAGGCCGCAAGACGCTGCACGACGACGAGGGAGAGGTCGTCGTGCAGCGGCTCGGTGTCCGCATGCGCGTCGAGCGCGGCGAGCAGCCGCGCCACCACCGACGGAGGGTCGCCGTCGGGGCGCAGGCCGCGCTCCAGGCACTCGAACCCCAGCGGCTCGCCACGGGGGCTGGCCGCCTCGGGCAGGCCGTCGCTGTACAGCAGCAGCGCGTCGTCCGGCTGCAGCACCGTCGCGTCCGCTGCGACGGTGCGGTCGAGGCGCAGCCCGAGCGGGAGCCCGCCCTGCCCCAGCTCCTCGATGGCGCCGCCGGAGCGGCGCAGCAGGGGGAACGGGTGACCGGCGCAGGCGTACGTCAGCGCGCCGGTGGACGGGTCGAGGATCCCCACGAACAGGCTCATGAACGCTCGCCGATCGCCGGTCCGGCACAGCACCCGGTTGACAAGGGAGAACACCTTCTCGGGCGCCGGATCGAGCTCGAGCGCCAGCTTGAGAACCGCCGAGGCGATCGCCATGAGCAACCCCGAGGCCATGCCGTGGCCGGAGGCGTCGCCGATCACCAGCGCCAACCTGCCATCGGCGAGCGGGATGTAGTCGTGGTAGTCGCCGCCGACCTCGTTGGCGGTGCGGGACGCGTGCGCGAACCGAAAGCCGGGCAGCTCCGGGACGGCGTGCGGCAGCAGGTCGCGCTGCAGCTCGCGGGCGACCTCGAGCTCGTCGCGCACCAGCACGCGGTCGGCGAGCTCGAGCGCCAGGAGGAAGACCATCAGCGCGAACGCGACGACGAGGTAAAGCGATGGAAAACGGATGACGACGTGGTTGAACGAGAGCTCGAGCTGGCGACTCCCGAGCCCGAGGACGAACGTCACGAGTGCCACGCCGAACAGCAACCGCCGCGGTGGCGAGAGCTTGGTCGAGAGTCCGATCAGCACGAGCTTGAGCCGTATCCATCCACGCCCGAGCGATGTCCGGGCCGCTTTCGGCTTCGCCTCGTCGCGGGTCAGCACGCGCCACACGCGCGCGGCGTCGCGGTCGAACAGCCGCTGCAGGTCCTGGCGATGCAAATCGCCCGTGTAGTGGCGCCAGAGCCGGCGCCGGTTGGAGTCTCGACGGCGTTGCGTGGGCATGAGGCTCGAGCAGGCGCTCCCTGGCGATGATACGCGTTCGCTGCTGCGGTGTTGCACGCCACCGGCGAGTGGTGGCTCCGGACCCGGCACGTCCCGCAACGACGTCCACGAACCAGGTCCACGTCCAGGTCCAGGGCTAGGCCGAAGTTCCCATGAGCTGGATAGTGTTTTGAGAGGATAAGGCATTTGGTATGAGGAGGTTGGGGTGTCTCGGCGATTGAA
>JAAYVZ010000081.1 GCA_012516935.1 Holophagae bacterium
CGCCCCCTCACCCTGCCCTCTCCCCCGCTGCCGCGGGGGCGAGGGATGAGACCTGCCTCTCCCGCGCTCGCGCGGGGGCGAGGGAGCAAGCGCGGAAGTGTATCGACCTGCGAGCCGGGTGAGGGGTCAGAGGTACTGGCCTCGACCTTGCGCCCAGCGCAGCGGGGAGAGGGGTGAAGGCGCCCCCTCACCCTGCCCTCTCCCCCGCTGCCGCGGGGGCGAGGGATGAGACCTGCCTCTCCCCCGCTGCCGCGGGGGCGAGGGATGAGACCTGCCCTCTCCCCCGCTGCCGCGGGGGCGAGGGATGGGACCCGCCTCTCCCCCGCTGGCGCGGGGGCGGGGGAGCACGTGAGGGCGCCGGAAAGTAGAACCCGACCGATTCTTCAGGCGTATACGGACAGGGTGGGGAACATCTCGCGAACGCCTCGGAGGAGGATCAAGATGAAATCCAGTCACTGGATGGTGTGTGGTGTGACGTTCGTAGCAGCAATGCTCGCAGCCGTCGTCGGATCCGCCAGTGAATCGGCGCTGTGGCTGCGCTACCCGGCGATCTCGCCTGACGGCCAGACCGTGGTCTTCAGCTACCGCGGCGACCTGTGGACAGTGCCGGTCGCGGGCGGCACCGCAGCGCCGCTCACGGTACACGAGGCGTACGACTTCGCGCCGGCGTGGTCACCCGACGGCACGACGATCGCCTTCGCCTCCGACCGCTACGGCGACTTCGACGTGTTCACGATCCCCGCAGCGGGCGGCGACGCGACACGCCTGACGTTCCACTCCGCCAGTGACGTTCCCACCAGCTTCACCCCCGACGGCAAAGCCGTGCTGTTCTCCTCGGCGCGCCTCGACGCCGCATCGAGCGTACAGTTCCCCACCGCCGCCCAGCCCGAGCTGTACCGGGTCGCGCTCACCGGCGGCATGCCGGCGCTGGTGCTCACCACCCCGGCGATGTACGCGGCCTTCGACCGCGCCGGCGCCCGTCTCGCGTACTCCGATCAGAAAGGGTACGAGATGGAGTGGCGCAAGCACGACAACTCCTCGTTCGCTCGCGACGTCTGGCTGTGGGACGTCAAGGCCAACCGTCACACCCGCCTCACCGAGTTCGGGTGGGACGATCGCCAGCCGGTGTGGAGCCCCGACGAGCGCTCGCTCTACTACCTTTCGGAGCGTAGCGGGAGCTTCAACGTCTGGCGGCTCGACCTCGCCGATCCTGCGCACCCGGTCCAGATCACCGCTCACACCGTGCATCCGGTGCGGTTCCTGTCGATCTCCCGCAACGGCGACCTCTGCTACACCTGGGACGGTGAGATCTGGGTGCGTCCGGCCGGGGCTTCGGAGAGCCGCAAGCTGGCGGTGCGCGTGGCCACCGACCGCCGCCACGCCGGGGTCGAGCGCCTCGACGTGGCCGACCAGATCACCGAGTTCGCGCCTTCGCCCGACGGCAAGGAGATCGCCTTCGTGGCGCGCGGCGAGGTGTTCGTGACCTCCACCGAGCACGGCGACACCCGCCGCATCACCAACACCCCCGAGCAGGAGCGCTCGGTGAGCTTCTCGCCCGACGGCAAGAGCCTGCTGTACGCCGGCGAGCGCGACGGGAGCTGGAACATCTACCGCACCGACCGCACCGACCCCGCCGAGCCGGCGTTTTTCAACGCCACCGCGCTCAAGGAATCGGTCGTCGTCGCCACGCCGGCGGAAGAGTTCCAGCCGGCGTTCTCGCCCGACGGCAAAGAGGTCGCGTACCTCGAGGAGCGAACCACCCTCAAGGTCATCAACCTCGCCACCGGCACCACCCGTACGGTGTTGCCAGGTGACCTCAACTACTCGTATTCCGACGGCGACCAGTGGTACGAGTGGTCGCCCGACGGCCGCAGCTTTGCGGTCCAGTTCCTGAGCCCCGGTCGCTGGTCGACCGAGGTGGGGATCATCCCCGCCTCAGGGCAGGGCGCGCTCGTCAACATCTCGCGAAGCGGCTACGAGGACGAGCGGCCGCGCTGGTTCGGCAAGGGTGAGATCCTGCTCTGGGCCACCGACCGCCACGGTGCCCGCACACACTCTGGCTGGGGGCGGGAGAGCGATGTCTACGCCGCGTTTTTGACCCAGAAGGCGTGGGACCGTTTCCGGCTCGATGAAGCCGCGTTCGACCAGCTCAGGGACCGGGAGAAGGAGGCGGAGAAGGCAAAGGCCAAGGACGAGAAGGCCGACAAGCCCGAAGACAAGACGCCCAAGCTCGCCGAGCCGGTCGCCTTCGAGCTCGCCAACCTCAAGGACCGCACCGTGCGGCTGTCGATGCACTCGGCAGACCTCGCCGCCGCCGAGCTCACGCCGGACCGCGAGACGCTCGTCTACCTCGCGAGCTTCGAGAAGGGGTACGACCTCTGGAAGTACTCCCCACGCTCGAAGGAGATCAAGCTCGTCGCCAAGCTCGATGCCAAGCCGCCGGCCGACATGCGCCTCGACAAGGAGGGCAAGAAAGCGTTCGTGCTCGCCGGGGGCCGGATGATGACGGTCGACCTCGAGTCCGGCAAGACCTCACCGGTCAAGGTCTCCGCCAAGATGTACCTGGACGCTGCAGCCGAGCGGGCGTACCTGTTCGAGCACGCCTGGCGCCAAACGCTGAAGAAGTTCTACCTCGAGAGCATGCACGGCGTCGATTGGGCCGGGATGAAGAACGCGTACGCCCGCTTCCTGCCCCACATCGACAACAACCAAGACTTCGCCGAGCTGATCTCCGAGCTGCAAGGTGAGCTCAACGCCTCGCACACCGGCGGCCGCTTCCGCCCCGAACGCCCGGACGGCGACGCGACCGCGGCGCTCGGCTTTTTCCCCGACCCTGCCCACACCGGCGCCGGCGTGCGCATCCTCGAGATCGTGGAGGGCGCACCGCTGCAGAAGGCGGGCACCAAGATCAAGTCCGGCACCGTCATCGAGGCGATCGACGGCCAGCCGATCGCCGCCGGCGCCAACTGGTACCCGCTGCTCAACCAGAAGGCCGGGGTGCCGGTGAGACTGGCGCTTTCCGACCCGGCGACCAAGGCACGCTGGGAGGAGACCGTCAAGCCGATCTCGTGGGGCGAGCAGGGGCGGCTGCTGTACCAGCGCTGGGTACGCTCACGGCGCGCCGAGGTCGAGCGGTTGTCGGGCGGGCGGCTCGGCTACGCGCACATCCGCGGCATGAACGACGGCGCCTACCGCGAGATCTTCGAGGAGATCTTCGGCCAGGAGGTGGGCAAGGAGGCGATCGTCCTCGACACCCGCTTCAACGGTGGCGGCAACCTCGTCGAGCCGCTGACGGTGCTGCTCTCCGGCGAGGTTTACTACCGTGCCGTGCCGCGCGGTCGGCAGATCGGCGTCGAGCCCGGCCAGCGCTGGACCAAGCCTTCGATCGTCGTCATGAACGAGGGCAACTACTCCGACGCCCACTGCTTCCCGACCGCGTACAAGTCGCTGCGCCTGGGCGAGACCGTGGGCATGCAGGTCCCCGGCACCTGTACCTCGGTGTGGTGGGAGCGGCTCCAGGACCGCACCCTCACCTTCGGTATCCCGATGGTCGGCTATATCGGCCCCGATGGCCGCCTCACCGAGAACCAGCACCTCGACCCAGACTACGTGGTCGACAACGACCCCGCGCTCGAGGCCACGGGCCGCGACCAGCAGCTCGAGAAGGCCGTGGAGGTCCTGCTCGCCAAGCTTCCGAAGAAGTAGAGATGGTGGCTGGTGAGGGGTGTCTCGGGCGGTAGCACAGCGAACAGGTACGAGCGACGCGCTACCTCATGCTCGACCTGCTGACGGGGTGAGGCGCGAGGCCGCCATCTGACCAAGTTATTTTCCTACACTGCAGCCGAGTCGCGCTACGGACTCTGTTGTTGCGACTACGCGAGACAGCAAAGCGCCACGCGGACGGCACGACCGCGCGCGAGGCCGTAGACGCCCTTCGCCTCGGGAGTGTCGGCTCGCGGTCCGGAACCAAGGTAGTTCATTTACAATCGTTCTGTGGAGGAGAGCCCGATGGTACGAGCCCCCCACTGCTCCACGCATACCCGCGGCGCTGTGCTGCTCGCGGTCGTTCTGTCACTGTTGGCTGTCCTCATCGCGCCGGGGGCGGAGTCTCAGACCGATCAGCCCATTGCGACGATCCGCAAACAAGCCAAGGCCGGCGACCCGCAGGCTCAGTACCAACTGGGTCGGGCCTTCGCCCAAGGCGAAGAGGTGCCTCAGGACAAGGCTGAAGCCGTCCGCTGGTATCGAAAGGCGGCCGAGCAAGGCCACCTCGACGCGCAGAACAAACTGGGGGTGATGTACAGAAACGGCGAGGGAGTGACCCAGGACACGGCGGAAGCTGTTCGCTGGTTTCGAAAGGCGGCGGAGCAAGGCCACGCCGACGCGCAGAACAACCTGGGGGTGATGTACCACTTCGGCGAAGGAGTTTCCAAGGACACACCGGAAGCTGTCCGCTGGTATCGAAAGGCGGCCGAGCAAGGCCTCGTCGGCGCGCAGAACAACCTGGGGCTGATGTACCACTTCGGCGAGGGAGTGGCCCAGGACACACCGGAAGCTGTCCGCTGGTATCGAAAGGCGGCGGAGCAAGGCGACACCGCCGCGCAGGTCAACCTGGGGCTGATGTACTACTTCGGCGAGGGAGTGACCCAGGACGCGGCGGAAGCTGTCCGCTGGTATCGAAAGGCGGCGGAGCAAGGCCACGCCACCGCGCAGTTCAACCTGGGGGGGATGTACGAGATGGGCGAAGGGGGGTTGCTGAGAAGCGGGGCCGACGCCGCGGATTGGTACTTCAAGGCTGGGGAGAGCTTCTTGCGCGCGGGGGACAGGGATCGAGCGCTGCTATGTGTCGAGCACATCCGCAATTTGGGGCCCATTCCCAACTCCTTCCTCGCCGACGAGCTGTTGAAACAAATCTATTGAGCGAAGGCCACGCCCGTACCCGAACGCAAGGAAACAGCGAAGCCACCGGCTCAGGGTCGTGACACCCAGATACGCGAAGTAGAGGCCGACCACGGAGGCCGCCAGGCACGGCGTGAGCCGCACCGCCTCCGGGCGGCGTTGCTACCCGAACAGCGGTAGCGGGACCAGAAACAGCGAGGTACCGGCGAAAACCGCTCGGAAGAACACGAGGCTGCGCCCAAGGCCACCGGGCCCGGCGGCGGGCATCAGCACCGTCACGAACGACGGGCAGAGGTTGAGCCCGGTCAGCAGCCCGAGCGCCGCCGGCAGTAGCGCCGGCCAGCGAGACCTCTGGCCGACGAGAGCGTCAAAGAACGGGGGGTCCAGACCAGCAGCCTCGGCCACTGCCCGAACCCGAAGCACATGACGAGCCGCAGCGGCAGCGCGGTGAGCGCCCTCAAACTACCGAGACCCGACTCGAGCTTCGCCTCGGGAGTGTCGGCTCGCGGTGCGGAACCAAGGCAGTTCTTCTATAGTCGTTCTGTGAAGGAGCGCCAGATGGTACGAGCCTCCCACTGCTTCACGCATACCCGTGGCGCCGTGCTGCTCGCGGTCGTTCTGTCACTGTTGGCTGTCCTCGTCGCGCCGGGGGCGGAGTCTCAGACCGATCAGGCCATTGCGACGATCCGCGAGCAAGCTGTGGCCGGCGACCCGCAGGCTCAGTACCAACTGGGTCGAGCCTTCGACCAAGGCGAAGGGGGCCCTCAGCACACGGCCGAAGCTGTCCGCCACGGCCGCTCTGTGAAGGACAGCCAGATGGTGAGAGCCATCAACTGGCTCACGCATACCCGCGGCGCTGTGCTGCTCTCGGTCGTTCTGTCACTGTTGGCTGTCCTCATCGCGTCGGGGGCGAAGTCTGAGACCGATCAGCGCATTGCGACGATCCGCGAGAAAGCCACAGCCGGCGACCCAGAGGCCCAGTACCAACTGGGTCGAGCCTTCCAGCACGGCGAAGGGGTCCCTCAGGACAAGGCCGAAGCTGTCCGCTGGTTTCAAATGGCAGCCGAGCAAGGCCACCCCAACGCGCAGACCATGCTGGGGCTGAAGTACGAATTCGGCGAGGGAGTGACGCAGGACTCGGCCGAAGCTGTCCGCTGGTTACGAAAGGCGGCGGAGCAAGGTCACGCCGACGCGCAGTACATCCTGGGAGGGCTGTACAGAGAAGGCCAGGGATTGACCCAGGACGACGCCGAAGCTGACCGCTGGTTTCGATTGGCGGCGGAGCAAGGCGACGCCGACGCGCAGTTCAGCCTCGGGGCGATGTACCTCAACAGCGAGGGAGTGACCCAGGACACGGCGGAAGCTGTCCGCTGGTTTCGATTGGCGGCGGAGCAAGGCCACGCCACTGCGCAGTTCTACCTGGCGATAATGTACGCAAAAGGCGAGGGAGTTGCCCAGGACACGGTGGAAGCTGTCCGCTGGATACGAATGGCGGCGGAGCAAGGCCACCCCGACGCGCAGACCATGCTGGGGCTTATGGACGAATACGGCGAGGGAGTGACCGACGACTCGGCGGAAGCTGTCCGCCGGTATCGAACGGCGGCGGAGCAAGGCCACGCCGCCGCGCAGTACGACCTGGGGAGGATGTATCACTTCGGAATGGGAGTGACCCAGGACACGGCGGAAGCTGCCCGGTGGTATCGAAAGGCGGCGGAGCAAGGCGACGCCGACGCGCAGTACAACCTGGGGAGGATGTACCACAAAGGCGAGGGAGTTGCCCAGGACACGGCGGAAGCTGTCCGCTGGTATCGAAAGGCGGCCGAGCAAGGCGACGCCTACGCGCAGTTCGACCTGGCGGCAATGTACGCAGAAGGCGAGGGAGTTGCCCAGGACGAGGCCGAAGCTGTCCGCTGGCTTCGAATGGCGGGAGAGCAAGGCGATGCCGCCGCGCAGTACAACCTGGGGCTGATCTACAAGAAGGGCGAGGGAGTTGCCCAGGACGACGCCGAGGCTGTTCACTGGTTTCGAATGGCGGCGGAACAAGGCCACCCAGGCGCGCAGTACTACCTGGGGGTGATGTACTACAAAGGCGAGGGAGTTGCCCAGGACACGGCGGAAGCTGTCCGCTGGTCTCGAATGGCGGCGGAGCAAGGCCACCCCGATGCGCGGACCATGCTGGGGCTAATGGACGAATACGGCGAGGGAGTGACCCACGACTCGGCCAGAACTGTCCGCTGGGTTCGAATAGCGGCCGAGCAAGGCAACGCAGAGGCGCAGACCGTGCTGGGGATGATGTACCACAACGGCGAGGGAGTGACCCAGGACACGGCGGAAGCTGTCCGCTGGTTTCGAAAGGCGGCGGAGCAAGGCAACGCCGCCGCGCAGTTCAACCTGGCGGAGATGTACGCGATGGGTGAAGGGGGGTTGGAGCGAAGCGGGGCGGTCGCCGCGGATTGGTACTTCAAGGCTGGGGAGAGCTTCTTGCGCGCGGGGCACACAGATCAAGTGCTGCTATGCGTCGAGCACATCCGCAACCTCCCTGGTTTGGGGCTGACCGTTCCGAACTCCTTCCTTGCCGACAAGCTGCTGAAACAAATCCATTGAGCGAAGGCCACGCCCATACCGGAACGCAAGGAAACAGCGAAGCCGGAGACTCAAGGTCGTGACACCCAGATACGCGAAGTAGACAGGTACCTGGCATCTCACATCGTTCATTTCGTCCACCCTCTCTGCCAATGTGGGTGAGACACGGGGTTGTGTTGATATTAGTGTAGAGGGCGGAGGAAAGAGCGAGTATGTCCCTGTACCAACGATCCCCAGCCTCTGGCCCCG
>JAAYVZ010000082.1 GCA_012516935.1 Holophagae bacterium
ACTGCGAGCTGTCCGAGGACGACATCGCGCGCATCTGCGAGACGTTCCTGAAGTTCGAGGAGAGCGAGCAGTCGAAGCTCTTCCCCGACGCCGCCTTCGGCTACTGGAAGCTGACCGTCGAGCGCCCGCTGCGCGTCAAGGGCATCGACCCTGAGCGGGCGTATTCGCCAAAGGAAATCAAGGCATTGAAGGACGCCGCCGAGCGTACCGACGACGCGCCGCCGGTGATCCGGAAGATCCACAAGAAGGGTATCGAGCCCGACCCGCTGCGCGGCTTGTTCGCGGCGACGATCGCCGGCAGACCGGCCGTGGTCGAGTACGAGCCCGACCCCGAGCTGCGCGACACCGAGCAGGTGCCGCTGCTGGAAGACGGCGGCATCGAGGCCTTCATCCGCCGCGAGGTGCTGCCCCACGCGTCGGATGCCTGGTACGCGCCCGACAGCGTCAAGACCGGCTACGAGATCAGCTTCACCCGCTACTTCTACAAGCCCAAGCCGCTGCGCACGCTGGAGGAGATCCGCGCCGACATCCTGGCGCTGGAGAAGGAGACCGAAGGCTTGCTCGGCGAGATCGTGGGGGACAGCACCCGATGAGAGAAATCCTCGGCAAGGCAAAGACCGTCCGCGAGCTCCTGAAGGGGGTCAAGTACAAGATCGACTACTTCCAGCGCGAATACAAGTGGCACAACAAGCAGATCCGCGAACTGGTGGACGACCTGACCGGCAAGTTCCTGGAGGAATACGACCCGAGCCACGCCCGCAACAAGGTGGCGGACTATCCGCACTACTTCCTCGGCTCGATCATCATCAGCAAGAAGGGGGATGCCAGTTACATCGTTGACGGCCAGCAGCGCCTGACCAGCCTAACCCTGCTGCTGATCCTGCTGCGTAGGTTGCAGCAGCGCCGCGCGAAGCAGGTCAACGTGGATGAACTGATCGTTTCGGAAAAGTACGGCGAGAAGTCCTTCAACCTCGACATTGATGAGCGCGCCCCCGTCATGGAAGCGCTCTACGAAGGCCAGCCCTTCGATCCCAATGACCACTCCGAGTCGGTGCAGAACCTTAACCAGCGCTACCACGATCTAGGCGAGGCCTTGCCCGACGAGGTGCGAGGCAACGCACTCCCCTACTTCATCGACTGGCTGCTGGAGAACGTGCATCTGGTCGAGATCACCGCCTACTCGGACGACGACGCCTACACCATCTTCGAAACGATGAACGACCGCGGGCTGTCGCTCAGCCCGACCGACATGCTCAAGGGCTACCTGCTCTCGAACATCGACGACGGCGCCAGCCGCACTAAAGCGAACACCCGCTGGCGCGAGCGCCTCCGCGAGCTGAACGAAGCCGGCAAGGATGTGGAACCGGACTGCTTCAAGACGTGGCTGCGCAGCCAGTACGCGACCAAGATCCGGGAACGCAAGAGAGGCGCCAAGCCCGAAGACTTCGATCGCATCGGCACCGAGTTCCATCGCTGGCTGCGGGATGCGAGCCCGGACATCGGCCTCAAGCAGGGTGCGGACTTCTACCGCTTCATCGACCGCGACTTCGACTTCTTCAGCCACTGGTACCTGCAACTGGTCGACGCCTCCCAGAACATGGTGCCGGAGCTGGAGCACGTGCTCTACAACGCCCAGCACAGCTTCACCCTGCAGTACCTCGTGTTGCTGGCCCCGCTCAAGCCGGACGACACCGACCAGGTCGTGCGTCGGAAGCTACGGCTGGTCGCGCGCTTCGTCGACATCCTGCTTGCCTGGCGGCTGTGGAATTTCCGCAGTATCGCCCACTCGACCATGCAGTACGCCATGTTCCTGGTCATGCGCGACACCCGGGGCATGAGTCCACCTGCACTCGCGAGGAAACTGCATGAGGTCCTGGCCAGGGAGCAGGAAACCTTTGCCAGCAACGACCGGCTACGCGTGCATCAGCAGAACCGCCGCTCGCTGCATCGCCTGCTTGCACGCCTGACCGACTACGTCGAGACGGCATCCGGACACCCCTCGCGCTTTCTCGAATACGTCAGTGAAGGCAAGGGGCGCTACGAGGTCGAGCACATCTGGGCCGACCATTCGGAGCAACACACCGACGAGTTCAGCCACCCGGCCGACTTCGCCGAGCACCGCAACCGTATCGGCGGGCTGCTGCTGCTGCCCAAGAGCTTCAATGCGAGCTACGGCGACCTCACCTACGAGAAGAAGCTGCCGCACTATAACTTTCAGAACCTCCTGGCGCGCTCGCTGCACCCGCAGTGTTACGAGCACAACCCGGGATTCTTGCACTTCGTTCAGGAAAGCGGCCTGCCGTTCAAGCCGTACGAGCACTTCAATAAGGCTGACCTCGAGGAGCGCAGCCTGCTTTATCGCCAGCTTGCCGAGCGGATCTGGAATCCAGACGACATGCTGCGGGAGGTAGACGCGTGTTGCGCGACCTCAAGCCCTATCCGGCGATGAAGGACTCCGGCGTACCGTGGCTGGGGGAGGTGCCGGAGCATTGGGAACTGCGGAAGATCCGCGAGGTGGGGCGTGTCATCAACGGCTTTCCCTTCGACGCGAGAAGGTTCTCACGATCGACCGGCTACCCACTCATTCGCATTCGTGATTTGGACAAAGCACGCACCGCCGCCCGTTACGACGGGCCCTTTGTCGAGTCCGCGAGGGTCAATCCAGGAGACGTCCTAATAGGAATGGACGGCGATTTCAATGTTGGAACTTGGAGAGGGGCGGAGCCTGCTCTTCTAAACCAAAGAATGTGCTGTATCAGGTGCGCGGAGCGGGCAACTGAGCGGCTTATCGCCTACTCGCTGCCGGGACCCCTGAAGCAGATCAATGACGTGACATGGTCCACAACTGTGAAGCACCTCGCTTCGCGCCAGGTCGAGCGCATTCAACTTAGTCTTCCACCTTTGCCCGAGCAAGCCGCCATCGTCCGCTTCCTCGACTACATGGACCGGCGGATTCGGCGCTACATCCGCGCCAAGCAGAAGCTGATCAAGCTGCTGGAGGAGCAGAAGCAGGC
>JAAYVZ010000014.1 GCA_012516935.1 Holophagae bacterium
AAAGAGGAGTGCGTCTGGCTCCATACCTTCACCAGCTACACCCACGCCCGAAGGGAGGTCATGTCCTGGATTCACCGCGACAACACCCGGCGCCCGCACGCAGCGCTCGGCTCCAAGAGCCCCGCCGAGTTCCGCGCGCAACAACTCACACAGGTGGCTTGACGTGAGGGGAGCACTACACACCCCCGGATCTTCCACGCGAGCGAGCAAAAACCGCAGTACCCGTCATCCTCAATCTCGTCGCGCCATCGAAAAGCGCACTGGCGCCCCAGCGCAGGTCGGCCCCTCTCACCCGGAAGAGGTGCCGGAGAACGCCTTCGCCCACGAGCCTGCGATGGAGCAGGATCGCCGAGACCGCTGCCCCGCAATACGCGAGCGAGCTCCCAAGCGCTGCTCCCATGCCGCCAATCCAAGAGACAAGTGGTAGTAGGGTGACGAGACCAATAAGCAACCCAACAAGTTGTGTCGTGCTCGCCAGACCGGGCCTGCCACCACCGGAGAACACTGTCCCGAGGACCTGCTGCGTGGCGGCGGCCGCGATCCCCGGCAAGTAGAGCCACAGGATGGGCACGGACGACGAGAACGCAGCCCCATATAGTGCCGGCACAAGGGGTTTGCCAGCGAGGCCAAGTGCGAGGATGCTTGCGCCCGCAACGAAGAACTGGAGACGGTGAATCCGTCCGGCCAGCGTTGCACGCTCGGCAACATCGCGAGTGGCGGCAATCCGATTGAAGAGCACAGGAGTCACGAACGTCCCAGCCATCAAAGGCAGTTCTGCCATCCTCACGGCGACGGAGTAGAGGCCAAGCTGGCCCGGTGTACCAACCAACGACAGCAGAAGCTGATCGAGGCGATCGTTCGACCGGGCGGCCAGGCTGCCGAGCCAGACCCTGATCCCATATGCCAGGCTCCTCTTTGAGAGAACCAAGTCAAATGCGAGGTTGGGGCGATAGAAGACCACCACGACCACGACCGTCGCTGCGCCTGAAAGCACCTGAGAGGCAATCAGGGCCCAAATCGCCCCTGACAGGCCCAGTCCACCGAGTAGAACGCCAGCAACCAGAAAAAGCAACATCGTCAGGTCACGGCCGACCTGGACCGCGTTCGTGACACCAAACCGAGAATCACCAAGAAGGACGTAACTCAACGCCATGCTCGCCGTCAGGAGTGGGAACGACGCGATCACCGGCCCGAACTGCTTCCACGAGAGCATCCGGGCCGATTCCCCAAGCAGGCCGTTGGCAAAGCCAATCGCGATCAACACAGCACCAACTAGCCCGAGTCCCGCTCCCCCAAGGAAAGCAGTCACACTGCATTCCTTGGCCCTCGCCTCGCCCGCAGATACGAAGTACCTGATGCCATTCGCGAAGCCAAACTGAAACAGAGTCGCACCAAAAGCCGTGACCAACGACACAAAGGCAAACGCTCCTCGGTTCTCGGGACCGAGCTGGCGAGTGACCAGAATCCCAACCACCATCGATAGGGGAAAGAGAATAAACCGCGTTGCAGCAATACCAAGGACCTGGCTAGCCCTCTCACCTCTCTTCTCGGAGCGACGTGCCTCCTCGCTCCCTTTCGCGGCGTCTACGGTAGCAGACACAGGCATCTTTCTCGGCTGATATCTATCTTCTGCGATTCACTTTGCGTGTCCATCCCCACGCTCCCGGCTGGGCGCAGTGACCTCACCCTTCTCGGCAGGCTGGCGGCGGCGTGGCGGCTACGTATTGAGCCTCGGGTGCCGGCGCGTCCCGCGGCAGGTGACGGTGGAACGAATCCGGTGCACGAGCTCGATCGAAGGCCGAGCGTCTCGAATCCCGAAACCCTCTCCGGCCAGCGCCGACTCGTAGACCCGCGTGTGGAGCTCCCCGAACCCTTCGGTGAACTCGACCTCTTCTCCATCGACAGTGATTGACCTGTGGGTGGCACGCCCCTGCTCCAGGGCTGAGAGCGCAAGATCCGAGCGCTCGACCGACAGGTACCATCGCACGCTGGCACGCTCGAGCTCGATGAGACCAGACGCACGAGTCTTCTCTCGGAGGTGGACTTCGACATCCAAAGCGCGGCCGAAGAGCCACAGCATGAGGTCGAAGAAGTGGATACCGATGTTGGTCACGACACCGCCAGACCGTTCCTCGTGTCCCTTCCAAGAAACGTGATACCACGGTCCACGGCTCGTGATGTAGGTCAACACGACATCGTGCCGTGTTGCCTGCGACTCTGCCTCCAGTCTCTCCTTCAAAGCCAGGAGGGCCGGGTGCACGCGGAGCTGCAGCACCGTGAAGACCTCTCGCCCAGTCTCGCGCTCGATCTCCTCCAGCGCGTCGAGGTTCCAGGGGTTGATGACCAGGGGCTTCTCGCAGATGACATTCGCACCGTTGCGCAGCGCCAAGCGAACGTGTGCGTCGTGGAGGTAGTTGGGAGAGCATACCGATACCCAGTGGACTCGTCCCTCCTCTGGGCCACGTCGCACCTTGTCGAGGTGTCGATCGAAGCGCTCGATTTCTGGAAAGAACCGGACCTCATACGAGAAGCGATCGAGTACGCCAACGGCGTCGTGTGGATCAGTCGCAGCCACCAGACGGTTACCCGTGTCCACGATGGCCTTCATGTGGCGCGGGGCGATGTAGCCGGCGGCGCCGATGAGGGCGAAGTTCAATGGCATCGGACTCTGCCTCCCCAGTGTGCCTTCTGTCGGCTCCTGTCGAGATTCTCCATCGAGCGAAGCTCACCTTGCTTGACCGATGCCCTCAGCCAATCGAAACTCCACGACTTGTCGAACCCCCCGATAGCCGCAGCTCCCGGGCAGCAATCTCGAACCAGCGACGGGCTTGGAGAGCCGCGTACTGCCACCCACGTCGTGGTCTACCGTAGCGCAATGCCAGCTCGTGACGTGTGACAATGAGGCGGCTTGTGAGGCGCTGGGCAACGCCCAACCAAGGGTGCGGGCTGCCGGGCAGAGGGCGGAGCATGGTCCTGGGTGCACCAACAGGCGTCCCTTCGATCGTGGCAAGAGCGCGCAACCACGGCTCAGCGGCATCGCCTGTCGTCGGCTGACCATTGTCGAGGGCACGCCAGCCGGCGAGGAGCGCTTCCAACCTGGCGAACTGCATTCTGCTGATCGTGGGGCGGAGCCAGACCCCCACCGGCGAGGCAGGGCGGTTCTCGCTCTTCCCCGCCCTGGCCAGCTCCACGAGATCTGCGAAACCGAAAACCGAGACGTAGGGCGCAGCGACGGCAGCATGCGATGCAAGCACCGAGCGCTGGGGCGTCAACACGTTGTCGAGCGGAGCTGGCAATGGCTCCAGCAGCTTCGCGGACTCTAGCTGCTCGAAAGTACTCCAGATGCGCCCGTTGAGAGCAACCCAAGGAAGGTAGTCGTGGATTTCGAGAAGCGGCCACCCTGAATGGCAAAGTGGGGGAAGATGGTAGTCAATGCGGCGCGAGGTGGTGCGATGCCACCCCTGGCTTCGGAGGATTTTGTCCAAGCATCGGGCAGAGCGCCGGGACAGCAGGATGTCGAGATCGTACATGGGACGGGCCCCGGCAGAAACGATCCTGCGTAGGTGCAACGCACCACCCTTGAGCAACACGAAGCGAAGGCCTTCCTCGCTTGCAGCGAAAGAGAGGTGGCGGACGAGGGCCTCGGTCCTGAGGGCCTGCATCGTAGCCTGCCTGGAGGCAGCGAGGAACCACTCGGCTGTGGCTGCGCCGAGCTCGCGGGTGAGGAGGTCGGCACCGCATCGAGAGGCAACTCGCGGCGCCAGGCGTAGCCGTTGGGCCGTCCGGAGAAGGTCTGCGGGGTCATTTGGTGGCTCGACAGGTAGCTCAACAGGAAGGAAGGCACGAGCCAGAATCCAGCGTGTGGCGGGATCGATGCGATCGAGGGAGCTCATGCCGGTATCGCCGCTGACAGGAATCCTCGGAGGTACTGCGCCATGCGATTCGCCGTGTCTCCGTCGCCGTAGAGGTTGTCTTGCAGACCGGCTGCGGGCCACGCTGCTTGGCGGACTGCTCGCACGATCCCCTCCGGCTCCGTGCCAGCCAGGACGTTGACACCAACCTCGACCAACTCGACCCATTCGGTCTCATCACGAACGGTGACGCACGGGACCCCATGGAACGCTGCCTCCTTCTGGAGGCCGCCAGAGTCCGTGATTACAACCTTGGCGTGCATGAGGAGCGACTGTGTGTCGAAGTAGGAAAGGGGCGGCGACAGGCAAATGTTCGCGGAGGCGACCGCGTGAGCGCGTTCGCCAACGCGGGGGTGGACGGGCCAAACGACGGCCAGACCGTCCGCGCCAACCCGGCGCACGCCCTCGAGAATGCCGTTCCAGCGGGCTGGGTCGTCGGTGTTCTCGGCACGGTGGATGGTGACGAGGGCATAGCGCTTCGGGATAAGGCCGTGTCGCGCGACGACCTCGGCCGATGCCGGGGCGAAGGCACTGCGGAAGCGCAGCACGGCGTCGAACATGACGTCGCCGGTGCGCACGACGCCGCTCGTGATGCCCTCCCGCGCGAGGTTGGCGACCGCGGCGTCGGTGGGGGCGAAAAGCACGGTGGCCACGTGGTCGGTGAGGACGCGGTTGATCTCCTCGGGCATGTGTGGGTTGAACGAGCGCAGGCCGGCTTCGACGTGGGCCACGGGGATGTGGAGCTTGGCGGCGGCGAGGGCGCCGGCGAGGGTGGAGTTGGTGTCACCGTACACGAGGACGAGGTCCGGGCGCCAGTCAAGGAGCACGCGTTCGACGGCTTCGAGCATGCGGCCGGTCTGGGCGCCGTGGGTGGCGGAACCGATGCCGAGGTGCACCGCCGGCTCGGGGAGGCCGAGGGTCTGGAAGAACACCTCCGACATCGCAGTGTCGTAGTGCTGGCCGGTGTGGATGAGGCGCTCGGCCAGGCCGGCGCGGTGGAGCGCAGCCGAGACCGGGGCGGCTTTGATGAACTGGGGGCGGGCGCCGACGACGGTGGCGATGAGGGGGTGGGGGGAAGACTCAGGGGTCATGGGTCGAGCTTCTGGGGCGTGGGTGGGGTGCTGCATTTCCTCGTTGGTTGCTCGGTGCTGAGGTGGAGCAGCTGCTCGCTTCCCCACCCGGCGGGGTTGGGGACAACCGCGCCCACCTGATCGCTACTTGAAGGTGCGGTAGTCGGCGGTGCCCACGGTCAGGGTTTCGCTCCCCCGGCTGCCGGCGACTCACCGAATTCTCGGCAGATCGAAGCCGCCGGACTGCGGTCTGCTACCAGCGGCAAACGCGAAGCGCCGGCCCCGATCCCCTTCTCACCAGCGCTTCCATCCATTCACTGCGCCACCCCAGATGACTCGCGATGCTCGGCCCTCGAGCAAGCGATAACTCGTTCGACTCGTTTCGCTACCTTCTCCGTATTCGTCCGGAGGGCGATTCACTGCCCGAGCGCACTCGAGAATTCCAAACCCAGACGGCCTTGTACCGGATCTCAGATCGCCGGCTCCCGAGATCGGTGTCCGCTCCCTGCCTTCGAGCCCGATCGTCAGGGTCGGCGCTCACTGACCGAAGGTCGACAGGGCGCCGACGACTTTCATCACGTCGGCATCGCTCATTTCTGGATAGATCGGAAGGCTCACGATTCGTCCGCACAGTCTTTCTGTCGCTGGGAGCCCGCCCGGCCCGAGAGTGACCCTGTCGGCATAGCCAGCCTGGCGATGTATCGGCACGGGATACAAGATCGCGGTGTCAATGCCATTTGCCGACAGGTGGGACCGCAGCTCATCGCGCGCATCTACCTGGACGACGTATTGATGGAAGACGTGATCACTACCGGGCGCGGGTTCAGGGTGTGTCAGGTACGGTCGGGCCACTTCCCGGTAGACACGGGCGATGGCCTGGCGGCGCTCGTTAGCTGCGCGAAGGTAGCCGAGCTTGACGCGTAGGACAGCCGCCTGCAGCTCGTCCAGTCGCGTGTTCATTCCACGGGTCTCGCTGATGTACCTGGTGCGCCACCCGTACTGCTTGATGAGCCTGCACCGTGCCGCCAGCCCTTCATTGGAGGTGATGACTGCCCCGCCGTCACCGAGAGCTCCGAGGTTTTTCGTGGGATAGAAGCTAAAGGCACCTGCAATTCCGGCGGTGCCGACGCCCCGGCCCTCGTAGGTGGCACCGTGCGCCTGTGCGCAGTCCTCGATGACCCACGCGCCATATCGCTCTCCGAGCCGGGCGATCCGTTCTAGGTCGGCCGCTCGGCCGTAGAGATTGACCGGGATTATCGCCCTGATCGGTAGCCCCGACGACGACGCGAGTGTCTCCTCGAGATGGTCTGGTGACATGGTGAAGGACACCGGATCCACGTCGACCAGCACCGGCCGCGCGCCAACCAGATCGACTGCCGCAACCGTTGCCACCGCCGTGTGTGATACCGTGACAACGGCGTCACCCGGCCCAATCCCCAACGCGCGAAGAATCAACACCAAGGCGTCGGTCCCACTCCCCGTGCTGATGCACTCGGACGCCCCACAGAAAGACGCAAATTCCTCTTCGAATTGCTGGACCTCATGGCCCATGATGTACCAGCCGCTTGCCAAGACACGTGCCACTGCCCGATCGAGTTCGTCTTTGTGGGCATGGTAACTGGCGCCTGGGTTTGCAACTGGAATGGTTTTCACACCGGCTCTCCCTAGAGGTAATGCTGTCGATTGTCGCGGAAGTACTCTAGCGTGGCTCGCAGACCGTCCCGCAGTGCCATCCTGGGCTCCCACCCGAGCACGCGCCGAGCCAGCGACCAATCGGAATGGTAGTCACCGATGTCGATCGCCTTGTAGTCGGATGGGAACTCACGGACGGTATACTCCCCGCCGCCCGCCACGCCGGTCAGGGTCTCAGCCAACTCCCGGAGACTCACGACGCCGTCGCCCCCTAAGTTGATCGCCATGCCGATGGCCTCATCCGTGATGGCGGCTCGCAGAAGCGCATCGACACAATCGTCAACGTAGGTGAAGTCCCGCAACTGATCGCCGCCCCAGACCTCGAAGGGCAGGCCCTCCAGGATTCTCCGGATCCAGATCCCGACGAAAGTCTGTCGAGCGTCCTTGATTCGCATCCTGGGCCCGTAGGTGTTTGTCAGTCGCAGGTTGGTCGAGCGCACGCCATGAACCGTACTGTACAGGAGGTGATACCACTCGCCAGCTAGCTTGTTGATTCCGTTGACGTCCACCGGACGCAGGGGATGCTTCTCGTCCACCGGCAAGTAATCCGGCCGACCATACAACTGCCGAGTGCTCGCGAAGATCACCCGGATCGATGGGTTGAATTGCCGACAACTCTCGAGGATCGCAAGTTGCGCCCGGCAGTTGATCTCGAGGTCGGTGAAAGGGTCGGCCATGGAATCCATATGGCTGGTCTGCCCAGCAAGGTTGAAGAGAATCTCTTGACCCCTGACGAGATACCGGAAGCTGTGAGGGTCCCGGACGTCTGAGATGTTGATCGTCACCTTGTCAAGAATCCCTGCCACATTGAAGAGATTGCCACCATATTCCGGGATCAGACTATCGACCAGAACCACGTGGGCGCCGAGGTCGACCAACCTGAGTGCGAGGTTGGAACCGATGAATCCGAGCCCCCCAGTGACAAGGACCCGTTTCCCTTCGAATTCCGTGGCGAAGGGATCAGGTTGCATCATCTACCCCCGGGTACCGAGGAGAGCCTTTCGAAAATCGGGGTCCACCGGGGGTAGCCCGCTGATTGCGCGGTCAGACGCCTCGCGCATGAACTCCGGGTTGTGGAAACGATCGATGAGGGCCATGCTGGCACCAGCGTACTGGGCGACCACGCCTCCGCCGTGGTGCAGGAAGCCCCCAAGAACCTCCGCTCTTCGCGACCGAGCGTCATCCCGCCACATCGACAACGTGCGCTTTCGCCCCTAGCCCGGGACTGCTCACACCTGCAGAACGTGGGTGCAGCCTGCGGGCTCACGATCGGTTCACCCACCCACTCCGTGGTCCCAAGCCCGCAGCCACATTGGGTCGTTTACCCGACCAGCGGGCTGAAGCCCGCGGCTACTTCGCGCCCTTGAAGCCCCGGTAAGGGGTGGTGCCGGTGGCGAGAGCCCCGGGCAATGGGCTCTCCTCGTCGACATCGAGGCAGGTGACCACACCGTCTGCAAGGCGATACCGCAGCCCGCTCTCGGGGCAGGTGGCGAGGCCTTCGGCGTCGAAGCGCAGCCGGTGGCCGTGGCGGCTCATCCAGCCGGCATGACGGGCCGGGACTCCGGCCATCAGGGCGTAGTCCGGGACGTCCTTGGTGACCACTGCGCCGGCGGCGATGAAGGCGTAGCGGCCGATGGTGGTGCCGCAAACGATGGTGGCGTTGGCGCCCACCGAGCAGCCGCGGCGCAAGAGGGTGCGCTCGTAAAGCGCGTGGCGGTTGACCTGCGAGCGGGGGTTGGTGACGTTGGTCAGCACGCACGACGGGCCGAGGAAGACGTCGTCTTCGATCACGGTGCCGGTGTAGATCGAGACGTTGTTCTGGACCTTGACGTTGTTGCCGATGACGACGTCGTTGGCGACGTGGCAGTTCTGGCCGAAGATGCACCGCTTGCCGATCTTGGCGCCGGTGAGCACATGGCTGAAGTGCCAGATCTTGGTGCCCTCGCCGATCTCGCAGGGCTCGTCGACGACGGCGGTGGGGTGCACGAAGTAGGAAGTGGTCATGGTTGGCTCTTCCTCAGAAGGCTGTCAATGCTGTCACCCACCCCGGTCGCTGGACCGCCCGGCACGGCAGGGAGGCGGGGCACAACCTCCACACTGACTGGAGATAGCGGTTTGGCTCCCCCACCCGGCGTGGTTGGGGACAACCGCACCCACCGTGCTGTCGGGTGAAGGTGCGGCCGCGTGGGTTGGCGGACAGAAGGCACCTCCCTCTCCTGCCTGCTCGTCATGCTCGCACGGTGTTCGCCCGCCGGGGATCGACCAGGCCACGGGTGTCGACGACGAGCTGCGCGTGCTCGGCGACGGCCTGGTAGTCGACCGCGGCGTGGTCGGTGACGATGAGGACGGCGTCGGCGGCCCGCACGGTCTCGGGCGTCAGACGCTGCGAGTGCATCGGCGGGAGGTGCGGCCAGGTGCGCATGTGCGGCGCCACCGGGATGTGTGGGTCGTGGTAGCTGACCTCGGCGCCGAGGCCGAGCAGCAGGTGGATGATTTCGAACGCCGGGCTCTCGCGCGGGTCGTCGATGTCCTTCTTGTAGGCGATGCCGAGGATCAGCACCCGGCTGCCCCGCAACGCCTTGCCGCGCTCGTTGAGCGCCAGCAGCAGCTTCTGCACCACGTAGTGCGGCATCCGCACGTTGATGTCGCCGGCCAGCTCGATGAACTTGGGCGCCTCGCCGTACTCCCGCGCCTTCCACGCCAAGTAAAACGGATCGAGAGGGATGCAGTGCCCGCCCCAGCCCGGGCCGGGGTTGAAGCGCATGAAGCCGAACGGCTTGGATTCGGCGGCGTCGAGCACCTCCCAGACATCGATGCCCATGCGGTCGTAGACCATCTTCAGCTCGTTGACGAGAGCGATGTTGACGGCCCGGAAGATGTTCTCGGTGAGCTTGGAGGCCTCGGCGACGCGGGCGGTGGAGACGCGCACGGTCCTGGCGATGATGAGGTCGTAGAGTGCCTGGGCGAGGTCGCCGGCGGTCGGATCCACGCCGCCCACGACCTTGGGGGTCGTCGTGGTGGTGAAATCCCTGCGGCCGGGGTCCTCGCGCTCGGGCGAGTACGCGAGGAAGAAGTCGACCCCCGAGCGCAGGCCCGTCTCCTCGAGGATGCCCTCGAGCAGCTCGTCGGTGGTGCCGGGGTAGGTCGTGGACTCGAGGATCACGAGCTGGCCGGGGCGGAGGCACGCCTTGATCTGACGCGCCGACTTCTCGACGTACGACATGTCCGGCTGGCGCTGCGGGGTCAGCGGCGTCGGCACGCAGATCAGGATGGCGTCCGGCTCGTGCAGCCGCAGGAAGTCGGTGGTCGCCTCGAAGCGGCCGGAGCCGGCCATCGCTGCCACACGGTCGGAGCCGAGGTGCTTGATGTAGCTCTCGCCGCGGGCGAGCTGTGCGGGCTTGTCGGGGTCGACATCGAAGCCGAGGACGCGAATGCCCTTCTCGACGAACGCCATGGCGAGCGGGAGGCCGACGTACCCGAGGCCGATGATGCCGACCGTCACCGAGCGGTCGTGGATCCGGTTGGCGAGTGTGGTGGCGTGGTTGGTGTCAGTCATGCGATGTGGGTAGCTTCCTGTCTGCTGAGACAGCGCTTATCTGGCGGCTCACCTGGGAGGCTTGGGCCAATACCTTTGGCCCCTCACCCGGCTCGCAGGTCGATACATTTCCGCGCTTGCTCCCTCGCCCCCGCGCCAGCGGGGGAGAGGGCAGGGTGAGGGGGTGCCTTCCCCCCTCTCCCCGCTGCGCGGGGCGAGGGAAGAGAGGGCCGTTGCCGGTGGGGGTGTGGTCGGTGAGCCGGTCACCGAGAACCGACCACCGGGTGGATGGAGGCGCCGGGATTGACCGGACTGCCCCGCCGGCCTAGCGTATGTGAGGGGGTGAGGGTGAAGAGCACGCGTTGGCCTCAGCCGGGACACCTGTTGCTGCTGCTGCCGCTGATCGCGGTGGTCGTGTGGGTGGGGTGGCGGGCCGGCCGGCTGCGCGACGACCCGGGCCACGTGCTGGCGGTGCTGCGTGCAGCCGCCGGCCCTGTGCTGCCGGGAGA
>JAAYVZ010000083.1 GCA_012516935.1 Holophagae bacterium
AGCCGCGGTCCGGGCCGCCGCAGGCTGCCGTACCGGTGCGCCCTCCAAAGCTTCGAGCCGCTGCTCGAGCCAACGCAGCCGGCTCCTGGTCTCGAGCGCCACGATCAGCGCGATCAGCGCCACGATCAGCACGAGCAGCGCGACAACCAGGACTGCGACCAGCTCTGGCATGGGTTTCGTGCCCTTCCTTCTCGGTGCGTCGGGCGTCCCGAATGGCATTCTCGCACGGCGCCAACGCGACCAGAAACGATGGGCAGGCGGTCACGGGAGGGTCCGCGCCGACCGGACGGTGGAGTGGAGCGTAAGGCGTTGTATCCTTGCGCCGGCACCGACCGTCCGGTCGGTCAGCCCGTGGAGGGAGTCGGAACATGGCCATCCGTAGCGTGGGAATCGTCGGCGGGGGAACGATGGGGCAGGGGATCGCCGTCGCCTGCGCCAGCGCGGGTCTCGACGTCCTGCTCGTGGAGAAGACGCCCGAACTCGGCCAGGAGGCGCTGGCCGGGATCGCCGAGGCGCTCGACCGCGACATCGCCAAGTGGCGCCGGACGGAGTCGGAGAAGCGGGCGATCATGGCCCGAGTCGGGCTCGCCGAAGGCCTGAGCGCGCTCGAGCCGACCAACCTCGTCATCGAGGCGGTTTCCGAGGACCTCGAGCTCAAGTCCTCGCTCTTCCAGCAGCTCGACCGTCTCGGGGCACCCGACGACATCCTCGCCAGCAACACGTCGACGCTGTCGGTGACCGAGATCGCGGCCCGCACCACGCGCCCCGAGCGCGTCATCGGTCTGCACTTCCTGCAGCCGGTGCCCAAGGTGCCGCTGGTGGAGGTCGTGCGCGGGCTCAAGACCAACGACGACACCTACCGTCGGGCGCTGGAGTTCGTGCGCGTGCTGGGCAAGACCGGCATCGAGGTGTTCGAGTACCCCGGCTACGTGACCACGCGGGTCATCCTGCCGTTCCTCAACGAGGCAATGCATGTCGTGATGGAGGGCGTGGCCTCGGCGGAGGCCGTCGACACCTCGATGCGTCTCGGCTACGGGCTGCCGGTGGGCCCGCTGCAGCTCGCCGACCGGATTGGGCTCGACGAGGTGATGCGCTGGATGCAGTACCTGTTCGACGAGCTCGGCGACGTCAAGTACCGACCCTGCCCGTTGCTGCGCAAGATGATTCGAGCCGGACACCTGGGCCAGAAGTCCGGGCGCGGCTTTTTCGAGTACGACGCAGCCGGGCATCCGAAGCCGGTGAGCAGCGAGGGGAGGGAATGAGATGAAGGTCCTGGTCCTCAACTGCGGTAGCTCGTCGGTGAAGTTCCAGCTCGTCGAGACCGATGAGGCCTCGGCGGTCGCCGGGCGCGACCGAGCCCTCGCCAAAGGCATCGTCGAGAACATCGGGGGGCTTGCCATCCTGCGCTACGAAGCCGAGGGCCAGAAGCCTCTCAAGGAGACCGGGGAGATTCTCGAGCACAAGATCGCGGTCGAGCGCATCCTCGGCCTGCTCACCCGCGAGGACGTGGGCGTGTTGCGCGACCGGCGGGAGATCGATGCCGTCGGTCACCGCATGGTGCACGGCGGGGAGCGGTTCAAGACCTCGGTGCTCATCGACGACGACGTGCTCGGCGGGATCGAGGACTGCATCGATCTGGCGCCATTGCATAACCCTCCCAATATCAAGGGTTACCGGGCGGCACGCGAGCTTTTGCAGGTGCTGCACGTGGCAGTGTTCGACACCTCGTTCCACCAGACGATGCCTGCCGAGGCATACCTGTACGGTCTGCCGTACGTCCTCTACCAGCGGCATGGCGTGCGCCGATATGGGTTTCACGGTACCTCGCACCGCTTCGTGTCGCGCCGCATGGCGGAGATCCTCGGCCGCGTCGGCGACCCGACGCTGCGTGTGATCACCTGCCACCTCGGCAACGGCTGCTCGATCACCGCGATTCGGGGCGGTCATTCCGTGGACACCAGCATGGGGCTCACCCCGCTCGAGGGGTTGCTCATGGGCACGCGTGCCGGCGACATCGACGCCGGTATCGTGCTCCACGTCATGACGGTGGAGGAGCTGGGGATCTCGGAGGCCAACGCGCTCCTCAACAAGCACAGCGGGTTGCTCGGGATTTCGGGTGTCTCCAACGATATGCGAGCGCTGCTCCAGGCCGAGTCGGAAGGCCACGAGCGGGCACGTGTGGCGGTCGAGGTATTCTGCTACCGGCTCAAGAAGTACATCGCTGCTTACGTCGGGGTGCTCGAAGGCATCGACGCCGTGGTCTTCACCGGTGGCATCGGCGAGAACGCCATCCCGATCCGCGCCCGCTCGGTGGCGGGGCTCGAGACCATGGGTCTCCGCCTCGACCACGAGCGCAACGCGGCCGCCCGCGCCATCGAGGCCGAGGTCTCAGCCGATGACAGCCCGGGCAAGATCTGGGTCATCCCCACCAACGAGGAGCTGCTCATCGCCCGCGACACGATGCGTATCGTCTCGGGGCTGCCGCCGGAGTAGGGGGGCCGCCCGCCCGGCTCAGTGATAGCGCGGGAAGTCGGGACGCTTCGGCGGTCGCTGCGGGTTTTTGGCGATCTCGGCGAGGAGCCACTCGACGGCGCGCTCGAGCTGCGCATCGTGCCCCTGGCGCCACGCCTTGGGGTCGAGGCTCACCTCGATGTCCGGGCCGACGCCGACGTTCTCCACCTCCCACTGGCCCGCCAGCCCGTAGACCGCTGCGTCGGGCGCCGTGACGTAGCCCCCGTCCATGAGCTGCGGTGCCGTGAAGGCGGCGATGAGCCCGCCCCAGGTGCGCTTGCCGACCAACGGCCCGATCCCCAGCTTGTGGAAGTACCACGGCAGCGCGTCACCGCCCGAGCCCGCCAGCTCGTTGATGAGCATGGCCTTGGGGCCCCAGATCCCGCCCATCGGCGTGGGCACGTCGCGGCCGTGACGGAAATGCATGTACGAGAGCAAGGGTCGGCGCAGGTAGTCGACGATGTAGTCGGCCAGGAGGCCGCCGCCGTTGAACCGCTCGTCCACCACCGCGCCCTGCTTTTCGGTCTGGGCGAAGAAATAGCGGTTGAAGGAGGCGAAGCCGCGGCCCGAGGTGTCGGGAACGTAGATGTAGGCGAGACGTCCGGCCGACAGCGCCTCGACCTTGCGGCGATTGCCCTCGATCCACGAGAGGTTGCGCAGCGAGGCCTCGGAGCGTACGGGGACGACGGTGACGTCCCGGGCGCCGGAACCGTCCGGGTTGGGCCCGACCCGCAGCGCGACTTGCCTGTCGGCCGTGTTCTCGAAGCGGGCGTAGACGTTGTCCGCCGAGGTGAGGTCGCGGGAGCCGACGGCCAGCAGGTACTCGCCGGCCTCGACTCCGGCGCCCGGCTGGACGAGCGGGGCCCGCAGGTCGGGGTTCCAGCTCTCGCCCGCGAGCACCGTGGCGAAGCGGTAGCGGCCGTTCTCGATCGAGAAGTCACAGCCCAGCAGGCCGCCCGGGACCGTGCCAGCCTTGGGCATGTCGCCGCCGCCGATGTACATGTGTCCCACCGTGAGCTGGTTGAGCATCTCGGTGAACAGGTACGTGAGGTCGCTGCGGTGGGCGACCGCCGCGAGGTAGGGGCGGTAGGTGGCCTTGGCCTTCTCGAGGTCGAGGCCGTGCAGGTTCGCGTCGTAGAAGAAGTCGCGCTCGCCGCGCCAGACCTCGTCGAACATCTGCCGCCACTCGGCGGGCGGATCGACGCGCACCTGCATCGCCGCCGTCGCCAGGGGTCCCCCTTCGCCTCCCGTGAGGGCGTCGAGGCTCTTGATGAACCAGTCGTCGCCCTTGCGGTACAGCGCCTTCTCGCCGCTGGCGGCGACCACGAACGCGCGCACGCCGGAGATGGCCTCCCCGAGCTTGCGCTTGTCGAGGTCGTAGCGGTGAACCACGAGCGAGGGCGGCCCGGGCTCCTCGCCCAGACCCGTGACGGGACGCTCGATCACGTACAGCTTGCCGGCCTTGCCGACGTCGAGCCCCACGTAGTCGCGGGAGGGGATCGGCAAGGCGACCGAGCGCTGCACCAGGTCCTCGAGGTCCACCTTGACCGGCTCGGGGCTCTCGGCCTTCATGCCCCCGCCCTTTTTCTCATCCGGCTTCGCCTTGGTGCCCTTCTCGGGCGTGCCCTTCGCCTTGTCGGCCTCCTCCGCCTTCTTCTCGGGCCCCTTCTCCTCGTCGCTCTCCGGGGCCAGCGGGGATGGGGTGTCCTTGGCCAGCACCAGGGCGTAGACGCTGCGGGAGGAGAGGTGCCCGTACCCGGACAGCTCGGCGAACGAGAACGACGGACCGAGGTTGGTGCTGGCGGCAAAGAACAGCAGCTTGCCGCCGCGATCGAATACCGGGTAGCGGGCGTCCGCCATACCATCCGTGACCTGGTGGGTCTCGCCCTTTTCCAGCGAGTAGAGGAAGACGGCGCGCAGCCGGTTGTCGAGCTGCTTCGAGTAAGCGAGCCACTTGCTGTCGGGCGACCAGGCGGGTTGCAGCACGTCGTCCCGCAGGCCGAACGGGTTGGTGTCGACCTGCTTCGGCTCACCTTTGCCGACAGCCGCCAGCCACAGGCGCATGGCGTTGTCGGAGAAGGCGATCTGGGTGCTGTCGGGCGACCACACGGGCGAGTAGTAGAAGCCAGCGGGGAGGGTGACGACTTGCGCGGGCTGCTCGCCCTTCTGGTCGCGGATGTGGAGGGCGTACTCGCC
>JAAYVZ010000084.1 GCA_012516935.1 Holophagae bacterium
GCGGGCCGCGCTCGGGCGGCTGCCGGTGCTGCGGACTGAGTTGGAAGGCTCGCCGTGCGAGCTCGTGGCGGCGCTGGCCGAGCAGATTGACCCAATGGAGGCGTTGCGGGAGGACCTCGAACGCTGTCTGGCTGAGGAACCGCCGGCTCTGCTCGGACCCGGGACGATTCGAGCCGGGTTCGACCCGGTGCTCGACGAGGCGCGCACACTGTCGCGCTCGGCCAAGGAGGTGCTGGGGGAGCTCGAGGCGCGGGCGCGGGCGGCGACGGGGATCTCGAACCTCCGAATACGCTACAACCGGGTGTTCGGCTATGGTTTCGAGGTCTCACGCTCGAACCTCGACCGGGTGCCCGAAGGGTGGACACGCAAGCAGACGTTGGCCGGCGGCGAGCGGTTCGTGACCGCGGAGCTGGTGGAGCTGGAGCGGCGAATCGTCGGCGCCGAGGCCGAGGCCGAGGAGCGTGAGAAGGCGCTGTACGCGGCGCTGGTCGAGCGGGGCGCCGAGCAGGCCGGCCGGCTCGCGACCACGGCGCGGGCGCTGGCGGCTGTCGACGTGCTCGCCGGCTTCGCGGACCGGGCGCGGCGGTGCCACTACTGCCGGCCGCTGCTGGTGCCGGGGCCGCGGGTCCGGTTGCAAGCCGCGCGTCACCCCGTCGTGGAGGAGGTCTCCGGGCAGCCGTTCGTACCCAACGACGTCGACCTGGACGGCGGCGGGCGCCAGATCATGCTGCTCACCGGCCCCAACATGGGTGGCAAGTCGACCTACCTGCGGCAGGTCGCCCTGGCGGTGATCATGGCGCGAGCCGGCTCGTTCGTGGCCGCTGAGACGGCTGAGATCGGCGAGGTGGACCGGGTGTTCACGCGCGTTGGGGCGGGCGACAACCTGGCGCGGGGCGAGTCGACGTTCATGGTCGAGATGACCGAGGTGGCGCGCATCCTGCGGCAGTCCACACCGCGGTCGCTGGTGATTCTCGACGAGGTGGGGCGCGGCACGGCGACGTTCGACGGCCTGTCGCTCGCCTGGGCGGTGGTCGAGGCGCTGCACGATCCGCCGCTGTGCGAGGGCGGGCCGCTGGTCGTTTTCGCCACCCACTACCACGAGCTCACCGACCTGGCGCAGCGGCTGGAACGAGTGGTCAACGCGTCGGTGGCGGTGAAGGAATGGCAGGGGCACGTGCTGTTCCTGCACCGGGTGGTCCCGGGGCCATCGGACCGCTCGTACGGAATCCACGTCGCCAAGCTGGCGGGGGTGCCCGAGGCGACGTGCAAGCGGGCGCAGGTGATCCTCAAGCAGCTCGAGCGGCAGGAGCTCAAAGTGATCGAGGCGACCGCCTCGTCGCGCGCACCTCGGCAACTACCGCTGTTTCCGGCGGGGGAGGAGCTGGTGGCTCAGCGTCTGCGCAAGCTGCGGGTCGAGTCGCTGACGCCGCTCGAGGCGCTCAACGTGCTAGCCGACCTGCAGCGGGAGCTGGAGGAGTGAAGGCGGGGACGGCGGAGGGGAGACGAACTCTCTGCCAGGCGGGAGGCGGGAGGTGAACGCCTGGCTGGCATGCGGGGTGAGTGGGCACGAGCTCGGTGACGATGAGCGGCAGCAGCTCGAGGAGCTGGCACCGGGTGGGGTGGTGCTGTTCGCCCGCAACGTGGGCGACCGCGAGCAGCTCGTCGACCTCGTCGGGGCGCTGCACGAGCTGCCCGGCCGGCCGTACGTGGCCATCGACCTCGAGGGCGGGCGCGTCAACCGGCTCAGAGCCCTTCTCGGGGAGCTGCCGTCCCCGACGCAGGCGGCGGCCGCGGGAGGTGAGGCGGTCGAGGTGCTCGGGGAGGCGCTGGGCGCCGCCTGCGCGCACTTCGCGATCGACGTGGACTACGCGCCGGTCGTGGACGTGGGGCGCGGTGGCTACATCGGCGGGGAAGGGCGGTGTCTGGGCGAGTCGCCTGCAGCGGTGGTCCGGATGGCCACGCGGTACCTGGATGGGATCGAGCGCTTCGGAGTCGCGACGTGCCTCAAGCACTACCCTGGGCTGGGGTCCGGTGAGGTCGACTCGCACCATGCGTTACCGGAGCTCGACGAGGAGGCGGGGGTCGACGAGGAGGTGTTTCTCCGGCTGTCGGCGCCGGGGCGAGCGGTGATGGTGGCGCACGCGCTGGTTCCGTCGCTGGGCGAGGCGTGCTGCCCGGCTTCGTTGTCGCGGGCGGTGGTGGGACGCCTCGCCGGCTACCCGTGTGGGCCGGTGATCGCCGACGACCTGGAGATGGGCGCGCTGGGGCGCTACGGCTCGCTCCCGGAGCGCGCGGCGGCGGCGCTGGGGGCGGGGTGCCACCAGGTCCTGGTCTGCAACGCCCTGGCGATGCGACGGCCGGTCGTCGAGGCGGTACGCGGCTGGGCCACCGCCGACGCTGCGCTCGGCACGGCGCTCGGCGAGGCGGAGCGCCGGCTCGTTCCGTACGGACGGGGCGCACTGCCAGTGGTCGAGTGGGATGAGGTGGTGGCGCGGGCTGCCAAGGCACGTGAGCTCGCTGGGATGGGCGCATGAGACGCGCGGCGGTGCTGCTCTCGGGTGGCCTCGACTCGGCGACCGCCGCGGCGTGGGCGCACGGTGCGGGCTTCGAGGTGACGGCGCTCTCGGTCGACTACGGCCAGCGCCAGGCGGTGGAGCTGGAGGCTGCGCGGCGGGTGGCAGCGAGCCTCGGAATCACTGACCACCGCATGGTGCGGGTGGACCTGCGGGCGATAGGCGGCTCGGCGCTGACGTCCGATCTGGCGGTGCCCAAAAATCGGGCCGAGATCGGGGAGGACGTGCCGATCACCTATGTGCCGGCGCGCAACACGGTATTTTTGGCGCTGCTGACAGGGCTCGCGGAGGTGGTCGGGGCGCGGCACCTCGTGATCGGCGTCAACGCCCAGGACTACTCGGGCTACCCCGACTGTCAGCCCCAGTTCCTGCACGCTTTCGCCGAGGTCGCGCGGCTCGGCACGCGGGTGGGCGCCGAGGGCGGCCGGTTCGAGATTCACGCCCCGTTGCTGCACCTCTCGAAAGCGGGGATCGTCCGTCTGGGCTTCGCGCTCGGCCTGGAGCACGCGCTGACGCTTTCGTGCTACGACCCGCCGGCGCCGTTCGTGCACTGCGGCGCCTGCGACGCCTGCCGCCTGCGCCGCGCCGGCTTCGCCGAGGCCGGCGTTGCCGATCCCACGGCGTACCTTCGCTAGCCCGGATTTCTCACCGGGGTTGGTCGCGAGCGGCCGGATGGGCTGAGGATGCTGGCGGCTGGGGCTCGATCGTCGCTGTCGGCATGGTGTCGGCGCCGAACCCCGAGCCCGGCACCCAGCGCGGCAAGCTCCGGCGGCGGAGCGGAGCTTCGGTGAGAAACGCTGGCTCGCTCCTACGCTCCCGCGCACCTCGACGTCGCTTCCCGTGACTGGATCCGCTGGGCGTTTGAGGGAGACGAGTGGCGAGCTTCGGGGTCCGGACCGACCGTGGATCAGCGGGAGGGGCGACGGCCGCGAGCGACGCGCTCGAACGGGGCGCGGAGGTCCGGGGGGATGCTGACCGGGCGGCCGCTCGCCCGACTCACCGCAACATGGCACGTCTCGCCCTCGACCAACACCTCGCCGTTCGGGCCCGTGATCGTGTAGGCGAACACCACCTTGCGACTGGCGATCTCGCAAACCTGCGTCCAAATCGTGACTTCCTCGTCATAGCGGGCCGGTTTCCGGTATCGGCACGCCAGCTCGGCGACCATGAGGAGAAGGCCACGCCGCTCCCACTCCGAGTACGGTCTGCCGATGGCGTGCGACAAGGCGGTGCGGCCGACCTCGAACCACACGGGGTAGACCGCGTGGTGGACGACGCCCATCTGATCGGTTTCCGCGTAGCGGACGCGTAAGGTGGTCGGGTGAGCGCGATTGTGCATTTTGGGATTGTCTCACGCGAAGTTTTCGGCTTGGCAGCACGCGTGGTAGGCTAGGGCACTGACCTGCCGCGACGGCGGTGGGAGGGAAGGCATGCTGGAGCTGGTGCTGCTCGACGGTACCGAAAGAAGGTTTCCCCTTGAGGAAAGCGCCGAGCTGATGGTGGGCGTGGCAGCCAACTGCAACGTCCGCTTCACGGCCGTGGACGTGTCACGGGCCCACGCGCTCATTACCTGCCAACGTGGCAAGGTCGTGGTGTTGGACCTGGGGAGCACGAACGGCACGTTCGTCAACGGCCGCCGCATCAAGGAGGCCGAGCTTCACGCCGGGGACTTCATCCGTTTCTCATCCGTCATGGCCCAGCTCACCCCGCCGGGAGACCCGACCCGGGCTCCTCGCGAGTCGTCTTCGAGCGGGGAGCGCTCTCCCCTGACGGCCGGTCAGACCGGCGAGCGGCGGCAGACCACCTCGGATCGCATGCCGATGATCCTCCAGGACAGCCTCACGAGCCTGCTCGGACGCTGGGCCAACCCCTCCGAGGTGGCGACGCTGGCGCTCACCGAGTGGCTCGTCCAGCAGCGAGGGCACCGTGGCGCGGCGGCGCTCGAGGTGGTGTCCAGTGAGGTGCTGCTGACCGCGACCCATGGTGACGTGGTGAGCCTACTGGAGGATTCCGGGGTGCGGGGAACACTCCTGGACCCCGTGGTGAGGGCCGAGCCGTTCGAGGTGGTGGAGATCCAGGTCGCCGCCCTCAAGGCGCTGGCGGTGAAAGCGCCGACGTTGCCGTGGCTGCTCATCGTCCTGTCGAGGGGAACACCCGAGTCCACGGAGCTCGGGCTGTACGTGCGGCTGCTGGCAGTGGCGTCCCGGCTCGACGGGCAGGCGCCCGCGCATCCGCGTGGCAGCCGCGGCAAAAAGCCGTAGCGAGCGGATGACCGGGCAACTCGCCGAGCTCACGGAGGTACATCGGTCGGGACGGGTGGAGTCGTTCCACCTCGGGGCGGCCGTCGTCGTCGACGCAACCGGGCAGACGCTGGCTTCGGCTGGCCCTCCGGACTTCTCGACCTACCTGCGCTCCGCTGCCAAGCCATTCCAGCTCTTGACGATGCTCGATCTCGGGCTGGAGCGTACCGGGTCTTTCGGTGGCCACGAGCTGGCGGTGTGCGCTGCCTCGCACGGCGGCGAGCCCGAGCACGTGGCGACCGTCCGCGGGCTGTTGGCGCGGGCTGGGCTCGGCGAGGAGCTGCTCCAGTGTGGCGGGCACTGGCCGCTCGACGACCTGGCACGGGAAACGCTGCTGCGAAATGGCTGCAGCGCTCCTCTCCCGATCTACAACAACTGCTCGGGCAAGCACGCGGCGATGCTCATCACCTGCGTGGCAAACGGGTGGCCGCTCGCGTCTTACTTGGAGCCTGACCATCCTCTGCAAGCCCACGTCGAGGGTGTCGTGGCCGCGATGGCCGGCGAGAGGCCGGGGATCGGCGCCGATGGCTGCGGGGTGCCGACCTACTTTCTCTCGCTCGCCAGCACAGCTCGCGCCGTGGCGGCGCTGATGGCTCTGGCAGGTGAGGAGGGGGCTGCCAGGCGTGTGGTGCAGGCCATGACGGGTTACCCCTGGTTTACCTCGGGCACGCACCGCCTGGCGTACAACCTGATGCGGGTGTGTCCGGGTCTGCTGGCCAAAGAGGGCGCAGAGGGCTTCTTTGCGGTCGGCATCCCGGCCGATCGCTCGCCCTGGGCCGTGCCCGTGGGCTTCGTGATGAAGGTCTTCGATGGTGCGGGCGAGGATGCTCGTGGCCGCGAGCCGGCTGTGGCTTCCGCCTTGCTGTCGCTGGGGCTGGTGCGCGACACCGAGCGGCCGGCTTTGGAGGCGCTGGCGACCCAGCCACTTCGCACCGTGGCCGGACGCGTGGTGGGTGAGCTGCGCGGCGTGCTCCGACTCCGGCCGTGAGGGCTGCCGCCCGATCGGGAGCCGAACACCTAAGCCCTACTGCTCGTCCTCACCCTCGGCTGGCGCCGACATCCTTCCTCCGCTCGGTCCGAGGTCGTCGGGGATGTCCGCCGCGCCGGCAAGGCGCACGCGCCGAGCCCGCTTGGGCGCCCCAGCGGCGGCACGAGTGTCTGGAGCGCACCTCGATCGGGGGGTGGTTCGCTGCCGGGGCACGAGCTTGCCCGTGAAAACGAAAGCCAGCCGAACAATCGGCTGCTGAGGGTCGGCAGTTGCACCGCACGGGTGACGCACGTACCCCGCGCGTGTCGCTACCCGAGGTTCCGGAGCGGTAGGATCGAAGGCCGAGTGGCGCTACTCTTCCTCCTCATCCTCGTCCTCGCCGGCTCCGTAGTCCTCATAATCGTCCTCTAAGTCGTCCTCGTCATCGGCCTCAGCTTCTTCGCTTTCCTCGAAATCCTCCGGGAGCGAGAAGGCGTCGGGGTCGCTGTTCCCACACACGTCGCACACCGCTTTCCGAATCTCGCCCTCACGCCAGGAGAACTCCTCCACTTCGGACTCGCACTCCAAGCAGATGATGTAGTCGGGTCGAGCCATGGCGTTACCCCCTGCCTGCCACGCGGGCTGGCTTTTCGACGTCCAGCCAACTCTACCGAGCCCCCGTGAACGGCGCAAGGACCTCCGACTCCTGGCGCTCACCGCGCCGGCTCAAGTGCATGCAGTGCGAGAGAATCTCGTGTCCACGCCAGCCGCTTCCGGAGAGGTTCGCGGCTCGGAGGCCGCCACTGGGACCGGGTGATCGTCGCCTTCTCGAGCCCTCGGAAGCCGTGGCTCGGTCAAGGCCGGAACCGGGCTCCGGTCGTCGCCGAGCGGGGTTGCGCGCCGAGGCTCCTATCCCTCGTGAGCGTCAGGGCCGAGGCTGGGACCGCTCATGTCCTCGAGGTCCTCCTCGGAGGCGAACTGGGAGGGCTCATCGTTGCCGCACATGAGGCACTGCGCCTCCTTGATTCGCCCGTTCTCCCACTCGAAGAGGTAGGTCGGGGTCTCGCACTCCAGACAGATGAGGTAGTCGGGCGCTGACATACTCCCATCGTACAGCACCTTCTGGCGGGTGGAACGGGGATGTGCCAGACTCGCTCCGGCCGGGAGGTGAGTGGATGGCCAAGATACTACTGACCGGAGGGGCAGGGTTCATCGGCTCCAGCGTGACCGCGCGGCTGCTCGAGCGCGGCGAGCAGATCGTCTGCCTCGACGATTTCAACGACTACTACGATCCGGCGCTCAAGCGCGAAAACGTCACCTCGTTCGCAGCCCATCCAGGCTGGCGATTGGTCGAAGGCGACATCAGGGACAAAAGCCTCGTCGAGCGGCTGTACGCCACGGAACGATTCGACGCCACCATTCATCTCGCCGCCCGGGCCGGGGTACGGCCATCGATCCAGCAACCGGTGCTGTACGAGGAGGTCAACTGCCTCGGGACGCTGCACTTGCTCGAAGCCGCCCGGCGCCACGGTGGGCCGACGTTCATCTTCGGCTCCTCATCGTCGGTCTACGGCATCAACTCCAAGGTCCCGTTCTCGGAGGACGATCCCATCACTTGCCCTGTCTCGCCGTACGCTGGCACCAAGCGCGCCAACGAGCTGCAGTGCTATACCTACCACCACCTGTACGGCCTGTGCATCACCTGCTTGCGCTTTTTTACGGTGTACGGGCCACGCCAGCGGCCCGAGATGGCGATCTACGCCTTCACCGACAAGCTCGCCCGCGGCAACGCCGTACCGCGCTTCGGCGACGGCTCATCGGCTCGCGACTACACCTACATCGACGACATCGTTGCCGGAGTCCTGGCGGCCTATGACCACGCCGCGCCGTTCGAGATCGTGAATCTCGGCGGGTCGCGTACGACCACGCTGCAACGGCTCATCGAGCTGATCGCGAAGACGCTCGGGGTCGAGCCGTGCATCGAGGAGCAGCCGAACCAGCCCGGCGACGTGGCGATCACCTACGCCGACGTCTCCAAAGCCAAACGGCTGTGGGGGTGGGAGCCGCAGGTGTCGATCGAGGAGGGGATCGAGCGCTTCGTTCGTTGGTTCCGCTCCGAGCGGATGCGCTGAGTCTCGACCGGGTTTCCAGAGGTCAAGAGGCGTCCGGCAGTCGAAAGACCCGGATCGATCCGCCGACGTCGCCGATCAGGCGCCCTTTCCCGTGGAGGTACGCGAGGGTCGAAGACAGCGACTCGGCTTCCCGCACCTCCCCGAAAACCCTTAGGTAGTCGGGACCCACCGTCTCGGCGAAGCGCGAGACGGCGACGTAGCGGGGCCGAACCGGGCCGCGCGAGTCCACGAGGTCGACCGCGCACCCCTCGCCCTGCGGCCACGCCGCGCCGAGGTAGATGTACGCCATTGGGCTCCACCCCTGCTGGCGCGCCCGGACGCACAGCCGGTGCCAGTCCTGTCCCCAGTCCAGGTTGGAGTCGGTGAGGCACTGCGGCCCTTTCCCGGCGGCCAGGAGGCTGAAGTGGGCGATGTAGTGGGGAAACGCAAGCAGCGCCGAGGACGCCAGCGCCAGCGCGGCGAGGGCCTGCGTCGTGCGGGTCCGGCCCGCCACGGCCCAGCCGATCGAAAGCGCCAGTGCCGGGAGGATCGGCAGCAGGTGGCGGGCGCCGATGTTGTAGTTGGAGCCGGCCGAGATCAGGAGGTAGAACCCCACCGTGCCGGCGAGAGCGAGCGCCAGCGCGTCACGCCGCCGGAGCGCCACGGCGATTGCCCACACCGCGCCGAGCAGGAACGGTGCCGAGGTCTTGAGCGCGAGGGCGACCGGGAAGTAGTGGGGGAACCCCTCGATCGAGACCTCGCCGCACAGATAGTTGACCCCCTGGCCGGTCCGGTTGTTGAAGTAGACGTACGCGCTGCCGAGCCCCCATTGGGCGGCCGGCACGCTCCAGTGTGAGGTCGCGACCAGCAACGCGGCGCTGGCCTCACTTCCCTGCCAGCGGCTGAGGAACGCCCCGATCGCTCTGGCCTGCTCCCCCTCATCGACGTGACGTACCGCCGGCCATGTCGAGCCGAGCAGCACCGCCAAGGCGATGACCCCGGTGCCGACGAGCTCGGCGAGCGGCTGCCACCGTCGCGTTCGAGCCGCGACCCACGCAACGGTGAAGACGACCAGCAGCACCAGGTAGACGGCCGAGAACTTGATCGCCAGCGCCGCGCCCACGGCGACGCCGAGCCAGGCCCAGCCGCCCTTCGCGCCGGTGAGCCAGCGATGCAGCAGGTAACCCGTCCACACCCAGGTGGCCGCTGCCGCCACGTCGGTGTGCACGATCGGGGCGTGGCCGAGCACCAACGGCTGTCCGGCCACGGCCACCAGCGCGAGCAGCCCCGCTGTCCGCCCCCAGGCGAACCGGCCCCACAGGTAGGTCCCGGCGAGCAGCAGCGCCAGAAAAGCCAGCCCCGGCAGCCGGGCGACGCGCAGGATCGTCTGGGAGGCGTGGGTGTTCTGGTAGAGGAACCGTCGAACCTCGAGCGAGAGGTCCTGCAGCCGCTCCACGGGTGGTCCCTCCGGGCCACGCAGGCCGAGGGGTTGCAAAGACAGACCGGCAAGCAGCTTGACCAGGGCCGGGTGCTCGGGGTTGAGGTCCGCGTGCCCGTCGTGCGCGTACACCCACGCCGCCAGCGTGTGGTACGGCTCGTCGGCAGTTGCCGAGCTGTTCCAACCGGCGGCGCCGGCGAGCAGCACCGCGACGACCACCAGCACCGCAGGGGTACCGCGCCACGCCACCACGGGGGCGAGCCGACCCAGCACCCGGTCGATGTGCTCGCAAAGGCTGCGAGACACGCCTCTCACCGACCACCCCCTGCCGATGCGGACGTTGACACGTAGAGGATGCCTCCCGGCACCTCGAGAATCGGCCGCAGCCCGAGCCGGTTGGCGAGGCGCACGAGGTCGAGGGCGGTCGTGGCGCCGGGAGCGACGAGCACGGCGGTGCGGTCGGGTTGGGCCGCGAGCCGGCTGGCGAGCGCCTCGAGCTCGCCCGGTCTTAGCCGGTCATACCCGTCCACATACCAGCCGGGGTGGCGACCTGCTGCCTCCGGAACGCTGACCAGCTCCACACGCTCACGGTAACGCCCGAGGTGGTAATCGACGCCGAGCCGCCAGATCCCGCCCACGACCAGGGTTCCGCCTGCCGGTAGCCCGGCGCGCACATGGCGGGCGAGCGAGCGCTCGGCGGGCTCGGGCGCCGAAGCCCAGGCCCGGACGCTCCACACCGACATCGCGAAGCCACCCACCACGAGCAGCGCGGTTGCGGTACGGGCCGCGCGGGTGCCCGGTGCAGCGAGCAGCACGACGAACGGGGCCAGCAGCAGCGCGTGGGCCCGCCCCGGGTAGAACACCGGCAGGCCGGCCAGCACAAACGTGGCGAAGGCAGCCGCTGGCAGGCTCACCGCGACAGCCGGAAGCACCACCTCGGTCGGGCAACGAAAGGCGAGGACCAAAAGCGCCACCACGACCGCTGCGCCGAAAAGCTCGACACCGAGCGGCGGCGACGGCAGGTCGAGCACGCCGCCGAACGCCGCCACGGGCGAAAGGTAGCGGGCGAGTGCCAGGGCCGTGGAGCGCGGGATGGCGAGCTGGTCCCAGAGGTGGGACATCCAGGCGATGGCTGCGGGTGGTTGGGCAAGCATCACCGGCAACCACGGTAGGTGCGACGCGAGACCGACCGCCACAGCCACCAAGCCGCGCCGCCTGACGGGCGCAGGCAGAACGACGCTGGCGATTGCGAGCGCCGAGGCGAGGACGAGGCCGAGGCTGTGTGACCAGCAGCCGAGGGCAACCGCGAGCCCGAGCCGCCAGGGGCGGCCTGAACCACGCTCCATCATCGCCAGCTCACGCCAGGCCCAGGCCGTGGCGAGGAGCAGCAGCCCGTAGGCGCGCCCCTCGCTGCCCCAGGCGAGCGCGAGCGGATGACAGGCGAGCAGCAGCCCCGCTACCCACGCCGCCCCGTCGCCCCAACGCTGGCGGGCGGTGGCGGCGACGAGGGCAACTGCGGCAGCACCGCACAGCCCGGCGACCGCCCGCGCTACGGCGAGCCCAGGCAACCCGATCAGCTCCCCCAGCTTCGAGAACGCATACAGAAGCGGCGGCCCCGAGTCGAGCCGCAGTGCCGCCAGCAGCTCGCCCCACGGCAAGCGTGCCGCCCACGCCGTGAAGTACTCGTCGTGCCACGGTGGCCGCAGCCATGCCCCCGCGCCATCGATGACCAGCGCCAGCAAGGCCGGCCCGGCCAGCGGCATCCACCCTCGAAGGCGGCCCGAGATCACGTCATGCAGTGTCCCCGCCGACCGCTCGTACCGTCAAGCTCCCGCGCCCGTTTCCTCGGGGCCAAGGCAGCGATGACATTGTCGGAGAAAGGCGTCCAGTGGTGGGCGCGGGCGTCGTCGTGGCGGTGGTCGGCAGCAGCCCGAGATCCACCTCTTCCACGGCTACGGCCCCCCTCAGCTCCAGGCCAGGTCCAGGACCGGCTTGGGGGTGAACGGTGGAGGGTGGGTGGTTGGCCGTGCAGGTTGGTAAACACTGGGAAACGCTCTCGACCACGGCCGCACGGCGACCGGCCGGCCGCCCTGGTACGCGTTGTACACGGTGCACTACGCTGGAGCGCGTGCCAGGGAGGCGGCGCTGGCGTCGGCCTCATCGTCCGGTGGGCCGATCGCAGGGCGCAGCTCCTCCCAGTCGAGCATCTCCCACCTTGGACCGACGACGATGACCCCGTCCTCGGTGGCGCCGAGGATCCAGTACGGTGAGGGCACTCGAAACACACGCACGGCCTGGTCGTACGCCGAGACCACGAAAAGCCGCCGCCCGCCCGGGGTGTCGGCCAGCACCAACAAGTGATCCTCCACCGACGCGGCGGCAAACACCACCGGCCGGTAGCCCGTGAACGCCGCCGCCTCGGGACGCTGTCCGGTGAACTTCTCGAGCGAGTCGAGGAGCCTCATTTTCTGGTCGTCGCTCCAGCCGGCCGGCTTCACCTCGTCGAGGCGCCCCTCCCACTGCACCGCTCCCGAGGTCGACAGCACCGCCAAATCCCCCGCGTAGCGGTTGACCAGCCAGTACCGACCATCGCTGCGAGGCACCAGGATGGATGCCGACCAGCTCGCAGTCTCGGTCGCCGTCGAGAACCGATCGACCGGCTTCTTGCTGGACTTGCGGCGTGCCTCGGCCTCCTCAGCCAAGACGTTCGACAACCCAGAGGTCACGAAGGGCGTCCACGATGTGCTGGTGGAAGCGACGAGCTCCAGCCAGACCTCCGCTTCCTGCTTGACCTCTCCCTCCTCCTTCTTTCCGGGAGGCGGGGACGAAAAGCCCTGCGGGGCCGGCAGTGACCCCACCAGCACGCGCCCACGCACGGCACAGATCAGTCCGGGGATGCCGCGCAGCTCGGGCGTTGATTGCCACCGTCGATCGTCGGCGAGCCATACCGCAGGCTGGCTTAGCTCCGGTCCCGCGAGCACGGCGAGCCGGTCGTACCGGTCGTCCCAGACCGCCATCCTGACTGCACCGACCGTCGGAGGCGGAGGTGGCAGGGCGAGGACCTCGAGCTTTCCGCTCCGCCACACGACCACCTCGGTGCCAGCCGGCGCCAGCCAGGCGAGCGTTCTACCGGACCCGCTGAACAAGTGGTAGGCCTCCTTCGGGATCGCAGCGGCAAGCTCGGCAGGCACGGGGTGCACCGTGACCTCCGGGACTCCGGTCGAGGCGGCAGCAGCAAAAAGCAGAGCACATGTGGCCAGCATAGGGACCTCCAGAGCAACGTCCGCTACTCGTCAGACGAGGGCACGAGCGGTAGCACACCGCACGGCCGGGCCACCTGGACCCGGCCTTCCTCCACCCAGAGCTGTCGAATCGTGGTGCCTTCGGGAAGCAGCCGCGTGGTGACCGTGCCCCGAGGATCGATCTGGACCACCCCCAGACCCCCGTCGAGCCAGGCCAGGACGAGCAGATCCTCCCGCAGCGACGCAGCGGCCAGGATCGCCGCCGCAGGGAGCCTCACAACGCCCGAGCCGAGCGCCCGCGAGGAGGACCGAAACTGGGGCACGAGCCCGGGGATTGCGACCATGGTCTCGAGGCGGCCTCTGGCATCGCGAAGCTGGACAGGCCCCAGCCCCTTGCCGACGAACCAGAAACGCCCCGAGGGTGTCGGCCGGAAAAAGCCGGCGGTGAGCTCTCGAATGGCCAGCTGCCATCGCCCGATATCGAAGTCCCACTTGCCGCGAGGGTAATGGCGCCCGAGCTCCTCGCGCCACGGCTGCGGCACCGGGAGCGAAAGCACGTCCTGCCACGCCCGCGCTCCGGGAGCGAGCGTCTTCCAGACCACGAGCTCCTCCGGCAGGTCCATCAGCTCGCTCTGCGAGGTCGAGTTCGAGCACCTCCGGCTGGTGCACGTCGTCACGGCCGCGTGCAGGGTGGCGCCGTGCCAGAACAGCGCCGTAACCTCCGCCCTGGGCTCCGCGCGGGTCTTCCACCGCCCGTCCTGCCACACAGCGACCCGGCTACCGAGGCCGTCTCGCATGCCCGGCGGTACCGCCGCGATGGCCAGCCGTGGGGTTTCCGGGTCGTAGGCGAAAACATCTGGCTCAAACGGGAGCGGTGCAAACGACCGCTCGCGGACCATCGCCCCACCCGTGCGCACCGAGGCCATACCGTCGCTCAGCCGCAGCAGTGTTCCCTCGCCGGTGGGAAGCCAACCCCCGAGGGTGATCTCGTGGAGCCACGGCTGCCCGGAGTGCAGGCTCTCGTCGCAGGCGACCGGCACGATGACCTCGGCCGGCGCCGCCGCGAGCAGGACCGCCGCGAGAATAGCCGGTGCGATCATGGGCAGTCGAGCGAGCACGGAGTCGATGATCCCACAGGCACTCCATTGTTGGACAGGGACTCTCTCTCACTCTGTCGACCTTGTCAAGTACCCCGGGAGCGCGGCTGCTTCGAGTGAGAAGTCGCCGAGTCGGCGCCGGTGCGGTGGACCATCCCTGGGCGCATGAGGGGGAAGGGGAAGGTCTGTAGGTCGAAAACCGGTGCCACGAGCCCTCCAGAACGCGAGCGTAGCAGCACGGCTGGACACACGGGCCTTCGCCCACCCGGCAGCGCTCCTTACTGGTTCAGCTCCAGCCCGAACGTCGCGCTCAAAAACACCGCCATCTCCGCCCGGGTCACGATTCCCTCCGGACAGTACAGTGATGGCGCACACCCCGAAGTGATCCCCTCCGCCGCCAACTGCTCGATGAAATCCCCCGCCCAGTGATCGATCGGCACGTCGCCGAACACCAGCCCCGTCGAGGCCGGCGGCACGTACCCCAGCCCGTGCTCGGCCATCAGCAAGAACACCGCC
>JAAYVZ010000085.1 GCA_012516935.1 Holophagae bacterium
CGGTTGAGGTGGAGCTGATCACGCCGATTGCGATGGAGAAGGGGTTGCGGTTCGCCATTCGTGAGGGTGGCCGTACCGTCGGCGCCGGCACCATCAGCGAAGTCGTCGAGTAGGAGAAGCCATGGTCAAGGACAAGATCCGGATCCGGCTGAAGGCGTATGATTTCAGGCTGCTGGACCAGTCCACGGCGGAGATCGTGGATACAGCCAAGCGCACCGGGGCGAGCGTGTCGGGACCGATCCCTCTGCCGACGCAAATCCAGCGCTTCACCGTCCTCCGCTCTCCTCACGTCGACAAGAAGTCGCGTGAGCAGTTCGAGATCCGTACGCACAAGCGGCTGTTGGATATTCTCGACCCCACGCAGCAGACGGTGGACGCCCTCATGAAGCTCGAGCTTCCGGCGGGCGTCGATGTCGAGATCAAGGCCTACGGGAAGAAGTGAGGCGGCCATGGTCAAGGGCATTATCGGCAAGAAGATCGGCATGATGCAGTTGTTCGACGACCAGGGCAAGCTGGTCCCGGTAACCGTCGTGCAGGCTGGCCCGTGCGTGGTGGTGGTGCGACGGACGGCCGAAAGGGACGGGCACGAGGCGGCGCAGATCGGTTTTGTCGACGGCAAGCCGCCGCGCAAGGTGACCAAGCCGCGGGCCGGCGCCTTCGCCAAGGCGGGTGTGCCGCCGACCCGTGTGGTGGCGGAGTTCCCGGTCGACTCCAACTCCGAGGCCAAGCCCGGTGACACCGTCTTGTGCGACATCTTCGCCGTTGGCGAGTACGTGCGGGTGGTCGGAACCTCGAAAGGCAAGGGGTTTCAGGGCGGGATGAAGCGGCACAACTTCCGGGGCGGTGAAGCCTCTCACGGCTCGATGTTCCACCGCGCCCCCGGCAGCATCGGCGCATCCGAGGACCCGTCCCGCGTGTTCCCTGGTACCCGCATGGCCGGGCGCATGGGGGCCGACAAGACCACGCTCAAGCGGGTCATGGTCGTCAAGATCGACCTCGAACGCAACCTGATGTTCCTGCGTGGCGCCGTCCCGGGCGGTCCCAACGCCCTGCTGCGCCTGGTGAAGGCGTGAAGGGAGGAGGGTCATGAAGCTCGAGGTTCGTAACTGGGACAACGACGTCGTGGGCGACATCGAGTTGCCGGACGAGCTGCTCGCCTACCCGGCCCGCCCGCATCTCGTGTACGAGGTCGTCAAGGCGTATCTGGGCGGTCTGCGCCGCGGCACGCATGCAACCAAGACCCGGGCCATGGTGTCCGGCGGCGGCAAGAAGCCCTGGAAACAGAAGGGCACCGGTCGCGCCCGCCACGGCTCGACCCGCTCGCCCCATTGGCGCCACGGCGGGATCGTATTCGGTCCGCAGCCCCGTTCGTACGCGGCCAAGGTCAATATCAAGGCCAAGAAGAATGCACTGCGTTCCGTGCTGTCCGAGCGCCTCTCCGAGGGGCGGCTGAGCGTTCTGGAGTCCCTCGACGTCGAGTCCCATCGCACCAAGGAGATGATGGTGCGGCTGGGCACGCTCGGTCTGGCCGGCAAGAAAGTGCTGTTCGTCGACAGCTTCGAGAATCTCAACCTGATGCTGGCGACGCGCAATCGGCCCGAGCTCGGCACCGCCGACGCTCTCCACGTGAACGTCTACCAGGTGCTGGGCGCCCAGCAGGTCGTGTTCTCCCGCCGGGCTCTGGCGCAGCTTGCGGAGGTTCTGGCGCCATGAAGGATGCTCGCGAGATCATTCTGCGCCCTATCGTCACCGAGAAAACGGCCGATGCCAAGGAGGAATCCAACATCGTCTGCTTCGAGGTGGCGCGCCATGCCAACAAGATCGAGGTTCGCCGAGCAGTCGAGACGCTGTTCGGGGTCAAGGTGGTCGAGGTTCGAGTCGTCAACATGGTCGGAAAGAAGCGGCGCTTCGGACGGTCCGTCGGCCAGCGGCCGGACTGGCGGAAGGCGTACGTACGCCTCGCCGCTGGTGAGAAGAGCGTCGAGTTCTTCGACCAGGTGTAGGGGGTAGGGTCATGGCAATCAAGTCCTATCGTCCGACATCCCCGGGCATCCGCTTCATGACGCGGCTCGACTTCGCCGAGATCACGAAGGAGAAGCCCGAGAAGTCCCTCACGCACGGGTTCTCCCGTTCGGGAGGGCGCAACAACGACGGCCACGAGACCAGCCGTTTTCGTGGCGGTGGTCACAAGCGGCGGTACCGGGTCATCGACTTCAAGCGCGACAAGCATGGTATCCCAGCTCGGGTCGCTGCCATCGAGTACGACCCCAACCGTTCGGCTCGCATCGCGTTGCTTTTCTACGTCGACGGTGAGAAGCGCTACATCCTGGCCCCCGAAGGGCTGGCGGTGGGCGCAACCCTCATCGCCGCCGAGAAGGCCGAGATCGTGCCCGGTAACGCACTGCCACTGAAGAGCATCCCACTCGGCGCCATGGTCCACAATATCGAGCTGCACCCGGGGCGTGGAGGCCAGCTCGCGCGCTCAGCCGGAGCCGGAGCCCAGCTCATGGCCAAGGAGGGAGCGTACGTCACGCTGCGCATGCCCTCGGGTGAGATGCGGCAGGTCCTGGCGGTGTGCTGGGCCACGGTCGGCATGGTCGGCAACAGCGACCATGCGAACATCGCCGTGGGCAAGGCCGGGCGCACCCGGTGGCTGGGGCGGCGCGGCCACGTGCGCGGTACGGCGATGAACCCCATCGATCATCCGCACGGTGGTGGCGAAGGCAAGACCAAAGGCGGCCGCAACCCGGTGACTCCGTGGGGCCAGCCTACCAAGGGCTACAAGACCCGGAGGAACAAGCGTACCCAGCGTTTCATCGTCAAGCGGCGGAAGTAGGGGAGGTCGGGATGGCACGCTCAATCCACAAAGGACCTTTCGTGGATCAGCACTTGGCTCGCAAGATCGAGCAGCTCAATCAAACCCGTGAGCGGCGTGTGGTCAAGACCTGGTCCCGCCGCTCCACCATCGTGCCGGACATGGTCGGTCATACCATCGCGGTGCACAACGGCCAGAAGTTCGTGCCGGTGTTCATTACCGAGAACATGGTCGGCCACAAGCTCGGGGAGTTCGCGCTCACGCGGACCTTCCGCGGCCACTCCGGCACCAAGAAGGACAAGGGCGCCGCCCATTAGGGGGACCATATGCACGCACATGCACGATTGCGCTACTTGCGACATTCCGCCCAAAAAGTGCGGCTGGTTGCCGACACCGTGCGGGGCCGGGGCGTCGCGCAGGCACTCAGGATGCTGCGGCTGACCCCGAAGCGCTGCGCTCGCGACTTGGAGAAGGTGCTGCGCTCCGCGGTTGCCAACCTGGAGCAGCGGCAGCCGGGGATCGACACCGGCACGTTGGTCGTGAGCTCGATACAGATTGACCAGGGGCCGAGCCTGAAGCGCTTCCGAGCCGCTTCGATGGGGCGCGTGTTTCCCCGCCTGCACCGGTACTGCCACGTCACCGTCGAGGTCGAGGAGCGATAGGAGGAGTCTCGTGGGTCAGAAGACGCACCCGTACGGTTTTCGCCTTGGCTACAACAAGACCTGGCGCTCGCGCTGGTTCGCCGACGCCGGCTACGCCAAGCTGTTGCACGAGGATCTCCGTTTGCGCAAGGAGCTCAAGACGCGCCTCCAGCACGCCGGGGTGTCCGAGATCGACATCGAGCGGACGGCCAACAAGATCCGTGTCAACATCTTCTCCGCCCGCCCGGGGATCATCATCGGGCGAAAGGGCGCCGAAGTGGACAAGCTCGGGGCCGGCCTGCGCGCCGTTTACGGTCAGGACATCCACATCAACATCCAGGAAATCCAGCGGCCCGAGATCGAGGCCCAGCTCATCGCCGAATCGATTGCCTCACAGCTCGTGCGGCGCGTGACGTTCCGCCGCGCGATGCGTCGGGCGATGGAGAACGCCTTGCGTTTTGGCGCCCAGGGTGTCAAGATCCGCTGCTCGGGCCGCCTGAACGGGGCGGAGATCGCGCGCTCCGAGTGGTACCAGGAGGGGCGGCTTCCTCTCCACACGCTGAAAGCGGACATCGAGTTTGGCTTCGCCGAGGCGTTCACGACCTACGGCGCCATTGGCATCAAGGTCTGGGTCTACAAAGGTGAGCTGCACCGCAGCAAGGCCCACCGGCGTGCCCTGTGAGGAATGAGGTGCTGTCATGTTGATGCCGAAGAAGGTCAAGTTCCGCAAGCAGCAGCGGGGGCGCCGCCGGGGCCAGGCGCTGCGCGGCGGCGAGCTGTCGTTCGGTGACTACGGCCTGCAGGCGCTCGAGCCGGGCTGGATCTCGGCCCGCCACATCGAGGCGGCCCGTATCGCGATGACACGACACGTCAAGCGCGGCGGCAAGATCTGGATCCGCGTCTTTCCGGACAAGCCGGTTTCCAAAAAGCCGGCTGAGACCCGTATGGGCAAGGGCAAGGGAGCTCCGGAACAATGGGTGTGCGTCATCAAGCCCGCCCGCATTCTCTACGAGATGGAGGGTGTGAGCGAGGAGATCGCCCGTGAGGCGATGCGGTTGGCGTCCCACAAGCTGCCGATCAAGACCCGTTTTGTGGCCCGGGGGACGGTGCGATGAAGGCGCGAGAGCTGCGGCAGAAGTCCATTGGGGAGCTCACCGATGCCGAGGAGGAGCTTCGTGAGCAGCTTTTCAAGCTGCGGTTTCAGAAAGCCACCGGACAGATCCAGAACCCGATCAAGATCCGGCTGGTCCGCAAAGAGATCGCGCGGTTGCTGACGATCCGCGCCGAGCGGTTGCGGGAAGCGGAGTAGGTCACATGGAGAGCACACACAAGGGCCGGAAGAACACCAAGATCGGCGTCGTCGTCTCGAATGGAGGCGACAAGACCGTGACCGTGAAGGTTGAGAGCGTGATCATGCACCCGCTCTACCACCGCTTCGTGCGGCGGTCCCGCAAGTTCCGCGCGCACGATGAGCTCAACGACTGCCAGGTCGGCGACAAGGTTCAGATCACCGAGAGTCGTCCGCTCTCCCGCAGCAAGCGGTGGCGGGTGAGCCGCGTGGTCGAGCGGGCCAAGTGAGGAGGCGGCCATGATCCAGATGCGAACCATGCTGACGGTGGCCGACAACTCGGGGGCCAAGAAGCTGCAGGCGATTCGGCAGCTCGGCGGCTCCAACGCCGGCCAGTATGCCGGCCTGGGCGACATCATCGTCTGCACGGTGAAAGAAGCGGCTCCCGAGTCGCAGGTCAAGAAGGGTACGGTGGTGAAGGCGGTGATCGTCAGGACGCGCCGCATCCACCGTCGCCGAGATGGGTCGTACATTCGCTTCGACGACAACGCAGCGGTGTTGGTGAACGCACAGAAGGAGCCCGTCGGGACCCGCGTCATCGGCCCGGTGGCCCGCGAGCTGCGCGAGCGGCGGTTCATGAAGATCGTGTCGCTGGCGCCGGAAGTCCTGTAGGAGGCGGCGATGGCGACGAGCGGGAAGATCAAGAAGGGCGATCAGGTGCAGGTCATGGTCGGTAAGGACAAGGGCAAGAAGGGCAAGGTCCTGCGGGTGGACCGGCCTACCGGCCGTGTTGTCGTGGAGCACGTGAACATGATCAAGCGTCACTCCAAGCCCAACCCAGGCAAGGGCGTGACGGGTGGCATCGTCGAGCGAGAGGCCCCGGTGTCGATCGCCAACGTCATGGTGATCTCGCCCGACACGGGCCGGCCTTCACGCATCGGTTTCAAGCGCCTGGAAGACGGGCGCCGGGTCCGCGTGGCCAAGGTCGACGGCGCGATTCTCGACCAATGAGGAAAGAGGGTACGATGGCGCGCTTGAAGGAAAAGTACGAGCAGGAAGTGATCCCAAAGCTCAAGAAGGAGTTCGGGATCACCAACATCATGGCAGTCCCGCGCATCACCCGCGTGGTCTGCAACATCGGCCTCGGTGAGGCGCCACGGCAGCCGAAGCTGCTGGACGGCGCGATGGCTGAGCTGAGTGCCATCGCCGGGCAGCGGCCGATGGTGCGGAAGGCACGGATGTCGATCGCCCAGTTCCGCCTTCGGGCTGGAATGCAGATCGGGTGCGCGGTGACGTTGCGTCGGGATCGGATGTACGAGTTTCTTGACCGGCTGATCAATATCGCCCTTCCCCGCGTGCGTGATTTCCGGGGGCTATCGGCCAAGGGCTTCGATGGCCGTGGAAACTACACGCTGGGGATTCGCGACCACCTGATCTTCCCCGAGATCGACTACACCAAGATCGAGCATCCCAAGGGTATGAACGTGACCGTGGTCACTACCGCCCGAACCGATGACCAGGCCCGTTTCCTGCTGCAGGAGCTGGGCTTCCCGTTCGTGAAGAGCTAGGAGGTCACGATGGCCCGTACAAGCATGATTGCCAAAGCCCTGCGGGCGCCCAAGTTCGCCATCCGGCGGCGCAACCGCTGCAAGCTGTGCGGTCGGCCGCGTGCCTACATTCGCAAGTTCGAGCTGTGCCGCCTGTGTTTCCGCAAGCTCGCCCTGGAGGGCTACCTCCCGGGCGTGACCAAGGCGAGCTGGTGAGGGGGTGACGCGATGACCATGACCGATCCCATCGCCGATTTCCTCACCTGCATCCGCAACGCCGTGCAGGCCAACAAGGACCGCTGCGATGCCCCCGCCTCGCGACTCAAGCTCGAGCTCGCGAAGATCTTGCAGGAGCAAGGCTTCATCCGGACCTTCAAGGTGCTCCAGGAGGGCTCGCAAGGAACGCTGCGCCTTTATCTCCGTTACTCGGGCGAAGGTGAGCCGGCGATCCAGGGGCTCGAGCGGGTATCGCGACCTGGGCGCCGTGTGTACCGGGGTGTCGAGGAGCTACCGAAGGTGCGTGGCGGCATCGGTATCGCCGTGATCTCAACCTCCAGGGGGCTCATGACCGACGCCAAGGCGCGCGAGGAGCGCGTGGGCGGCGAGGTCATGTGCCGCGTGTGGTAGGAGGCGTACATGTCACGAATCGGCAAGTTGCCAGTCCGAATCCCGAGCGGCGTGCAGGTGCACGTCGGCAACGGTGTGGTCCAGGTCAAAGGCCCGAAGGGCTCGCTGCTGCGACCGATACCCGACGGTATCACCATCACCGTAGCGGGTGAGGAGATCACGGTCCAGCGTGGGAACGATCTGCCGGCGGTGCGGGCCCTGCACGGCCTGACTCGCGCGCTGCTCGCCAACGCCGTGCTGGGTGTCACGACCGGGTTCCGCAAGCAGCTCGACATCCAGGGCGTGGGGTACAAGGCCGAGTTGCGGGGCAGTGACGAGCTCGTGCTCTCGCTGGGGTTCTCCCACCCCGTCGTCTTCAGGGTTCCGGACGGCGTCACCTTGACCTATGACGCCAAGGCGAACCGCATCACGCTGGAGGGCATCGACAAGCAGAAGGTCGGGCAGGCGGCGGCGGAGATTCGCAGCCTCCGTCCCCCCGATCCATACAAAGGCAAGGGCGTGAAGTACACCGAAGAGGTGCTCAAGCTCAAGGCCGGCAAGTCGGGAGCGTAGGCCATGGCGCAGAAAAGAGATCGTAAGCAGCGACGGCATCGCATTCACCTGCGGATCCGCAAGCGCTTCTCCGGGACTCCGGAACGTCCCCGTTTGGTGGTCTTTCGTTCCCTGCGGCACGTCTCGGCGCAGCTCATCGACGACGTCAGCAGCCGCACGCTGGTCTCCGCCTCCACGGTGGAGAAGGAGCTCCGCGAGGGGCTTGCACACAGCGGCAACAAGGCGGCGGGCCAAGCCGTCGGCAAGGTCATCGCCGAGCGGGCGCAGAGTCGGGGCATCACGACGGTGGTGTTCGATCGGTGCGGCTTCCGGTATCACGGAGTGATCAAGGAGCTGGCGGACGCAGCCCGGGCAGCGGGTCTGCGGTTCTAGGGGCGAGAGCAATGAGCGAGCGCGAATCCCAGTTCATCGACCACGTGGTCTCCATCAACCGCGTCACCAAAGTCGTGAAGGGTGGCAAGAACTTCTCGTTCTCGGCTCTCGTCGTCGTGGGAGACGGTCAGGGCAAGGTCGGCTTCGGCTCCGGCAAGGCCCGTGAGGTTCCTCAGGCTATCCGCAAGGGCACCGAGGCGGCGCGGCGGGCCATGATTTCCGTGCACCGCGAGGGCTCCTCCATCCCGCACGAGGTGGTGGGCCACTTCGGGGCCGGGCGGGTGCTCCTGCGCCCCGCTTCTCCCGGTACCGGCGTGATCGCTGGCGGCGCCGTTCGCGCTATCGCTGAGGCCTGCGGCATTGGCGACATCCTCACCAAGTCGCTGGGGACCACCAACCCCCACAATCTGGTACGGGCGACGTTCGCGGCGCTGGAGCAGCTCACCACGCTCGACGAGTCGGCGCAGCTCCGCCGCGCCGGCGGTGAGGCCGACGTGATCGAAGAGAGCGAGCCTCGTACCGGTCCTTTGCCGGAGGTTGAGGTATGACGACGCGAAAGAAGGCAGCGGTGAAGAAGCTGCGCATCACGCAGGTGCACAGCGCCATCGGCAACCAGGAGCGCATCAAGCGGGTGCTCCGTGATGGTCTCGGCCTGGGGCGTATCGGTTCGTCTGTGGTGCTCGTCGACACCCCGTACACCCGTGGCATGATCGCCAAGTGCGCGCATATCGTCAAAGTCGCGCCGGCAGAGGAGTAGGCGATGGAACTGCACAACCTCACGCCTCGACCCGGGTCCACCAAGGACCGCAAGCGCGTGGGCCGCGGCCCCGGCTCCGGCCACGGCAAGACCGCCGGGCGCGGGCACAAGGGTGCCCAGTCCCGCTCGGGCTACAAGCGCCGTCGGAACTTCGAAGGCGGCCAGATGCCGTATGTGCGGCGCCTCCCCAAGCGCGGATTCACCAACATCTTCCGAACTGAGCTCACGATCGTCAACGTCGGCCAGCTCGACCGCTTTCCGACCGGTTCGGAGATCACTCCCGAGCTGCTGCTGGCGGAGGGCGTCATCTCCTCGCTCGGTGACGGGCTCAAGGTACTCGGGCACGGCCGGCTCGAGAAGATGCTCGTGGTCAAAGCCCACAAGTTCTCGCGGAAAGCCCTCGAGGTCATCCAGTCGGTTGGCGGGCGTTGTGAGGTGATTGCCAAATGATCGAGAGCCTGCGCAACATCTTCGCGATTCCGGAGCTACGCAAGCGGGTGATCTTCACCTTCCTGCTTCTGGCGGTGTACCGCCTCGGCGCGTTCATCCCGACGCCGGGGGTGGACCCGGTTGCGCTGGCCGAGTTCATCGGGCAAGCCAAAGGCACGATCCTGGGCTTTCTGGATCTGTTCTCGGGCGGAGCCCTGGGGCGCATGACCATCTTCGCCCTCGGTATCATGCCGTACATCTCCGCCTCGATCATCTTGCAGCTGCTCACCGTGGTGTGGCCCTACCTCGAGAAGCTCTCCAAGGAGGGCGACCTCGGACGGAAGAAGATCACGCAGTACACCCGCTACGGGACGGTCGTGATCTCCATCATCCAGGCGCTCGGCATCTCGTTCTTTCTGGAGAAGACTACGGCGCCCGGCGGCGCGCACCTGGTCGTCAACCCCGGCTGGGGGTTCAGGCTCCTCACCGTGCTCACGCTCACCACCGGCACTGCCTTCGTCATGTGGCTGGGTGAGCAGATCACCGAGCGCGGCATCGGCAACGGCATCTCCCTGATCATCTTCGCCGGTATCGTGGTCGGCCTGCCGAGTGCGATCATCCGGACGATCCAGGACGTCAAGATCGGCTCGATGGGCATCCTCACGATGCTGGCGTTCGTCGTGTTCGCCGTCATCGTCGTCGCGGCGATCGTGCTGATGGAACGAGCCCAACGGCGCATCCCCGTGCAGTACGCCAAGCGGGTGGTCGGCCGGCGGATGTTCGGTGGCCAGAGCACCTACCTGCCGCTGCGCCTCAACACCGGAGGGGTGATCCCGGTGATCTTCGCGGCCTCGATCCTGTCGTTCCCGCAGTCGATCGCGCAGGTGGTCAAGCACCCGATCGTACAGGGTATCACCCGTCGTCTGGCCTACGGCGAGCCGCTGTACAACCTCGTCTACGTCGTATCCATCATCTTCTTCTGCTACTTCTACACCTCGATCATCTTCAACCCTCAGGACACGGCTGAGAACATGCGGAAGTACGGCGGGTTCATTCCCGGTATCCGACCGGGGCAGCGGACCGCCGACTTCATCGACATGACCCTCACCCGCCTCACGCTGGTGGGCGCCATTTACCTGTCGCTGGTGGCGATCTTGCCCGAGATCCTCATGACCGGTTTCAAGGTCTCGACGATCCCCTTCATCGGTGGAACGCTCGACGCCTTCCTGCCGCGCTGGTTCACGGAAGGCCTCGGCGTCAAGTTCTATTTCGGCGGCACCTCGCTGTTGATCGTCGTCGGCGTGGCGATGGACACGGTGCAGCAGATCGAGGCCCAGATGGTCATGCGCCACTACGACGGCTTCGTCAAAGGTCGCCGCATGCGGGGTCGACGGGGATGACCGCAATGGTGACGCGCGCGTGCGACATCGTGCTCCTGGGGCCTCCGGGGGCTGGCAAGGGCACGCAAGCCAAGCGTCTGGCCGCCGCGTTCGAGCTGCTGCACGTCTCGACCGGTGACCTGCTGCGGGACGAGATCGCTCGTCGTACCGAGCTCGGCTCCGAGGCCAAAGCGTTCATGGTCAAAGGCGAGCTCGTTCCCGACGAGCTGGTTGGCAAGATGCTCATGGGGCTCCTACACAGCCAGGCGGCGAGTGGAGGCTGTGTGTACGATGGGTACCCCCGCACCACGGCCCAAGCCGCGCTGCTGGACGGCGTGCTGGCCGAGCTCGCGCGCCGTATCGACGCCGTGCTGTTCATCGGCGTGCCCGACGAGGTCATCATCAGCCGCATGGACGGCCGACGCTCATGCTCCGAGTGCGGCGCTGTTTTCCACCTGACGGGCAACCCGCCACGACAGGACGGAGTCTGCGACGCCTGCGGAGGGGCTCTCGGGCAACGCGAGGACGACCGCGCCGAGGTGGTCGTCGAGCGTTTGCGTGTCTATCGGCATTACACCCAGCCGCTGCTCGACCTGTACCGTCACCGCGGCAACCTGACAGAGGTCGACGGACTGGGTGGTGTGGACGAGGTATTCGGCCGGCTGCGAGCTGCCCTGGAGAGCTGCCGGCGATGATCGTGCTCAAGACCGCCGCCGAGCTGGCCGCTTTGGACAGGGCCAACCATCTGGTCCACGAGGCGCTCACCCGCGTCGTGGCGGCAGCCGTGCCCGGCGTCTCAACCTGGGAGCTCGATGCGTTGGCCGAGGAGCACCTGGGCTCACGGGGAGGGAGGCCGGCTTTCAAGGGCTACCGTGGGTACCCGGCCACCATCTGCACCTCGGTCAACGACGCTATCGTCCACGGCATCCCGTCTCGGAGCGTCAAGCTGCTGGCGGGAGACGTGCTCTCGGTGGATTGTGGCGTGGTGCTCGACGGCTTCGTGGGTGACGCTGCGGTCACCGTACCGATTGGCGACATCTCGCCAACGGCGAGGCAGCTCCTGCAGGTCACCCGGGAGTGCCTCGAGCGAGCCGTGGAGGTGATGCGGCCGGGCAAACGTCTGGGCGACGTCGGCCACGCCGTGCAAGCCCACGCGGAGGCGCACGGGTACGCGGTGGTGCGGGACTTCTGTGGACACGGGATTGGCCGAGCCATGCACGAGGAGCCGAGCGTGCCCAACTATGGGCCACCCGGTCGCGGTCCCGAGCTGCGACCGGGACTGGTGCTGGCGATCGAGCCGATGATCAACCTCGGCAAGCCGGGCGTCATCATCGACCCCGACGGCTGGACAGCGCGGACTGAAGACGGTAAGCTTTCCGCCCATTTCGAGTACTCGGTGGCTGTCACCGACGACGGCCCCTGGGTTCTGGGCGTGGACGGAAGGTAAGGAGAGAGGCATGGCGAAAGAGGAGGCCATCGAGGTGATGGCCACCGTGGTCGAGACCCTGCCGAACGCGGTTTTCCGGGTCGAGCTGGAGAATGGGCACGAGGTCTTGGCTCACATCTCGGGGAAGATGCGCAAGCACTTTATCCGGATCTTGCCCGGTGACAAGGTCCTGGTGGAGCTTTCGCCCTACGACCTCACGCGGGGGCGGATCGTCTACCGGTACAAGTGAAGGGGTTGCGGCGATGAAGGTTCGTTCCTCGGTTCGGAAGATTTGCTCGAAGTGCAAGATCGTGGTCCGGCGTGGGGTCATCCGGGTGATCTGCGAGAACCCCAAGCACAAGCAGCGCCAGGGTTAGTGAGGAGGTTTCGCTGTGGCACGCATCGTAGGTGTCGACCTGCCCCAGAACAAGCATGTGGAGATCGGCCTGACGTATATCTATGGCATCGGCCGGTCGCTGTCCAAGTCGGTCCTTCAGCGCGCCGACGTGGACCCGATGGTGCGCGTCAAGGACCTCTCCGAGGATGAGATCCGCCGCATCACCAAGGTGATCCAGGAAGAGAAGACGGAAGGCGACCTGCGCAAGGAGGTCGCCATGAACATCAAGCGGCTCATGGAGATTGGCTGCTATCGTGGGGTTCGCCACCGCCGTGGGCTGCCGACCCGCGGGCAGCGGACCCACACCAATGCCCGCACCCGCAAGGGCCCGCGGCGCGCCACTGTGGCCAAGAAGAAGAAGACCGGCAAGAAGTAGGACGAGTGAGGCAAAGCGATGGCAAAGGCTGCGAAAGCTGCAAAAAAGGGGCCCCGTCGCCGCGAGCGCAAGAACGTGCCGCATGGCGTGGCCCACATCCAGGCGACGTTCAATAACACCATCGTGACGATCACCGATGCCACCGGCGGCGCCATCTGCTGGAGCTCGGCCGGGCGCATCGGCTACAAGGGCTCGCGAAAGGGCACGCCGTACGCGGCCCAGCTCGCGGCGCGCAACGCCGCGGAGCAGGCGCAGGAGCACGGCCTGCGCACGGTGGACGTGGAGATCAAGGGCCCCGGAGCGGGCCGCGAGTCGGCGATTCGAGCGCTGGCCGCGTCGGGACTGGAGATCAAGAGCATCAAGGATGTCACCCCCATCCCCCACAACGGCTGCCGCCCGCCCAAGCGGCGTCGCGTGTAGGACGGCGAGGAGGTCGCAGTGGCACGGTACCACGAGCCGGTTTGCCGGCTATGCCGACGAGAAGGTATGAAGCTCTTCCTCAAGGGAGAGCGGTGCTTCAAGGAGAAGTGCGCGGTCGAGCGACGCTCGTACGCGCCGGGGCAGCACGGCAAGCGGCGCAACAAGATGCAACCATACGGCTTGCAGTTGCGCGAGAAGCAGAAGGTGCGGCGCGTCTACGGCGTGCTCGAGCGTCAGTTCAGGCGCTACTTCGCCGAGGCCAACCGGCAGAAAGGTGTGACCGGCGAGAACCTCCTGCGCTTGCTGGAGACACGGCTGGACAACGTGGTGTATTCGCTCGGCTTTGCGTCGTCGCGGAGCCAGGCGCGCCAGCTCGTTCGTCACGGTCACGTCACGGTCGACGGGCGGCGCGTGAACCTCCCGTCGTTCCGGGTCAAGCCCGGCATGGAGGTCGCCCTCAAGGAGGACGTGCGCACCAACGCATTTGTCGTCGAGGCGCTCGAGACGGCGCAAGGTCGCGGCGTCCCGCCATGGCTCGAGCTCGACAGCGCCAACTTCCGGGGTAAGGTTGTGGCGCTGCCGACCCGCGAGGACATCCGCCTCCCCATCCAGGAGCAACTGATCGTCGAGCTGTACTCGCGGTAAGGAGGTCGTCATGCGAGGTTTGGAGTTTCACCGGCCGCAATCCGTCGTGGCCGAGGTGGATCCGGATAACCCGAACCACGGGGTGTTCGTGGCTCAGCCGTTCGAGCTGGGCTGGGGCGTGACGGTCGGCAACGCGCTGCGGCGCACCTTGCTCTCCTCGATCGAGGGGGCCGCCGTGGTGGCAGTGCGCTTCGCTGGAGTCGACCACGAGTACGACTCGATTCCAGGGGTCATGGAAGACGTCACCGACATCATCCTCAGCCTCAAGCGGGTGCCGCTGCGCCTCATCGGTCCCGAGGCGCTGACCGCGACCCTGAAGGTTGCCGAGCCAGGTGAGCTGCGAGCCAACTCGATCGACGGGGGGTCGGAGCTCGAGGTCATCGACCCGTCGGTGTACCTCGCGATGCTCTCCGAGGAGGGCGCGGTGGATGCCGAGCTGGTGGTCAGGCGCGGCCGCGGGTTCGTGCCGGCGGACGAGCAGGAGCGGCGCGATCTGGGGGTTGGGTTCATCTTCCTCGACGCAGCGTTCTCGCCAGTTCGCAGGGCCAACTTCCGCATCGAACCGGCTCGTGTCGGGCAGGCCACCGACTACGAGAAGCTGGTACTGGACGTGTGGACGAACGGCGCCATCACCCCGGCGGCCGCGGTGGCCGAGGCTGGCCGGCTGGTGGCCGACCATCTGCCGATTTTTGTGACCCTCGAGGGGCCCCCGCTCGACCCGACGCCGCCGGTCCAGGACAGCGCGCTCGACAAGCCGATCGATGGCCTCGCGCTGGGGGTGCGAATTCTCAACATGCTGCGGGCCGCCAACATCGCCACCGTGCGCGATCTGGTCGCCTACAGCGAGGACGAGCTCCAGAAGCTGCCCGGCCTGGGCAAGAAGGCCGTGGCGGAGGTCCGCGATCGGCTCGAGATGATCGGGCTGAGCCTGGGCATGCGTTTCGACTTGCCGCAGTCGTAACGGAGGTTGTGATGCGCCACCTGAAAGCAGGTCGAAAGCTGGGCCGCACGTCGGAGCATCGGCGGGCGCTGTTTCGGAATCAGTTGCGTTCTCTCATCGAGCATGAGCGGATCATCACCACGCTCGTCAAGGCCAAGACTCTCCGGCCGATCGCCGAGAAGGTCGTGACCCTCGGGCGCAAGGCGGACTCGGTGCACGCCCGTCGTCTGGTCGGTCGCTGGATCGAGAGCCGAGATGTGATCAAGCGCCTGTTCTCGGAGATCGGACCGCGTTTCGTCAACCGGCCGGGTGGCTACACCCGCATCGTCAAGCTGGGACCCCGCAAGGGCGACGGCGCCGAGCTCGCCATCCTCGAGTTCGTGGACTTCAAGCTGCCCGAGGTCAAAGCTGGGAAAGCGGTGGAGTCGAAGAAGGAGAAGAAGGCCAAGCAGCCCGCCGCGGCCAAGGCGACGGTGGAGACCCCACAAGGCGTCTGACGGCCAGGACGAAAAGCAACGGTCACGAGCGACGCCCGGGTCATCCCGGGCGTCGCGGCGTTATGCCCAGCCTCAAAAGCCGCCTTACCTCGGCAGTCGAAAAGCCTTCGCTGCGGCGAACCCGCCGATGGCAGCGGTGCCGATCGTGGCTCCCAGGGCTTGACACGAACTTTGTGAGGATATATAACTATATGCCGATGGAGGGCGGCTGTATGCGACAGGTGCTCCTCGTGGGTATGGCGATCCTGAGTGTCGGGCGGCTCGTCGCGGCCGAGCCACTCTCGCTGCGAACGGCGCTCGAGCTGGCGCGGCAAGGGGCCGGCGAGGCGCTGGCTGGCCGTGAACGCGCCCAGGCAGCAGCCGAGCGGGTCCGACAAGCCAGGGGGTTCCAACTGCCGTCGGTGAGCCTGCAGGAGATCTTCACCCGCACCGACTCGCCGGCCGAGGCGTTCGCGCTCAAGCTCAATCAAGAGCGGTTCTCGTTCGCCGATTTCATGACCTCCGATCCCAACCGGCCGGACCCGCTGGACACGGCGATAACCCGCGTCGAGGCGACGATCCCCCTGTTCACCGGCGGCGAGCTCTCCGGGCGGATCGCCCAGGCCGAGCTGGCCGCGCAGGCGGCTGACCGGCAGGCACGCTGGGCCGCCGAGCAGGCGGCGTTGGCGGCGGGCGAGGCCTACGTCATGGTGGAGCAGGCCCGCGAGTACGTGGCGCTGCTCGAGAAGGCACGCGAGACCGTAGCGGCGCACGTCGCGCTCGCCGAGGCCTATGCCGAGCAGGGGATGCTCGTGCGGTCCGAGCTCCTCCGGGCGCAGGTCGAGCTGTCGCGCCTCGACGATCTGGTGACCGAGGCGAGGGGTCGGACACGCGTCGCCGAGGCAAACCTCGCGTTCCGCCTCGGCCAAGCACAGGGATCGCAATGGGAGCTCGAGCCGCTCCCGCCTCCGGCGGCGGTTACCGATACCTTCGAGGCGTGGGCTGCGGCGGCGGACTCGCGTCTCGATCTGCTTGCCGCACGGGACCTCCTGTCGGCCGGTGAGCGCGAGGAGCGCGTGCGGAAGGCCGCGTACCTCCCGAAGGTGGGCATGGTGGCGCGGGCGGACTGGGTGGACGACACGTTGTTCGGGACGCACGGGTCCTCGACGGCGATCATGGCCGTGGCGTCGATCAACCTGTTCGCCGGCGGCAGCGACCGGGCGGCGGTGGCGGCGGCACGGCACGAGGCAAGGGCAGGGCGCGAGGACGTCAAACGCTTCGCGGAAGGTGTGAGGCTCGAGGTCCGACAGACTTACGAGGAGGCGGTGACGGCCCGGCAGAGGCACGCCACGGCTCGCCAGGCGTTGGCGGCGGCGCGCGAGGCGGAGCGTATCACCGGCGAGCGGTTCCGCTCCGGAGTGGTCAAGATGCTGGATCTGCTCGACGTGGCGACGGCCCGGCGCGAGTCGGAGACTCGCGAGCTGGTGGCGCGAGCCGAGGCGCAGCTCGCGCTGATGCGCCTGGCGGTGCGGGCCGGCCGGACCGCCGACTCGGTGCTTCCCGACTGAGCTCGATTCCGAAGACACGAAGGAGCGATGCAATGACTCGAAAGCTCGTGGCTGTGGTGGCGACTGTGGCCCTCGGGGCCGTGACGATGGCGTGCGGCGGCGGACACGGTTCGCCGGAACGCGTGAACGCGGGCACGGTGCAGGCCCGCGTGGCGCAGGCGGCGGTGGTGACGGTGCCGACGACGGTGGAGCTTTACGGCACCGTGGAGGCCGGGCGGTCGGTGGCGGTCTCCTCTCGGGTGATGGCCGCGGTGACTGCGGTCCTGGTGAAGGCCGGAGACCCCGTGAAGAAGGGCCAGGTGCTGGTCGAGATCGATCCCCAGACGGCGAAGGGCCAGGAAGCCCAGGCACGTGGCGGGCTCGCCCAGGCGCAGGCGGCGCTTGCGGTCGCCGCCCGCAATCACGAGCGATTCAGGGTGCTGCACGACAAGGGTGCCGCCTCGGAGCTGGAGCTCGACCTCGCACGGATGCAGCACGAGCAGGCTCAGGGTGCGGTGCAACAGGCACAGGGCGCGGTCGAGGCGGCCTCGTCGGTGGCCCGCGAGTCACAGGTTGTAGCGCCGTTCGCCGGGCGGATCGTGAGCCGGATGGTGGAGGTCGGCGATCTCGCCGCGCCCGGCCGGCCGCTCGTCATGGTCGAGTCGGACCAGGGCCGGAGGTTGGTGGTTGCGGTTCCCCAGAGCGCGGCACTCGCCGGCGGTCTGGGGATCGGCAGCGAGCTGCCAGCCGTTCTCGACGCCCTCGGCCGCGATCGCGTGCTGCCTGCGAAGGTGGTCGAGATGACCCCCGGCGCCGATCCAGCCGCCCACACCTTCCTCGTCAAGCTGGATCTCGGCGACCTCGAGGTCGTGTCCGGGGCCACCGGACGCGCTCGGCTCACCACGGGGCAGCGTCAGGCGGTGGAGGTGCCGCGACTGGCGGTGCTGAGCTCCGGCGGCCTGTCGATGGTCGTGGTACGGGACGCAGCGGGTCTCGCGCGCAGCCGCGCCGTCACACTCGGCGGGATGGACGACGGTGAGAGGATCGAGGTGCTTTCCGGGTTGCAAGGGGGCGAGGATCTGTTGCTGGGCCTGTCGGCTCTACCGGGCGACGGTGCTCGGGTGGAGGAGGTGCGGTGATGGCCGGTACGCCTCCCATCGATCGAGAGCAGGCTCGACGCGAGGCGCTGCGCCTGAAGATGACGCGTCGTCCGCTGGGGGCCTCGGGCCGTATCGCCCGGGCGTTCCTGACCTCCAAGCTAACCCCCCTTCTCGTGGTCTTCTCCCTGCTCGTCGGCGCATTCGCCGTGCTCATCACGCCGCGCGAGGAAGAGCCGCAGATCAAGGTGCCGATGATCGATGTCTTCCTGGCTATGCCGGGAGCAACCGCCTCGGAGGTCGAGCGTCGCCTCACCTCACCGGTCGAAAAGGCGTTGTCCGAGATCGAGAACACCGAGTACGTCTACTCCACGACCCAGCCCTCCGGTGGGATGGTGATCGTGCGCTTCAAAGTCGGCAGCGACCCCGATCAGGCCGCGGCCCGGGTCCACACCAAGGTCGCGGAGCTGGCGCCGCAGTTGCCGCCCGGCGCGCTGCCGCCGGTGGTGGTGCCGCGGGGGATCGACGACGTGCCTGTCGTGGCCTACACCCTGTGGTCCGCGAGCGCCTCGCCGATGCAGCTTCGGCAGGTCGCCGACGAGCTCGCGACCGAGCTCAAGCGCCACGATCGCGTGGCCCAGGTGTGGGTGCTCGGCGGCCAACGGCGGGTCGTGCGGGTGACGTTCGACCGTAACCTATTGGCGGCCCACCACGTGTCGCTTCTGCAGGCGTATCAGGCACTGGCGGGGCTCAACTGGCGCCTGCCTGCCGGCTCGTTCGCGAGCGGCGACCGGGAGATGGCGGTCGACGTGGGCTCGCTCTTCCGCTCCGCGGAGGAGGTGGGCAACGCGGTCATCGCCGTGTACGGCGGCCGCCCGGTGTATCTGCGGGAGATCGCGGCGGTGGTCGATGGGCCGGAGGAGCCCGCGCAGTACGCATGGATGATCGGCGGTGCGGGTGGGTCACGGTACGGGCTTGCGGCAGGCACCGACGCCGCGGCGGTCACCGTCGCCGTGGCCAAGAAGCCCGGGACCAACGCCGTGGACATGGTGCGCGACCTCAACCGTCGCCTGGAACGGCTCAAGGGACCGGTGATTCCCTCCGACGTCAACCTCACGAAGACCCGCGACTACGGCTTCACAGCCAACGAGAAGTCCTCCGAGCTGATCTTCCACATGGCGCTGGCGACGTTATCGGTCGTGGTCCTCATGGCCTTCGCGCTCGGTCGCCGCGAGGCGCTCGTGGTGGCGGTCGCGGTGCCGGCAACGCTGGCGCTGACCCTCGCCTCGTCGTTCCTGTTCGGTTACACGCTCAACCGGGTGACGCTGTTCGCCCTCATCTTCGCCATCGGCATCCTCGTCGACGATGCCATCGTGGTGGTGGAGAACATCCACCGGCACTACGAGCTGGGGTGGGGCGAGCCGCGCCAGTCCACGGTGTATGCGGTGGACGAGGTGGGGAACCCGACGATCCTCGCCACCTTCACCGTGGTCGCGGCACTGCTGCCGCTGGCCTTCGTCTCGGGGCTGATGGGGCCGTACATGCGGCCGATCCCGATCAACGCCTCGGCGGCGATGCTCTTCTCTTTGGTGGTGGCGTTCGTGGTCTCTCCGTGGCTGACCTTCCGACTGTTCCGGAAGTGGGCGGAAGCGCACGTGCACGGCGAGTCGACGCCGCACGCCTCAACCGCCAAAGAGGATCGCCTGCATCGGTTCTACCAGCGTCTGTTCACGCCGCTGCTCGAGAAGGCGTGGCGCCGCTGGGTACTGCTCGGGGGTGTGGCGCTGCTGCTCGTGGTTTCGGTGGGGCTCCTCTTCGTTCGGATCGTGACGGTCAAGATGCTGCCGTACGATAACAAGAGCGAGCTGCAGGTCGTGATCGACATGCCGGAGGGGACGACGCTGGAAACCACCGCCGCCGTTGCCCGCGAGCTCGCCGGGGCGGTGCGCAACCTGCCGGAGGTGAGCGACCTCCAGGTGTACGTCGGAACCTCGGCGCCGTTCAACTTCAACGGGCTGGTGCGGCATTACTTTCTGCGCTCCGGTCCGCTGGTGGCCGACCTCCAGGTCAACCTCCTGCCCAAGCATGAGCGCGACACCGACTCCCATGCGTTCTCGCGACGGGTGCGCGAGCTGATCACGCCGATCGCGACCCGTGGTGGGGCCAATGTCAAGGTCACCGAGGTGCCACCGGGACCGCCGGTGCTCTCGACGCTGGTGGCCGAGATCTACGGGCCGGATCTCGAGCAGCGAGTGGCGCTCGCCGCGCAGGTGCGCGAGATCTTCGAGAACACCCCGGGCGTCGTCGACGTCGATTGGCAGGTCGAGGACCCGGCGCCGCGCATGGAGGTGGCCATCGACCGGGAGAAGGCGGTGCGGGCAGGTGTGACCCCCGAGATCATCGTGCGCACTTTGCGGGTGGCGCTGGACGGCGCCGAGGCCGGTCTGCTGCGCGACGAGACCGCCCGGGCGCCGGTGCCGCTCGTGCTGCGGCTGGACCGCACGCAGCGCTCGTCTATCGAGGGGCTGCTCGCCACCACCGTTCACGGTGCGGAAGGGCGGCTGGTGCCACTCTCGGAGCTCGTGAGCGTGCGCTCGGTGCCGCGGGAGCGGTTCATCTACCACAAGAACCTGCGGCCGGTGAGCTACGTGTTGGCCGAGATGGCTGGGGTGGCCGAGGCGCCGGTATACGGCATCCTGGCCATGCAGGACCGTCTCGCCGCCCTCGAGGCCCCCGACGGCACGCCGGTGCCACTGCTGTCCAGCACCATGCCGGAGGGAGGCACGGGCTACGCGATCAAGTGGGACGGCGAGTGGCAGATCACCTACGAGGTGTTCCGCGACATGGGGATCGCCTTCGCCGTGGTGCTCGTCCTCATCTACCTGCTGGTCGTCGGGTGGTTCCGCTCGTTCGTGACGCCGCTCATCATCATGGCACCGATTCCGCTCACACTCATCGGCATCCTGCCGGCACACGGGTTGGGTGGTGTCTTCTTCACCGCCACCTCGATGATCGGGTTCATTGCTCTGGCCGGAGTCATCGTCCGCAACTCGATCCTGCTTGTGGACTTCATCAACCTCGAGCTGGAGGCGGGTGAGCGGCTGGATGACGCGGTGATCAAGGCCGGCGCGGGGCGCTTCCGACCGATCGCTCTCACCGCGGCGGCGCTTGTCGTCGGCGGCGGGGTGATCCTGCTCGACCCGATCTTTCAGGGTCTGGCTGTGGCGCTCATCTCGGGCGTCGTGGTCGCCACCGCCCTCACCCTGATCGTGATCCCGCTGCTGTACTTCATGTACCTCAAAACTGTGGGGATCGACCACGCTGTCATGGTCGATGGCGACCCCTCGACCTGACAAGAAAGGACGGCCACGATGACCATCAACGAGTACCTGCGCGCAATTGCTGGATTGTTCGTCCTCCTCTCGGTGGGGCTCGGCTACTTCCTGCACCAGCCGTGGTTTTTCGCTTTCACCGCGTTCGTTGGTCTCAACCTGTTGCAGTCGGCGTTCACCCGCTGGTGCCCGATGATCTCGATCCTGCGGGCCCTCGGGGTCAGGGAGTGAGGCCATGAAGCTGCTCATGATGATCGTCGACGAGGCACGCAAGGAAGAGCTCGAGGTATTCCTCCACCGGGCCGGCGTCGAGGGGTACACGGAGGTCCCGCACGCCCTTGGGCTCGGCTCGACCGGTCAGCGTCTGGGCTCACGTGCTTATCCCAAGACCTCCGCCATCATCTTCACGCTGGTGGAGGAGGACCGCGTCGAGGCGCTGCGTGCGCAGGTCCGAGCCTACTGCGCCGACTGCGGCGAGAAGCTCAAGATGTTCGTGTGGACCGCCGAGGAGGTCATGTGATCCGCGGAGGGCGGCGGGTGGAGCCGAGTAGTTGCGCCTCCATGAGCGAGTGGTTATACTCTCTCGTGGGAGAGAACATGAAGACGGTGTCCACCCAGCTCCTGGAACGCATCGCCGACCGCCTCAAGGCCATGGCCGACCCGATGCGGTTGCATATCCTTCACTGCCTCCAGTCCGGCGAGCACAACGTCAACGATATCTTGCAGCTCGTCGGCTCGAGTCAGGCGAACGTCTCCAAACACCTGGCGGTGCTCAAGAAGGCAGGCCTCGTGAGCTGCCGCAGGTCGGGCACAAGCGTGTACTACTTCATCGCCGACGAGGATATCTTCTCGATCTGCCGCATCTGCTGCGACGGGCTGCAGCGCCAGCTCGATGCCGACCGGGCGACGATCGAGCAGGGGCGGGCCGAGATGATGCGGGGGAGCGGCGAATGACGACCGACGTGTGGTGGCTACTCGGCATCGTCGTGGCGTGGGTACTCCTACAGTGGGTGGTGCTACCGCGCCTCGGGGTGCCCACTTGAGCGGTGCCGGATCCGACCGGGCGTCGGAAAGGTGGCAGGTGTGCGGTTGGGAAGGTGGACGACGAGGAGTCTACCCGGACGGCTGGGGAGGAGAAGTGAGCACGGAACAGAAAGAGAAGGCGGCAACGATCGGTGTCTGCCGGCGGTGCGGCGGCAGCCTGCGGCCGGTCCCGACATGAGGGGCACTGCTCTGGCGGTGCCGGAGCTGCGGAGCCATGTTCTCGAGCTACGAGGTTTACCCTGAGGGCATTCCCGAAAGCGCGTGGAGCGCGATCCAGGGCGGATGTGGAGGCTGAGATGCCGCTGTACGAGTACGTATGCCAGCAGTGTGGGAAGCGATTCGAGGTGCTGCAGCGCGTCGGTGCGACAGCGGATGGTCTGTCCTGCCCCTCGTGTGGCGGACAAGAGGTGACGAAGGCGTTCTCGACCTTCGCTTCCAGCGTACCCACGGGCAGCGGCGCCGCGTTACCGTGCGGCAAGCCTAGCTCGGCGGGGTGTGGAGGGGGCTTCACCTGAGCGTCCTGAGCGGGGCCCGTGCGGCCCCTTTGGGCAGCTTCGTCGCGTTCACCGGTACCTTGAGAGTCGAAGCCCCCGGCCGCCTGTACAACGCATGGGTTTGGAGGTCGAGATGCAGATCACCGCGGTTGCCTACGAGGCGGTGTCCTCGCTGTCGTTCGACGACGCCGTGGCCAGGGTGCGCGAGGCGCTGGCCAGCGAGGGTTTCGGCGTCGTCACCGAGATCGATGTCGCGGCGACGATAAAGAGCAAGCTAGGTGTCGAGTGGGAGCCCTACGTGATCTTGGGTGCCTGCCACGCGCCGTCGGCCCACCAGGCGCTCACCGTGGCGCCGGAGGTGGGGGTGCTTTTGCCATGCAACGTCACGGTGTCGGTCGAAAACGGGCGGACCGTGGTTCGAGCGATGCGTCCCGACAGCGTGCTCGGTCTGCTACGGCTCCCCGAGCTCGCCCCGGTTGGGGAAGTCGTCGGCGCGGCGCTGCGCCGGGTGCTCGTAGCCTGCGGCTGACGCTCCGGAACCGGCCTCCCCGCCAACCGTCAACTTCTTCTTCGACCAGGGCGAGCCCCGGACTCAGGTGGTCGGGGGTAGGCGGTGGGGCGGTGTGGGATGGGTGGGGGGCTCGTGACTGGCGGCTTTCGACCGGGTGGCGCCGGTTCAGCCTGTGTACTCGCCGTCGGGAACCGGGGTGTTGTAGTAGAAGGTGATCGTCACCCCCTCCCGCTCGACGCCCAGGAGATCCGTGGGGAGGGGCGGCAGCGGTGAGGCGTTGAGGATGGCGTCGCGCGCTGCGAAGTCCATCGGCGGGTGGGCGGAGGGCATCTCGATCTCGAGGCCGGTTACCCGCCCGTCTCGCTCGATGAAGAAGTGGATGCGAACCACCCCACCGACGCCGAGCCGCGCGATTTCGGGGATCTGCCAGTGGTAGCGGATGCGCCGCAGCATCTCGGCTGCGTACGGCCCCCAGTTGTACCACTGGGTATCGAACGACAGCGGGCCGAGGTCGACACGACCGCCCTTGCGGCTCGGGACCGAGCCGCCGATGGAGCCCGGCCCGACCCCTCCCAGGCCGCGTAGCAACGGTCGCTCCCGACCGCCGCCGCGGGCTCCCAGGCGCAAAGCCTCGAGGCCGGCATCGGCCGTCCCGGTGCCTGGAGTCGCTCGAGCCTCGGAGCCTTCGCCTTTGCCGGTCGCCACCCCTTTCCCCTCGCCTTCACCCGCGGTACCCTTGCCGACCACCTGGAAGCCCTCGGCGGTCGTCGTTCCGCCGGCGACACCGGCACCGGGCGTCTCCAAGCGCAGCTCCGGGGTGTTGCCATGCGAGCCGGGGCGGTCGGACGGGGCGCCCTCGCCGCCATGCGCACGGCGGTCCATGTCGGAGCCTGGTGCGTTGCGGCGGGAGGGCTTTTCTTCCTTCTGGTCGGGTAGGTCGACGACCTCGAAAAACGCAGGGACCTCCTCGTCGAGCTGCGGGCGCGGGGGTGGACTGAGCGCTGCGACCATGGTTTGCAACGCACTGCCTTGCAGAAGCTGGGAGAGCACGAGCAGGTGCAGGAGAATGGAGATCGAGATGGCGAGCCACACCGAGCCGTCGCGCCACCGCCAGGCGATCGGTGTCACCCGCTCGTTGAGGAAAAAGGCGTGGCGCGTGTCTCGTCCGAGCGGCCACGGCAGCTCCTCGTCGCTGCTCTCGGGCAGCTCGGCCAACCGCTCTTCGAGCCGCTCCAGATCAGACGCGGGGACGAGATCGGGGGCCCCGAACATAGCGAATCGAATGCTACAAGACTCGTGCCACTCCTGGGGAAGGAGGTGATGACAGAAGCGGCTGCGGCCACGGCGGTCGTCGCGTCTCGGACGCCTTCATGGCGGGGTGCGTGATTGGGTTGGTCGAACGTCGAGGCGGGTCGGCAACCACGCTTCGCATGGTCGTGCGCCATCATCGAGGCGTTCTCGGCCATGGTGTGCGGAGTGCACACACGCCAACGCCCCGGTTGCCCGGGGCGTTCAAGGATCTGGTGCGAAAGGGGGGACTCGAACCCCCAAGACCTTAAGGTCACAAGATCCTGAATCTTGCGCGTCTACCAGTTCCGCCACTTTCGCACGCGCACCGCGTATTCTAGGGGTGGGCTTCGGGGCTGTCAACAGAAACGGCAGTTTCGTCGCCCCGGAAGTGAGGCGGTGTGGGCGAGATCCGACGGCAGGACGTGCTCGAGCTGGTACGGCAGACGAAAGGCGACGGAGCGACGGCGGCGCGCCTGGTGCGCCAGCTCGGGGTGCGGGCAGGGCGGGAAGCCGCACGCGAGGACGTGGAGGCCGCGCTGGCCGAGCTCGAGGCCCGCGGCGAGGTGGTGCGAGGCAGCTCCGGGCGCGTCACCGCGGTGGAGTTCACCGACTGCTATCGCGGGACGCTCAGGCAGACCGCATCGGGGTACGGTGTGCTGCGGGTCGTCGAGGCCGAGTTGCCCGACATCGTGATCCCCCCCGAGAGCCTCGCTACTGCGCTCGACGGCGATGAGGTGCTCGTCTACCGCGGGCACAAGCGCGTGAAGGGCCGCCTGGTGCCCGAGAAGTACGGGCAGGTGGTGCGGGTGCTCAAACGGCGCCGTCTGACGATGGTGGGGCGGTTCGTCGCCAACCGGGTGCAGCCGGTGGTGCTGCCATTCAACCGTCGGGTCAAGGCGCGGGTGCTGCTGGCACCGTGGGATGGGCCGTCGCCGCGCCAGGGGGAACTCGTCGAGGTGGCGGTGAGCGAGTTCGGGGACGGTGGGCTCCTCGAGGGCCGGCTCCTGCGCCGCCTGGGGCTCGCCGAGGAGCCGGGGGTGGCCGAGGAGGTGGTGTTGGCCGAGTCGGGTATCCCGGTCGAGATGCCGCCCCGAGCGCTCACCGAGGCGGCGGCGCTGCCCGCTGAGGTGCTCCCGCACGAGATCGAGGGCCGACGGGACTTCCGCGCCCAGCCGGCGGTGACGATCGACCCCGAGACGGCGCGCGATCACGACGACGCGGTGGCGGCGTTCGAGCACCGTGGGGGCGCCATCGAGGTGTTCGTGCACATCGCCGATGTGGCGCACTACGTGCGGCCGGACAGCGCTGTCGACGCCGCGGCGCGGGAACGCGGCACCTCGGTGTACCTGCCGGGGCGGTGCGTGCCGATGCTGCCGGAGGCGCTGTCGAGCCAGCTCTGCTCGCTGCGCGAGGGGGTGGACCGACTGACGTTCTCGGTGCGGTTTTTCGTCACGGCCAAGGGCGGGGTGGAGGGGTACCGCGCCGAGCGCGGGGTGATCCGGGTGCGGCGACGCTGCGCGTACCCCGAGGTGCGCGCCTGGCTCGAGGACGGAGCATGGCCCGACGATCTCGAAGAGGACGTCCGCCGTTCGCTGGCGCTGGCGGCAGAGGCAGCCGAGCGGCTCGGCCGACGGCGGGCGGCGCGCGGATCGATCGACTTCGACCTGCCGGAGCCGGAGATACTGCTCGATTCCGCGGGCTTCATGATCGGCATGCGGGCCTCGGAGCACAACCTCGCCCATCGGCTCATCGAGGAGCTCATGGTCGCCGCCAACGAGTGCGTGGCGCGCATGCTCCAGCTCGGGCGGCAGCCGGCGCTGTTCCGCATCCACGAGCGGCCGTCGCCGGCCAAGCTCGTCGAGCTGGCGGCGATCCTCGCGGAGTTCGGGATCGAGCTCAAGGGCGACTTCGAGGACTTGCCGCCGCGCTCGCTGCAGCGGGTGCTGGCGCAGGTCGAGGGCCGGCCGGAGGAGCGGCTCGTCCACGCCCTGACCCTGCGGGCACTCGCCCGCGCCGCGTACCACCCGGAGTGCCGCGGGCACTACGCGCTCGCCACCGAGTACTACCTCCACTTCACCTCGCCGATCCGGCGCTATCCCGACCTCGTGGTCCACCGGATGCTGGCCGAGCTGCTGACCGGGCGGGTCCTGCAGGGCGGGGCGCGCAAGCTCGTGGAGTCGGAGCTCGAGGAGCTGGCGCCCCACTGCTCGTTCACCGAGCGCCGAGCTGCCGACGCCGAGCGCGAGGTGGTGCGCTGGAAGCAGGCCGAGTACATGCAGGGTCGGGTCGGGGAGGAGCTCACCGGCCACGTCACCGGGGTGGTGGCGTTCGGCTTGTTCGTGACGCTCGACGAGCTGTTCGTCGAGGGACTCGTGCACGTCTCGGCGCTCGCCGACGACCTGTATCGGTACGACGAGAAGGGACACCGGCTGGTCGGCTCGCGCCTCGGGCGGGTGCTGCGTCTCGGCGACGCGCTGCGGGTGCGGGTGAAGGGGGTGGACGAGGAGACGATGGAGGTGAAGCTCGATGCGATCCTCCCACCTTTGCCGGTGGGCCGTGGCCCCCGGGCGGGACGGCGCCGCGACGTGTCCCTGGCGCGGACGCCAGCACAGCCCCGCAAGGCTCGCCGTTTGCGTGGCTGACCCTCCGCAGCGAGGCCGTCACCGCGGCGAAAGGCCCGAGCCTCCGGGCCGCGCCGCTCGCGCGGGTCGTGAGCTCGCGCCCTGACCTGGAGGTGGCCTTGACCGCAGGGCGGGTGGGGGTTGTGCCGGTTGGCAGTCGTGTCAGCGTGCCTTGGGTCGCTGATCGAGTCGATGCTCCGGCCCAGCCCCGCGCCCAGGTGGACGATGCAGTGGCGAAAAAGCCACCGAGAGCCGAGACCCGGGCGGGTGGGCAGCCCTACGGTAAGCAGGGCGATGCGAAGATCACCCGTTCGAGCGTGGCGCCGGGCTGGCGCGACATCCAGAGGCCGGCCGACTGGCACGTCGCGCGGGCGTCGAGGAGCTGCTCGATCGCGGACTCGAACGGCGCTGGCACCACGACATCGACCCAAACCGCGCCCGCCCCTTCGCCGGCGAACTGGAGCGCCCATCCGAGTGCCGCGAGCGCCGCCTCGCGCGTGGTACCCACCACCGGGCCGCACTGACCGGCCCCGCCGTAGGCATACGCGGCCAGGCGCTGGCCCTCCTTGACCTTAGCCAAGCGGAGCTGGCGCGAGGTGAGCCAGTAGTCGTGGTCCATCGGCCGGGAGATGCTCCGCGCCAGACGGTCCAGCCGTTCGAGGTCGGCGGCGCCGCTGCGCCGGGCCAGCTCCTCGGGGTTCAGCTCCTGGCCTGGAAGAAGCTTGGCGAGCTCGGAGCCGACCCGGCGCGCCGGCTCGGCGGCCAGCCGCAGGCGGTACACCGGAAAGCGCGGGCGGAGCCCGAAGCGGAATGCAGCGGCCTGGTCAGAAGCGCCGGCGAGGAGGTGGGCGACGAAATCGGTGGTTCCGGAGCGCTCGCCGAACGCCAGGGCGCGACGGAAAAGGACCTCGGCCACTCCCTCCTCCTGTGCCTCGGGCAGTACCCACGGCTGCGTGAGCACGAGCTGACGGGACCGTACGAAGGCGGGGATGAATCCGAGCACGGACGAGTCGTGAGAGGCGATCAGAAAGCTGTCGGCGTCGTTGTGGGCGAGATGGGTGAGGTCGAGGCGGAGGTCCGAGGGGTTGCGTTGGCCGTCGACTGGAACCGTGCCCTCCCAGCCCGGCAGCATGGCCCGGATGTGCTCGGCCATCTCCACCACGGGCCCAAGGCCCACGCGTGAGATCGGCTGTACTTTCAACCTCGAACCCATGCCTCGCCTCCCCGTGCCAGAACCACGAACCGTCGCTTGCGAGCGGCTGATTGTAGCAGTGGGCAACGTGGTCCCGGCCCCAGGTATCATCTCCCGGGAGGTTGGGCCATGGAGCATCACGCGACCGCGGGGACCTTGCTGGGGCTGTCGGGCACCGTGTGGTTCTATCTGCTGACCGTCGCCGCCGTGGTGGCGGTCGTCTACTCTTTGAGCCACAAGATCCAGCTCATGGCGGCGGGTCGCCGCGAGGTGGTCCTCGAGGACTGGCCCGCCCGGGTGCGCGGGTTCATCGTCTGGGCGATCGGCCAAAAGCGCCTGTTCGCCGAGCCGGTCGCCGGCCTCATGCACGCCCTCATCTTCTGGGGGTTTCTGGTGTTCGCGGTGCGCTCGCTGTCGCTCATCGTCGAGGGCCTGACGAAGGGGTGGGAGCCTCCACTGCTGCGCACGCCGCTGGGGGCGGCGTACTTGTTGACCAAGGAGGCGTTCATCGTCCTGGTGCTCGTGGGGGTCGCCATCGCCGCCTGGCGCCGCCTGGTGACCCGGCCGGCACGGCTCGAGTACTCGGCCGACGCTTGGGTGATTCTGGGGCTCATCGCCTTGCTCATGGTCACCGATGCGCTGGCTGACGGCGCGCGCATCGCTGGCGGGGCTCCTGGGCCGTGGCAGTGGACGCCGGTCTCGCGCGCCGCGGGCTCGCTCCTGGGCGGGAGCTCGCTGCACGCGGTGTATGCCTGGAGCTGGTGGATACACCTGGTGGCGCTCTATGTCTTCGCCAACTACCTCCCTTTCTCCAAGCACTTCCACGTCTACACCTCGCTCCCGAACGTGTTGCTGCGGCCGCTCGAGGCGGCCGGCAGGCTCGAGAAAATGGACCTCGAGAGCATCGACGAGGGGACCACGCTGGGAGCGCAGAAGGTCACCGACCTGACCTGGAAGCAGCTCCTCGACGTGTACACCTGTACCGAGTGCGGGCGCTGCACCACCGTCTGCCCGACCACCATCACCCACAAGCCGCTCGTCCCTCGCGACCTCACGATCGACCTGCGAGATCACCTCAACGCCGCGAGCGCCGAGATCGTCGGCGAGCCCGGGGATCGGCCCGGCACACCGGCGCGCGAGCTGGCTGGCGACGTCGTCGAGCCCGAGGCGGTGTGGGCGTGCACCATGTGCCGCTGGTGTGAGGAGGCCTGCCCACTGTTCATCTCGTACATCGACAAGATCGCCGCGATGCGGCGGCACCTGGTGCTCGAGAAGGCCACCTTTCCGGAAGAGGCGGAGATCGCCTTCCGGGGCATGGAGGTCAACGGCAACCCCTGGCAGCTTCCGGCCGAGCAACGTGCCGACTGGGCGCGGGGGCTCGACGTGCCGCTGGCCAGTGAGGGCGGCTCGTTCGAGTACCTGTTCTGGGTCGGGTGCGCCGGGGCGTACGACGAGATCGGCCAGAAGACCTCGGCTGCGCTCGTCAGGCTCCTCAAGGCGGCCGGGGTGTCGTTCGCGATCCTCGGCTCCGAGGAGACCTGCACCGGAGACTCGGCGCGGCGGCTCGGCAACGAGTACCTGTTCCAGGTGCTGGCGGCGGCCAACGTCGAGACGCTCAACCGCTACGGCGTCACCAAGATCGTCACCAACTGCCCGCACTGCCTCAACACCTTGCTCCATGAGTACCCGGACTTCGGCGGTCGGTTCGAGGTCGTGCACGGCACGCAGCTCGTCGCCCAGCTCGTGGCCGAGGACAGGCTCGCGCTCACCCGGGAGGTCCACCAGGTTCTGACGTATCACGACCCGTGTTATCTCGGGCGCACCAACGGCGAGTACGAGGCTCCGCGGCGGATTCTGGCCGCGATCCCTGGCCTGGTGCTGAAGGACGCTGAGCTATCGCGTGAAAAGGCGATGTGTTGTGGCGCCGGCGGCGGCCGGATGTGGCTCGAGGAAAAGCTCGGCGAGCGCATCAACCGGACACGGGTCAAGCAGCTCCAGGGCTCGGGTGCGGATGACGTCGCGGTCGCGTGCCCATTCTGTGCCGTGATGCTCAGCAACGGCCAACAAGAGCTCGGCTGCGAGTCGGCAAAGACCGTGGATGTGCTGGTGTTGGCCGCGCAGGCGTTGGAGGGACCGGCTCCCGATACGCAGTTGCCAGCCTAGGGCTGCTGGCTCACCGTCCTGCGCCCACCGTGGCTCGGGCGCGAGTGGAGAGCCGGCAACCGGTCGGGCGGGTGGAGGACAATACCCAAGTGAGCGGGAGCCCAGGCAGGCGGCGGCGGTCCCTGGCCCGACGCGGCGAGGCGCTGGCGGCGCTGTGGCTGCGGCTGCAGGGGTTCGTCATCGAGGCGCGCAACTGGCGCGGCGGGTTCGGTGAGATCGACATCGTCGCCCGACGCCGGCAGATGTGGGTGTTCGTCGAGGTCAAGACGCGCCGCGCCAGCGACCGCTTCGAGCCCGAGGAAGCGGTGGACCGCCGCAAGCGCGAGCAGATCGTGCGGCTGTCGAGAGCCTACGTCGCCTCCCGGCATCTCGGCGATGTTCCTTGCCGTTTCGACGTGATCGCCATTCGCTGGGCAGGCTGGCTGCCGCGCCTGCGCCACTACCGCGACGCCTTTCGCGCCGATGGCCTGGTGTGAAAAAAGTCCAGTAGGTCGGCGGGCTGTCTGGTGGATCGGGGTCCGGAGTAGGGGCGCGGGGCGCCCGCGACCAGGTCCACGACCGCACACGGCCCCAAGGGGCGGGTGGGA
>JAAYVZ010000086.1 GCA_012516935.1 Holophagae bacterium
CGCGGGGCGCAAGGTCGAGGCCAGTACCTCTGGCCCCTCACCCGGCTCGCTGCGCTCGCCACCCTCTCCCCGCTGCGCGGGGCGAGGGAGAATGCGTCCACGTTCTCGTTCACGTCGGGGTCGACGTCCGGGGCGTTCGGGTGCTACCAGGCGGTGCTGGTGAGCCTCTGCAGCTCCGGAAGCCGGGCCAGGACCGAACGGCCGAGCGCGAGCTGGGCACGGGACCGGACCAGGTTGTGCTCGGCGGCCGAGGAAAAGCGGGAGGCGTCCCAGGCGAAGTAGCGCTCCTCGAGAGCATCGGTGCAGAAACGCGCCGCCAGCTCGACGGCAACGAGGGCAGTGGCGCCTGGGATCGCTGCGCGCTCGGCTGGTGTCGGAAGCTCGCCGATAGCGGAGGCGTAGCCCTCGATCGCGGCGGCGAAGTGAGCGATCTTGATCGGTTCTGGCGCCTCCTCTCCACCTGGGCAGCACCACGAGCGCAACGCGTCACCGAGCTCCAACGGTAGCGGCAGGCGGGCGAAGGTGTCGAGGTCGATCATGGCCCGGACCGAGCCGTCAGGAGCGAAGACGAAGTTCGAGATCTTGGGGTCGCCGTGGACGACCCGCAGGGGGAGACCCGGTGGGATCGCGAGCCCTTCGGCTGCCATGAGGATCTCGGCCGCGAGCGGGCGGATTTCCCCGCCGAGCCGGTGGTCCTGATGCTCGGTGACCGCCGCGCGAAGCCGGGCGAGGTGGCGGGCGGTATCGTGCACTCCGCTCCGGCGATGCACGAAATCGGGCGCAAAGTCCCACAGCGCCCGGTGGACGCGCCCAAGCCCGGACCCGGTCGCCGCGCACCGCGCCGGTGAGTCGGCGGCCCGGACCACCTCGCCCGGAATGCAGGTGAGCAAGCGCCACGGCCGTCCGTCCGGCTCCGACACCCACAGCTCGCCGCGCCGTGTGCGCACCAGCCGCGGGGTTTCCAGGCCCTTCGCCGCCAGGTGGCTGGTAACCGCCTCGATGTCGAGGTGCACCTCGGGTCCGAAAACCGGGTGAAGGCGCTGCAGAATGAACTGGCCTTCATCCGCGAAAACCCAGTACGTGAGGTTGATGTGCCCGCTCGAGACCCGCTTCAGCTCCCGTACCCGCAGCGCATACGCATCCAGCACCCGCGACGCGACGCGCTCCCCGGTCATCGCTCCGCGGCTCCGGGCACCCCTATGGGAGCGTTCGTCATCTCTGCCTGTCCCTCGCTGGCTGCCCCAAGCTGTCTCGAACGCGGCAGGGGAGAGTTGGTCACCAGCGCCCTCCCTCGCCCCTCCCACACGATCTCCACGTGCCCGAGCCGATCCGCCGCCATCTTCCGCTGCCAGTTGCGCCCGACCGACAGCCACACCCGCTGGGAGGAATCCCAGCGGGGGCGGAACTCGTCGACGGTCGGGAACCGTTCGAGCCGCTCGGCCGCCGAGAGATGGGAGACGCCGAACGCCAGCTCGCCAACTGCGCCGACGATGCCCACCGGGCGATCGAGGTAGGGGCCGAGGCTTTCTTGGAAGTCGCGGTAGGCAAAGACCGGCTCCTCGGGACCCAGGAGCGGGCGCAGCGCCTTGGCGACACCCTCCGAGCTGCGCTCCTCACCCAGCCGAAGGGCAAGCCCGGCGAACGAGAGGTTGACCACGACCGCCGCCACTGCTGCGAGCCAGGCCGCGTGACGCCACCTCGATCGCCATCCCGAGAGCGAGGCGGCAGTTGACAGCGCGACCGTCACCCCTCCAGCCACCAGCAGCCAAAGCGTCCATTGCCCGCCCAACCCCAGCCGGTCCACCCTTCCGGTCCCAGCGAGAACGAAAGCCCCACCGAGCCCCGTTAGGACCGAGGTGCCAAGCATCCAGGCCAGCCGCATCCCACGGGAGCCATCCCGGGCCGACCAGTGGGAGCCCAGTGCCCGCCCGGTGAGGATGGCGAGCGGTGGCAACGCCGGCCCCATGTACGGGATCAGCTTGGACTGGGAGGCAGAAAAAAACGCCAAGACGAAGCCGAACCAGAGGAGGAAGAAGAGCCCGTCGCCATGGTCCGCGAGCTGGCGCCAGCGACGAACCGTGGGAGAGATTCGCAGCGCCGCTGGGAGCAGCCCTGTCCAGGGGAGCATTCCGAGCGCGATCACGGCGATGAAGTACCACCACGGCCCCGGCCGCTCGGCCACCGGAGTGGCGTACCGCAGGAGGTGCTCGTGCACGAAGTAGAACCAGGCGAAGTCCGGGTTCCGCAGCGACGCGAGCACGTGCCACGGCGCGGCGAACGCGAAAAACAGCAGCGTACCGGACACCCACGGCACGCGAAGCAACAACCGCCACTGCCGTGTGACGAGCACCCACAGGCCGGTGATGGCGGCCGGGATCACGACACCGATGAGCCCCTTGGTCAGGACGGCGCCAGCCGCGGCGGCGAAAGCCCCCCACCAGAGGCAGCGCTCCCGCCAGCCACCGTTGGCGCGGCTGGCGAGCCACACGCAACCGAGCGTCACCGTGATGAAGAACGACACCGCGATGTCGAGCGACCCGAGCCGCCCGAGCCCGACCCACAGCGGCGACGTGCCGAGCACGAGCGCTGCGCCGAGCCCCACCTCCCGCCCCGCCCAGACCGTGGCGATCCCCCAGACGGCGCCCACGCCGAGCGCCGCGAGCAGCGCGTTCCAGATCCGCACGGCGATCTCGTCGACGCCGAAGACCGTGATCGCGCCGGCAGTCAGCCAGTAGTGAAGTGGCGGCTTCTCGAAGTACAGCACCCCGTTCAGGCGTGGGGTGACCCAGTCGCCGCTTTCGACCATGTGCCGCGGGATGTCGAGGTACCGTCCTTCGTCCGGCTCCAGCAGCGGCACCGTGGGCAGCAGCCACGAAAGCTGTAGCGTGACGAGTACTACGACCAGCCCTAGGGCGAGGTTTCCCCGCCTTCTGGCCGCCGAGCTACCGGTCATGAAGCGGTGCTCCCACGGCCGTCCATCTTAGCGGACGACACCTGCGGCTGGAGCCGGGGTGCGACGTCGTGAGCACCGGTGTGGGCTGGCGAATGGAAAGGGTTCGTGGCAACGACAACCCGGGTGACGGCGGTCCGCCCGCATCGTGACCGCAGGCGGCTCGCCACCGAGCTGCCCGTCACGGCAGCACCGGTCGCTCGCTCGGGGCGCTTGACGGCGGCAACCGGGCTCCGTACCCTGGCGTCAGTCGAACCGAGCTGCGCACGGAGGAAGCGGGTCCAAGCAATGCGCCAGTGGGGTCGTTTGAGCCTCGAGCTGCTGTTCGTCGCCCTCCTCTACACGGCGGTCGGGGTCGTGCTGGGCGTCTTCTCCGTTGGATGGGGGAGCCCCATCGATGTGACGCGTCTTCTCCTGCAGAACCTGCTGGCCCTCATCCCGCTCGTGTTCTTTATCTGGAAGGCGGACGGCCCATGGTGGTCGGTCGGCGGGACCTGCGCGCTGGCGCTGGCGCTTTTGCAGGTCGTCGTTCCCCGCATGGAGATGCTTCTCGAGCGCGGTCAGACGCTCATCCAGCTCCCGGTCCTGGCGCTCAACGCCGTCGGCGCCGCCGCCGCCGCCGTGGCGGCGCTGATGATGATGCTCCGCCCGTGGAACGACGGCGACTCGATGCCGCCCTACTTCTGGCCGGCCGGCGCGCCGCTCTCGTATTTCTGGAGGATCCCGGCGGTCGTTGTAGTGGCAGGGGTAGCCCATATGATGGCCGCCGTGATCGGCCGGACCCTTGTCGGACAGACGGGGCGGCCTGCGGTTGTCATCGAACTGATGGACAAGACAGCCTTGGGGTTCCTCGTAGCGCTCGCAGCTTTCGTGTGTGCAGCCCACCTCGGTGTAAGGTCACCCCGCCGAGTGCAGGTCCTCGTGGGCATCCTGGGAGTGGTGCCTGCAATCGGGCGCCTGCAACAGGCCGCTGGATCGCCTTTTGGCTACATGTTGCCAAGGGTTGGCCTTCGCGTCCTTGCTGACTTGGTCGTGGGCTTGTTGTCGGCGATCTTGTTCCTCGTAGCAGTCAGTTCGCGCCAGCACCTGGAGGTGCCCCTTCGTGGGGGCGAACGCCCCGACGGCGAACCCGGCGAAGACGATCCAGAGGAGACAGCGTACTCGGGCTCCTGAGAAGCGTCCAACGATCGACCATCTCTGTCCGTGAGACCCGGGTCCCCTCGTCTCGACTGGATCGAAAGCGAAGCAGTGTGGAAGCTGCGACCAGAGAACGGACGGTGCGATTGCGCTAGAAGCACGACCCAGGGAGGAAGACAACGGCCAGAGACTCTGATCTGGCTCAGGGGGATGTTGACGCCGTCGAGGTGATCGCTGCCGATACTGCCGTCGAGTCTATGTGCTCTTTTGAGAAAGACATCACGAACGACGGGACATCGTCAAACAGGCAGCTTGAAAGACGCAAGATCTCTCTTCGGAGGCTCTCGAAGGTGTTGACGACCATGTAGGAGGAGTGCTCAACGAAAAATCGGAGGCTCGCCTCCCTCCCACCCAACTTCCCGAGCCGGAACGAATCGGCCTTCTCAGGGAAGAGCACTCCTCCGAGAGGACAGTGCCCTATTCCATCAGTCACGCGGCCCAGTGGCGTTGAGAAGACCATTGGCCGATGCCCGATGCCGCTGACCAGGACCATGTCGTCCGAGAGGATGTGACCACCTAGGAGCCGCGCAGCGGTTGACTTCCCGACGCCGCTCGGACCAGTGACGATAACCCCGAATCCCCCGAGGTCGACCCCCGCCGCATGGACCAGTAGCGAGCCGCGGGCAGCGAAGGCTGGTTGCAGGGCCGGAACGAGGAGGGTGTTAGGGGAGAGGTCGAAGTCGGAGGGGATCAGCCTGAAGGCTTCGATCGAGCGCGTTGCGGGGTCATAGAGCGTCGCGCTGAGAGGGCCATCGAAACGGGTGTGCCAGGTTCTCGACCTAGCTGCCATGCTCCGAACGACCGTATCCCACTCAAGGATGGGTGGCTGCCGGTCAGGATCTTGTGCCTCGGACCAGCGAAGCCGTAACACCGACCACGGATCAGGGATCCACTTGACAGCGACGCGAGCGATCGGCAGGGAGGACACAGCGGCCTGATCGGCGGCGGTGAACACTCTCTGCCACTGCCCGAGGAAAGAAAACGGCGGGGGGAGGAACCCCACCCCCACCCCCCCGCTTTCCC
>JAAYVZ010000087.1 GCA_012516935.1 Holophagae bacterium
GGAGCGCGGTGCTGGGGCGATTCGTCGCGGCCAGCGGGTATTGCCGAGCCTATGCGAGCTGGCTGTTGCGCTGGCATGGCAAGCGCGTGCGAGTCGGCACGCGAGTCGTCGTCGTGGGCGACGCGACGACGCGCGTGAGACGGCGGCGCGAGCGGATCTACGGCGCCGAGGTCGTGACGAGGTTGTGGAAGCTTGTGGACTGTCCTTCTGGGAAGCGGCTGGTGGCGGCGTTGCCGGCGATGGTGGACGCGCTCGAGCGGCACGGGGAGCTGACACTGCCGTCCGCAGTACGGCGGCAGGTCCTGACGATCTCGGCGGCCACTATCGACCGTGTGCTGGCGCCGGAGCGCAAGCAGCTCGCGCTCCGCAGTCGCTCACGGACCAAGCCAGGGACCCTGCTCAAGCACGCGATCCCGGTCCGGACGTTTGCCGATTGGGACGAGCAACGGCCCGGATTTGTCGAGATTGATCTCGTCGCGCATGACGGCGGTGTGGCGCGCGGCGAGTATGTCCAGACCCTGGACCTCACCGATGTGGCCACTGGGTGGACGGAGCTGGCTGCCGTACCGACGCGGGCCCAGGTGTGGGTGTTCGAGGCGGTGCAGCGCCTTCGTGCACGTCTCCCGTTTCCCCTGCTCGGCATCGACTCCGACAACGGCGGCGAGTTCATCAACACACACCTCATGGCGTACTGTGCGAGCGAGATGATTACGTTCACGCGCGGCCGACCATACCGCAAGAACGACAGCTGCTTCGTCGAGCAGAAGAACTGGTCGGTGGTCCGCCGTTTCGTTGGCTATGATCGCTTCCAGGGCGAGGTGGCGCGCCGGGCCCTCGACCAGCTCTACGGCGAGCTTCGCCTCCTGATTAACTTCTTCCTCCCGTCGATGAAGCTGGTCGAAAAGACCCGCCACGGTAGCCGCGTCACCAAGCGCTACGACCGACCGCAGACGCCGTACGCGCGGGTCCTTGCCTCCCCAACTGTGAGCGATCATCTCAAGGACCAGCTCCGGACGCTTGAAGCCATGCTCAACCCAGCCGCTCTGTCACGTTCGATACGCCGTCTCCAGCGTCGAGTCGCGAGCCTGCGCGCCGCGGCCCCACCCTCCCGGGCTGTGGAATCTGTGCCAATCCTGCCCCCCCCTCCCGCAGGATTCCCACAGATTTCACAACCCCGACGACTCCTACACAACGATCTCCTCTCTTTTCGCGTAAGCATTTCACGAGGCACCGATTTCTCTCTCGCGTAGATTCGTACGTGAGGCAACAGGTCCTCCTCACGGAGTGGTTGGCCCTCCAGCGAGCGGGGTGGGCCGCGTCAAGTGGCGGCGAATGCGCATGGTGCGCCCCTGTGCCGTGACCGTGACGGCGGCGTTGAACGTCATGCCGCCACCCGTGGCAGCGAAGTGGACGAGACCGGTCTGCCCGGTCGGTGGCGTGCCGTCGAGCGAGACCGTGCAGGTCGAGGGCAGCGAGCCCGAACCCGGCTGAGCGCGCAGCCAGGGTACATCGGGCGTGGCTGTCCAGCTCAGGAGGTGGGGACCATCGAGGGTCACCACGGCCTCCGGACTGGCCTGGCCCAGTGCGAGCGCCGACGGGGAAACCTCGAGCCCGACAGGGACGGCTATTGTCGCCTCGAGCATGTCATACCGGCCCGGGGCACCGGCCGGACGGTGCTCGAGCAGCACCAGGGTGCGGAGCCTGCCCCAGTCGACGGCGCCGAGAGGCGGCACGTTCACGGTCGCGACGGCCGTTGCTCCGGGAGGGAGGGTGGCGTTCAACAGCGAGGCCGCTGTTGCGCGTACCCAGGTCGTCGTCAGACCGACGGGGTTGTCCTCCCAGACCACGACCCAGAACCCCGCGGCATGGTCGGTGGTGAGCGGAATCGACGCCAGGTTGGTCGCCCGTGCGAAGACTTGCAGAGAGTTGCCCTGGCGGTGGCTCCAGGCCCGCACCAGTGCTTGTGGTGGTCGCGCCAGTTCGGCGTCGAGCATGGCTTTGTATCGGTTGTAATAGTCCACGGGCCCCTGGTCGACCACGAGCCCGCTGCCCACCATCACCAGCGGGAGATAGACGTACGGGGAGCCCGAGTAGGCCGCCCACCAACGCTCCACCCGCCCGTACGGGAAGCTGTCGTAGGCGTACTCGAGCAGCACCGCCCGCCCGGCCATCTCGGTTTGCAGCATCCGCACAGCGGGTGCCGCCGCCTGGCAGTAGGCGCCTTGGCCGCGGACGAAGAACTCGAACACAGCGAACCGCTCCTGGGCCCCGGCGCCGCTGGCGAGCAACGCCAAGCCGAACGCCAGCCTCATCGCGTGTGCCATTGCCGTCCTCCCACGCGGTCGAGCTCCTCCTCCACGGCGTCGACGATCTCGGCGATCTCGAGGTCGCCCACCCACCGGCGCCCGTTGAGGAACAGCGTCGGGGTCTCCTCGACCCGGTTGACGACGCCTTCTTTCTTGCTTGCCACCAGCTTCTCCCGTGTCGCCGGGTCACCGAGGAGGGCGACGAACGCCTCGCGTTCGAGCCCCACCTCCGCCGCCCAGATCGGCAGACGGTCCGGGGAGAACTCGTCGAAGCGGCTGTAGGCGAAGAGCAAGAACTCCCAGAAGCGGCCCATCTCGGCAGCGGCGACGAACGCCAGCCCGCCCTCGGTGGCTCCCTCGTGGCCGCGGATCGGAAACGTTCTGAACCCGAGGCGTACCTTGTCCTTCAGATCTCCCTCACGGACCGCGCGGACGAGCGCCGGCACGAGCTTGCTGCAGTACGGGCAGCGGGCACATGCGTAGACGGTCACGGTGACCGGCGCGCTGTGGGGACCGAGCGAGGTTGCGGGGTCGAGGACGATCTCGGCGGAGCCCTCGTTCCCTACCATGCTGCGAGCTCGACGGGAGAGCGCGCGCCGGATGCGGGTTTCGTTCTGCCCTGCCGCAATCCGCCGGCAGATGTTGTCGGCGAGCCGGACCGCCAGAGCGCACACTCTGGGGGCGGCCAGACAGCGAGCGACCGTGTCGTCGCAGCACTCGTAGGGATGCTCGGAGGCGAGCAGGCGCGCCGCGAGAGCGCGCTGGGGTGGCGCCAGAGCGTCGCACGCAGGTGTCTGAGCTCGAACAGCGGGGCCGAGGACGGCGACGATCACGACAAGCACGAGCTTACGCATGCACTCTCCTGGTCCTGCGCAGGCCGTCCAGCCCGACGAGGCCGCGATCCCCGACCAGCACGAGAACGCTGAGGGCGAGCCATGCCAGGTCGCGCAGCACGGTGAGGTACGAGATCGGATCCTCTGCAGCGCCTTGGGACGCGAAGCACCCGCACGACATGTCGAGCCCTCGGGCGAGAGCGATGGCGAGCGCGACGATGAACACGAGCATCATGCCGGCGATGAGCAGGGAGGCTGGGCGGGTACGCCAACCGAGCAGCAACATGAGCCCAGCCACGATCTCGATCCAGGGCAGGGTGATCGCCATCAGGTTGACGAGCCCGAGCGGTAAGATATCGTAAGTTGCGACATCCACGGCGAATGATTCGGGCGACGCGATCTTGTGCCAGGCGGCACCCACGAACAGCACGCCGAGGTACCAGCGAGCTGGAACCGCGAGGCGGGAGGCAGCGACAGCGAGGCTCATCGCCGATCTCCGAGGCGCAGTGCCGGCGCTCCGCCCCGCACGAACTCGACGTTCTTGATCCCCCGCCCGGAGATCTCGCGGCCGAGGTGCTCGCCGCTGTCAGGCCTCTCGCCATCGCCATAGACCACCACGCGGGTGGCTCGGCTGGCAGCGATGGAGCGAGCCAGCGCCCGCAGCTCGGGTTCCGGAAGGGGCTCGAGCCAGTCGTAGGGGACGTTGATGGCGCCAGGAAGGTGAGCGGTACCGTGCTCGTCGGACGCGCGGGCATCGATGAGGAAGGTCCGCCCGGAGGTGAGATTGAGCTCGCCGGCTTCCACGGGGGTCACCTCGCCCCCAGGCTCAGGGCATGGCACCAGCACCTCGTACGCGGTGCGTGCTACCAGTGGCAGGCCGTCCGAGCGCACGCTGTTCACCGCTAGCGCCAGCGCCGCACTGGTTCCCGCTACCAGGGTAGCCTCCGCCACCACACGCCCCAGCACCTTCACGTCACATCCCACAGGTCGAGCCACGCCGTAGCTCCTCGTCCTGGCGCAGCAGATCGATAATTCGTTCGTCTTCACCGCCCTCCTCCGCGCCGAGCCCCCAGGGCAGCGGCACGTGGTCGTCGGCAGTGGGCACGGTCTTCGGCGCCCACGGGTCGGCTGCGAACGTCCAGCGGAGCAGCAAGCGGACACGCGACTCCCGATAGTCGAAGTCGAAGCCTGGTCGGTCGTCCGCCGTCGAGTCGCGTCGGGCGAGCTGCCAGTCGAGGCCGGTGCGCAGCCCGCGCCAGGGTGGCAGCCAGAGCCCGACCGACACCTTGCCCAGCAGGTCACGGCGCCGCTCCGCGGTACCGAAGACGAACATTCCGTCCCGCCCACCCGAGTGTGGGTAGTCGTCCCACGAAACGGTGGCAGCGATCCGGGTGGAGAAGCCGTGGCCCAGGGGCAGGCGGGCCGCGGCCGCGAACGACAGCCCGCGCAGGTCGTACACCGGCGCACTGGCATCGGCGAAGCGGGCTGTCCCTCCCACCACACCCGTCAGACGGGAGCCGAGCCGCACCGGCCGACCGAGCGCCGCATCCCACTCCTGTCGGGTGCGACGCCCGTCGCGGTAGTCGCGGTGCCCGCCGCCCAGCCGCCCGACCCAGCCCGAGGACCACTCGATCTCGAGCTCACCACGAACTGCCTCGGCGTAGCGCGAGGGGGACTGGTCGAGCCAGAGGCGCTCGGCGCGTACACCTACGAGCAGACGGTGGCTGCCCGAGGCGACGCTGGCGCCCAGCCGTGCTGCGCCTTGGAGGCTCGAGAGCTCGCGGTAGGCGTGCTGCTGCAAGCCGTGGCCGATCACCTCGAGGTCGAGGACGGGTTGGACGCGCCAATCTCCCGGTGGGGTGAGACGGGATCGCAGCGTCAGCTCGCCGAGGGCGCTCGCGGTGCCTGCGGCGCCGACATCGGTGGGCGCGCCGGCGAGGGCGTTGGAGGTGTGGCCGAGCCCGAGCTCGACCTCACCGCTGGCCGGTTCCAGCCACCAGGGCTCGAGGCGATGCCTGAGCCATGCGCGGACCGGTCGGTCCTCGGCGAACAGACGCAGGTGCCGGTCGAGGGTGGCCAGCGCCGTCCGCGCAGCCACCTCGTCGCCTGCGAGGTGGGAGCGGTAGGCGTCGAGCAGCGTCTTGCGCGTGAGCAGGGGACCCGGTGGCGGCTCGCCGACAGCGGTCAGCTCCTCCAGTGCCAGCTCGGGGTCACCCTGGCGCAAGTGCACGCAGGCGAGCCAAAGGCGCGTCTCGCTGCTCTCGCCCCGGCGACCGAGTGCCTCCCGGAGCGACTTCTCGGCCCAGAAGAGGTTGTTGTCCAGGAGGTAGGCGCGGGCGAGCCAGAACGGCAGGACGGGATCGCTGGGGTGGCGGGCGACCGCCGCTCGCAGCCGATCGACCAACACGACCTCGCGTGGCAGGTCCCGCCCCAGCGTTCCGCCCGGACCAAACGCTTCCTCGTCCGCCGACGCAGTGGTCCAACCGAGGGAGGCTAGAATCTCTATCGTCGCGCTCTCGACGAGAGCCTTCTCGCTGTA
>JAAYVZ010000088.1 GCA_012516935.1 Holophagae bacterium
AGACGTCGGTGTTGCCGTCGTACTGCCCGGCGAAGGCGAGCTGGGAGCCGTCCGGCGAGAAGACGGGATCGCTTTCGATACCGACCCCCGAGGTGAGGCGTACCGCGTCGCCGCCCTCGCGCGGCACCGACCAAAGATCGCCGGCGTAGGCGAACACCACATGGGTGCGATTGACCGCCGGGGTGCGGAAGAGGGTCGGTGCCGCAGCACCGGCGACGGTCGCGACGACTGCCATGACGAGGAGGGTGGGAACGACGAGGCGGCGGGCCATGGTGCCTCCATCTCTGGCCGACGGGGCAGGCAAAGGGTCACGCCGGCTCGGTAGGCTCGGATGTTAGTACAATCCATGCCCGAGGAGAGCGTCATGCGCCGCCAGATCCGGTTCTACAACACCTTGCACCGCAAGCAGGAGGTCTTCCAGTCGCTCGAGCCCGATCACGTGCGCATGTACACCTGCGGCCCCACGGTCTACAACGTCGTGCACATCGGCAACTTGCGCACTTTTCTGTTCGAGGACGTGCTGCGCCGCACGCTCGCCGAGCTCGGCTACCGAGTGACCCAGGTCATGAACCTCACCGACATCGACGACAAGACGATCAAGGGCGCCGCCGCCGAGGGGCTGTCGTTGCGCGAGTTCACCGATCGCTACATCGGGACGTTCTTCGCTGATATCGATACCCTGCGCGTGCAGCGCGCCGAGCACTACCCGCGCGCTACCGACTACATCCCGGAGATGGTGGCGCTGGTACAGCGCCTTACCGCCAACGGCCACACCTACCTGCTCGACGGCTCGACCTACTTCCGGATCTCGACGTTTCCGCACTACGGCCGTCTCTCCGGAGTGCTGCTCGACGAGGTCAAGCCCGGAGCGCGGGTGGACGCCGACGAGTACGAGAAGGAGGACGTGCGCGATTTCGTGCTCTGGAAGGCGCCCAAAGAAGGTGAGCCCGTATGGGAGACGGAGCTCGGCCCGGGTCGTCCCGGCTGGCACCTCGAGTGCTCGGCCATGGGCACGGCGCTGCTCGGCGAGTCGTTCGACATCCACACCGGCGCGGTCGACAACATCTTCCCGCACCATGAAAACGAGATTGCCCAGTCGGAAGGCGCCACTGGCAAACCGTTCGTCCACACCTGGCTGCACGCCGAGCACCTCGTGGTCGAGGGCGAGAAGATGGCCAAATCGAAAGGCAACTTCTTCACCCTGCGCGATCTGCTCGAGCGCGGCCACGACCCGGTGGCGATCCGCTACCTGCTCATCTCGGTGCCGTACCGCCAGAAGCTCAACTTCACCTTCGACGGCCTGGCGGGCGCCGAGTCGGTGATCAAGCGCATCGACAACACCTTGCGCCGTCTGGCCCACTCCCCGGCCTCGGTGGGCGACGGAGCGCTGCCAGCCAGCGCCGTCGATGCCTTCGAGGGTGAGCTGCTGGACGGCCTCGCCGACGACCTCAATACGGCTCGCGCCCTGGCGGCGTTCCACGTCCTGCTGACCAAGGTGAACCAAGCGCTCGACGGCTCCGGGATCAGCCAGGTCGTTCGCGACCGTCTGCAGGAGGCGTTTGCTCTCGTCCGCCGCACGCTCGACATCCTCCCGGCCGAAAAGCACGCAACCGACGACGTCTCCGAGATCGAGGCCTTGATCGCCGCACGCACCGCCGCCCGCCAGGAGCGCGACTGGGCCCGCGCCGACGCCATCCGCAAGGAGCTGGCGGAGCGTGGGATCGTGCTCGAGGACACCTCGCACGGCACGGTCTGGCATCGGGAGTAGGCTGCAAACGTGAGCGCGGAGCAGCCACAGCGGCGGCGTTCGGGGCGTAACGCAGCGCTCATTGGCGCCGGAATCATGCTGTCGCGGCTCGTGGGGTTCGTGCGCGAGCGGGTGTTCGCCCACTACTTCGGCAACTCCGACGCCGCCGATGCCTTCAAGGCGGCGCTCAAGATTCCGAACCTGCTGCAGAACCTGTTCGGCGATCAGGCGCTCTCGGCTTCGTTCATCCCGGTTTACACGCGGCTGTGGGAGCGCGACGGCGAGGCGGAGGAGGCGCGCCGGGTCGCTTGGGCGGTGGGCACGCTTCTGGCGCTGGCGATGGCCGTGCTGGTGCTGGCTGGGATGCTGGCCACGCCGGTGCTCATCGACCTCATCGCACCGGGGTTCGAGGGGGCCAAGCGGGAGCTGGCGATCCGCCTCGTGCGCATCCTCTTTCCGGGGATCGGTCTGTTGGTTCTGGCCGCATGGTGCCTGGGGATCCTCAACTCTCACCGCAAGATGTTCCTGCCGTATGTGGCTCCGGTGCTGTGGAACGCGGCCATGATCGCAGTGCTCGTGGGAGCCGGGCGGAGCTCCTCGCAGGAGCGCCTGGCGGTATTGCTGGCCTGGGGCGCGGTGGCGGGATCGATGCTCCAGCTCGCCGTGCAGCTCCCCGGCGCCCTGCGTTTTGCTGGGCGGTTCCAGATCGGGCTGCGGCTGCGTTCGGCTTACGTGCGCACCGTGCTGCGCAACTTCCTGCCGTCGGTCACGGCGCGCGGCGTCAACCAGGTGGCGGCGTACGTGGACCAGGTCATCGCCAGCTTCCTGCCGACCGGCGCCGTGGCGGCGCTTTCGTACGTCCAGACGCTGTACATCCTGCCGGTCTCGGTGTTCGGCATGGCCAACGCCAACGCCGAGCTGCCGGAGATGTCGGCCGAGATCGACGCCAGTGAAAAGGGGCAGCAGCTCGGCCGCGAGCGGCTGATTGCCGGCCTGCGCCGGGTCGCGGCGTTCGTCGTGCCCTCGGTGGTGGCGTTCATCGCCTTGGGCGATACCATCGCGGCGCTGGTCTTCCAGACCGGGAGGTTCGGACGCGAGGACGTCAGGTATGTCTGGATCGTGCTCGCTGCCGCGGCCATCGGTCTTCTGGCCGCCACCCTCGGGCGGCTGTACGCCTCGGTGTTCTGGGCGCGGCACGACACCCGTACCCCGCTGCGTTTCGCGCTCGTGCGGGTGGCGCTGGGCGCCGGGCTCGGGTGGCTGCTGGCGTTCCACGGTCCGGGCTGGTTCGGCCTGCCGCGGTCGCTGGGCCTCGCCGGCCTTACCCTCGCTGCCAGCACTGCCGGCTGGGTCGAGCAGCAACTGCTTCGGCGTGCTGCTGAAAAGCTCCTCGGCCGGGTCGGCCTACCGCTCGGCTTCGCGTTGCGCTGCTGGGGCGCGGCGCTCGCCGCGGCCGTCCCGGCGTTGGGCCTGAAGCTGGTGCTCGGCGCCCTCCCCCCGCTGCTCGCCGGCTTTCTCGTGTGCACCGTCTTCGGTCTCGGGTACCTGGCGCTCGCTTCCGGGCTCGGTATCGCGGAGGTCACGGCCCCGCTGGCTGCACTTGGACTCAGGAAGAGGTGAGGGCCGGGCCCGGCGACCTCGATGGGAGCTGGGAACAGCGGAAGCGGCAGGGGAGGTGACACGCGGCTGCCGAGCTGGCCTTCGTGCACCATCCGACGTGAAACGACCCGGTGGCGGCGGTCTTGGGGCGTACTGGCCCGCCGGTTCGCTCCCCGGAACGGGCCGGACCACCGGTGTGGAGCCCTCGCCATGCTTGCCTGCGGGCCGGCTCGAGGCTATCCTCACCCCGGGCAGTAGGTGCGGCAGGCGAGCTTCGAGCTCACTCGACGGGACACGCCTCGCGCGTCCCCCCGGAACGACCTGTGAAAGAAACGATACCGGACTCGGACGCCCTCAGGGCCAATATCCACGGAACCCTGCGAGAAGTCGTGATACCGGAGCGCTTCTCCAGGCTCGTGACGGCCGTATCCGCGTACTACGGGGTGCGAACCCGGCTCACCGAGACCCTCACCGAGTATTTCCACGAGTTCAGGAACGCCTCGACCCTCGCGGAAGGGTTCCAAACCATCCTTCTGGGCGACTGGCCGTATTACGAGCGAAGCGAGGACAGGGAAGCCTGTTTCGGGCTCCTCTGCGAGCTCGTGACGGGCCTTTTGAGGGAACCTCTTCCGGCCGACCAGCTCTCCTCGCTGCTGCGGCACCTCCTCACCTGGGTGACCGGTGCTCTCAAGAGCCGGTTCGCCGAGGTTTACGCTGGGGCGGCGCTGGATGTGGTTGCCGAGCTCAGAACGCTGCTCGAGATGGGCGAGAGGCCTTTTCTCGAGAGGGCCACGATTCTCAAGGATCTGTCCGCCAGAGCATCGGCGTTCCCGGCGCTGGCGGGCCCGGCGCAGGAGCTGTTCAGAGCCGTTTTGCTGGCCGGGTATCGCACCATCAGAGAGCGCCTCGGGATCATCGAATGGGCCCGCGAAAGCGGTCCGAACCTGAGCCGGCGGGAGGAGACCATCGCGGGCTTCGACTTCTTGTCGGAGCGGGAGATGCTCAAGCTGGAGTCCCTCGCCCAGGGAGCCGCAGCGGGCGACCTGGCCGGAGACGGATTTCCGACCTTCCCGGAGATCATCGACAGGGCGATCAGAGCGGCCGCCAGGATTCCGGACCAGGAAGATAGGTTCATCGTCTCTCTCTACTTCCTCAAGGACGACACGCTCGGGTACAGGCAGCGAGAGGTCCTGGCCAGCCTGCTGTTGGTGGTGAAAGACCTCATCCGCCCGGCACGGCAGGTCGATATCGAGAGGATACTGAGCAGGCTGACCGGTTTCTTCAGACAGAAGCACGGCGAGTTCATGCTCAACCGGTTCGAGTGCTACGAGGCCATCGGCGTGACGATCGGCGAGGCCGCGAACGTCAAGGCTGCCGACCACTTGATCGAGGATCTCCTCTCCTGGGAGTTCCAGCACCCCGACGTGGGCGCCTCGACGGACGACTGGGAGACCGAGGTCAATCCGTTCCATCTACCCAATATTCGCTGCTGGATGCGGATCATCGAGTCGAACCCCGCCCTCTACGAGCGGTTGGCAATCGCTCTGAACGTGCATTTGGTGCTCGGTGGCGTCTTCATCTCCGACACGGATCTCTTCCAGAGGGACATCACGAGGTTTTTGAACTCGGATATCGGCCCCATATACTTCGTGGCCAAGCAACTGATGCGCGCCTTCCCCACGTATTTCAACGATCTCGGCGCCGAAGGAGAGCTGAGGTCGGTTTCGACACAAATCGACGAGATCTGCTTGCGCCGCGACTCGCTGATGCACTTCCTCCGCAAGCAGATTCACGCTGAATCCTCGAACCGGCTCGTCGACTTCAGCCTGGCCGTGCTTCGCTACTGGGCGACGCTGGATCCGGAGAACCTCAAGCCCTTCGTCTCCGCGAACGTCTTGGGGTCGGTCGAGCGCGAGCTCGAGTGGGCGACGGGTCCGAGAAAGATCCTGCTGGGGCTCGATCCTCGCCTGGCCGAGCCGGCGGTCTCCCAGGCGCGTCTGAATGACGTGCTCGAAAAGCTGTCCCTGCTTTCTCGGGCTGAGATGGAAGCTAGGCTGGGTGCGGGATCCTGCGGTGCTGGAACGGATTCCAAGCGGGTATCCCTGATGCTCGGCCTGTACAGGCTGCTCAAGAGGAAGTACACCCTCTCCACCGACGGCCTGGAAGCGCAGGTCGCCCGTCACACGGCGTTGTCAGCCGAGTCGAGGCAGGCGTTCGCGAGCGCGCTTTCCGGGTGGTCGGAACGCAAGGAGGCACGCTCGAGGGGGGAGTTGGTCGACGCAATACTGGACGTGATGGACCAGCTCAGGAACGTCATCCTCGACCCCGAGCCCTCCACGGCTTTCGAAAACATCTACCACAAGCGTCACATCGCCGCCGGTATCCCGTCGATGTTCGGCAGCTACTCCGAGCCGAAGTTCGACGCCCTGGGGCTCGTCTTTCGGTTGGAAACCCTCCTCGGTCACCTGCTCGAGGACATCGCGGGAGAGTCGCCCGATCCGTTCGTGAACCGCTCGAACCTGAAGCGGATCGCAGCGGATCTGCGGCGCTACGAGCGGGTGCTCTCGCTCGACGGTATCAATCCCCGCTCGCTGTCATCGAACCTCAGGCTCCTGGAGGCCAGCTTCGCCTGGCACGGGATATCCTTCAAGCGCTACAGGAACATCTTTCAGTTCCTGGCCCGCAGCGTCAGCGAGCTGTCCCGCGCCATCATCCTCAGCACCGACCAGATATTGAGGATCGTGCTGGAGAACGATCCCCGCCGGTGCGTCTCGAGTGGGCTTTCGGTGGATGCGGTGTCGGAGATCGTGCTGCGGGAGGTGCTCGTGTCAGCCCTGGGGATCCAGGCGCTGGACCGTTTCGTTGGGAACAAGTACAGGCAACTGTCGGACCTGGAGGGCAAGCTCACGGCCGATGCTCTGACCAGGATGATGGACTACGACCCCGACGGTCTGATCTCGAGCCTCCACGAGAAGAAGCCCAAGACAGACGACCAGATGACTCTCGGATACAAGGGAATGGGCCTGAAGAACCTGGCTTCGTACGGTCACCGGGTGCCCGAGTGCTTCATCATCACCGGCGAGCTGTTCTCGGCTCTTCCAGCGATGTCGTACGAACCCATGTACAGGGATACCATCGACAGGATCGCCGCAGCCCTGGACGAGATGGAGAACATGACCGGCCTGCGCCTCGGTGACCCGGAAAGACCCCTGATTCTTTCGATCCGGTCTGGATCGGCGATCTCGATGCCCGGGTTCATGACCACCTTCGTGAACGTGGGCCTGACCCCGGAGCTCGCCGGCAGCTTCGCGAAACGCGAAGGGTTCGAATGGGCGGCCTGGGACTGCTACAGGAGGTTCGTCCAGACCTGGGCGATGAGCGCCGGGGTTGACAGGGACAGCTTCGACGACCTGATGAAAAGCTTCAAGAAGCGATACAGCGTCAATCTGAAGCTCGATTTCGAGCCGGAGCAGATGCGTGAGCTCGCCCTCGCGTACCGAACCCTCGCGGAGGACCTGGGCGTGGAGTTCGTGGACGAACCCTTCCAACAGGTCATCGCCTGCGTCCACAAGGTTCTGGAGTCGTGGAACTCGCCCCAGGCGAAGCTGTACAGGGACTACCTGGGGATCGCCGACGAATGGGGCACCGCAGTTGTCGTACAGCGGATGGTTTTCGGTAACCGGGGGCGCACCTCCGGCTCGGGTGTGACGTTCACGAGGAACCCGCACGAGCCGTATAGCCGCCGGGTTCGTCTTTTCGGCGACTTCACGGTCTGCAGCCAGGGTGAGGACCTCGTGGGAGGGCTCGTCTTTCCCTTGCCGGTGTCGGAGGCTCAAAGGCAGGGGAGTTCGCTCTACAACGGCTCTGATGGCTCGCTGGAGAAGGACTTCCCGGAAATCTACGAAGCGTTGCTGGATGTCGCGAGAGATCTGGTCTCGGTGCGGGAGTACGACCCGCAGGAGATCGAGTTCACCTTCGAGTCACCCTCGAGGGACGACCTCTACATACTCCAGAAAAGGGCGATGGAATCCGAGCCCGCCTCCGAGACGGCCGTGTTCGACATGGAGGGGGAACAGCCGGCCAAACCCATGGCCATCGGAGTCGGGGTCTCCGGAGGCGCATACGCGGGGAGGGTTGCCGTCTGTCCCGAGCACATCGACACCCTCCTCGCGGAGGATCCGGACAGTGGCATCGTCCTCCTGAGGCCGGACACCGTTCCGGAGGACATTGCAATGATCATACGAGTCCAGGGGATACTCACGGCGAGGGGTGGCTCCACGTCACACGCTGCCGTGACCGCGAAGCGCCTGGGGAAGACCGCGGTTGTCGATTGTCGCCATCTCGAGGTCAACGAGACCAGAAAGACGGCGCGGCTGGCTGGGCTCGATCTGCAAGCGGGTGACTGGTTGAGCATAGATGGCAGAACCGGCCATGTCTTCGGTGGTCGGTTGCCGGTTCGCAGGAGCCCGGTCAGGTGAGAAAACCGGGCAGGTCCAGGAGGAGTCGGCGATGAGCGTGAAAAAAGTGCTCGGGATCAACGGTCTCGGAAGGATCGGCAAGCTGACGCTGTGGCACCATCTGGCCGGTAGCGACTTCGATCGCTTCGTGGTCAATACGGGTCGCGAAGTCGGCACATCGCTCGAATCGGTGGCCCAGTACCTTACGAAGGACAGCACGTACGGGAAGCTGCATCGATGGCTCGGCGGGCACGGCGCGCGGAGGGACTGTGCCGTGATCGACGAGTCCCGGGGGCTTCTGAGGATCCATGGTCGGGACGTTACCGTGCTGCGCAGCGCCAGGAATCCCGGGGAGGTTCCGTGGCGGGAGCACGAGGTCGAGGTGGTGGTCGAATGCACCGGGAAGTTCGTCGATCACCACGCCGAGCCCGATGCGTCCGGGGGATCCCTGAGGGGGCACCTGGCCGCGGGAGCCAGGACCGTGATCATCAGCGCCCCGTTCAAGACCAAGAAGAAGAACGCCCCCGATCCCGACGACAGCATCATGATGATCTACGGCATCAACCACCATCTGTTCGAGCCGGGCAGGCACACCGTCATCTCGTCCGGATCGTGCACGACCACCGCCCTGGCCCACATGATGAAGCCCTTGCTGGAGAAGGACCTCACTCGCAGGATGATCACGGCAGGTATGAGCACGGTTCACGCGTTGACGCCCAGTCAGCCCGTCCTCGACGCCGTACCCGGCTCGGGTGCGAAAGACCTCCGGAAGACGCGCTCCGGGCTCGTCAACGTGGTGCTCACCTCGACCGGGGCGGCGAAGGCGCTGGAACAGGTTCTGCCGGGGATCTCGAGGATCGGCTTCATGGCAGACTCGGTGAGGGTGCCCACCAGCACCGTGAGCCTGATCATCCTCAACATTACCTTCCAGACCGACATGACGGAGGACGGTAGGCCGATGATCGACAGGGACTCGATCAACCAGATCTACCGCGAAGCCGCGCAGGGGGAGGCAGCGGGCCTGCTCGAGTACAGCGAGGAGCAGAACGTGTCGGCCGACCTGCAGGGCGAGAACGCAGCGGTCGTGATCGAGGCCGTGGAGACGCACACCCGCACCGGTTTCGTCGATATCGAGATCTCCTCTGGCGCCCTCGGGGCGGAGGGCGGCTCCGAGAACAAGGTGTACAGCGTGCCGGTGACCCACGTGAAGGTCTTCGGTTGGTACGACAACGAGCTCGGGAGCTATACGCACAGGCTGGGAGAGCTGACGTCCTACGTGGCCTCGATGCTCTGAAGCCGCACGCTGGGCAGTAGCCGATCATCACGGGCGAAGCAGAGCGGAAGCTCTGCCTGGTCCTCGGTGCCTGATCCCGGATCCAAGCCCGGTGCTGGGCCGTGCTATCTTCCGCGGGCTGGGGGCGGACCGTGATCAGGTTCTACAGCACCAACGGGATGGCGCCGGAGGTCGGGCTCGCCGCGGCGCTGCTACAGGGGCAGGCGCCCGATCGCGGGCTGTACCTGCCGCGACCGCTGCCGGTGCTCCGGAGCGGGCTGCTCCGGCGGGCGTTCGATCTCGCGTACCCCGAGCTGGCGGCGGAGGTGCTGTGGCCCTACGTCGAGGGGACGTTTGCGCGCGAGGTGTTGGACGAGATCTGCGCCGACGCTTACACCTACGAAGTGCCGCTCGAGCGGGTGAGCGGCCGAGCGCACGTCATGCGGCTCGACCAGGGCCCCACGGCGTCGTTCAAGGACTTTGCGGCCCGTTTCATGGGGCGAGCGCTCGGGCGGTTGGTGCGGGAGCAGGGGAGGGAGCTGCTGATCCTCACTGCGACCTCGGGTGATACCGGTTCGGCCGTGGCCTCGGCGTTTCTCGGGGTGCCGGGGATCCGGGTGCTGATCCTGTTTCCGATCCGCGAGGTCTCCGACCGCCAACGCAAGCAGATGACGACGCTCGGCGGCAACGTGGCGACGTTGGCGCTCGATGGCAAGTTCGATCACTGCCAGGCGCTGGTCAAGCGCGCCTTTGCCGATCCTGAGCTTGCCGACCTCAACCTCTCCTCCGCCAACTCGATCAACATCGGACGACTGCTGCCGCAGTCGGTGTACTACCTGTGGGCGGCCTCGCGCCTGACCGACGTGGGCGGCGGCGAGCGGATCGTGGTCTCGGTGCCATCGGGCAATTTCGGGAACATGATGGGTGGGATGTTGGCCTGGCACGCGGGGCTGCCGATCGCCCGCATGGTCATCGCTACCAACGCCAACGACGAGGTGCCGCGTTTTCTGTCGACCGGCCGATACCAGATGATCGAGCCTTCGCGGGAGTGTATCTCCAACGCCATGAACGTCGGCCATCCCTCGAATCTGGCGCGCTTGGTGGACCTGTACGGTGGGTGGATGGACGAGACCGGCGCGGTCCGCCGCGCACCGGACATCGGCGGCCTACGCCGCGACCTGTTCGGTGTCTCGATCGACGACGAGGCGACGCGGGCAACGATCGAGCGAGTATGGAAGGTGCATCGGGTGCTGCTGGAGCCGCACGGAGCGGTGGGCTGGGCTGGGCTCGAGCGTTTCTGGGGGCGCCACCCCGAACACCGGGACACGCCGGCCGTGAGCCTGGAAACGGCGCACCCGGCCAAGTTTCCCGAGGAGGTGCGAGCGCTCACCGGTGTCGAGCCGGTGGTGCCGCCGAGCCTCCAAGGGCTGGACGCGAGGCCCGAGTCCTACCGCCCGATCGCCAACTCGTATGAGGACTTCAAATCGCTGCTACAGAAAGAGTACGCATGAAGGCGATCATTGTCCTCGGCGACGGGATGTCGGATCGCCCGCTGCCGGAGCTCGACGGGCGCACGCCACTGCAGGCGGCGCGGAAGCCACACTTGGATGAGGTCGCGCGTCGGGGTCGAGTCGGCCTGTTCCAGACCATCGAGCCGGGGTGGCCACTCGGCTCGGATGTGGCCAACCTTTCGGTGCTCGGCTACGACGGTCCACGCGCGGTGCAGGGCCGGGCCGTGCTCGAGGCCGCTGCCATGGGCGTCGAGCTCGGCCCGGAGGACGTGGCACTGCGCTGCAACCTGATCGCCATCGAGGGCGGCCGGATCAAGAACCATTCCGCCGGTCACATCGACAGCGATGAAGCGGCCGAGATCGTACGCGACCTCGATACCGAGCTGGGAGGCGGTCGGGGACGGTTCCCGGTGACGTTCCACCCGGGCGTGTCGTACCGGCACCTGCTGGTGGTGCGCGGCGGATGGGCCGACCCCGCCGTCGTCTGCGCACCGCCGCACGACCACGTCGGCGAGAAGCTCGGCGAGCTGCTGCCGAGCCCCAGGACAGACTCGCCGGCCGCGCAACGTACCGCCGAGCGGCTCGTGGAGCTGTACACCGACGCTCTGCCGATCCTCGCCTCGCACCCGGTCAACGCCCGCCGGCGTGCTGCGGGCAAGGACGTGGCTGGAGCCATTTGGACCTGGTCGCCCGGGCGCCGTCCGACGATGGCCACGATGCAGGAGCGATTCGGCGTCAAGGGGGCGGTGATCTCGGCGGTGGACCTGCTGCGCGGGCTCGGGCGCCTCGCCGGCATGACGGTGATCGAGGTGCCGGGCGCCACCGGGCTGTGGGACACCAACTACGAGGGGAAGGCGCAGCAGGCGCTCGAGGCGCTGGCCGACCACGACTTCGTGTACGTGCACGTCGAGGCGTCGGACGAGGCGAGCCATGCCCGCGACCTCGCGCTGAAGATCCGCTGCCTCGAGATGCTGGACGAGCGGCTCGTCCGCCATGTCCTGGCCGGGGTGCGCGCGCGCGGGCTCCAGGCGGTGATCTCGGTGCTGCCCGACCACCCGACGCCGGTATCGACCGGCGCGCACGCCAGCGATCCGGTACCGGTGGCGATCTGGGACCCGCGCCTTCCCCCTGACGCGGTGCAGGGCTACGACGAGGTGCAGGCGGCTGCGGGTTCGCTGGGCATGCTCCGCGGCGATGAGTTCATCCGGCTGGCACTGGGGCTCCCCGCCCGTGCGGCCAGTGACCGGTGAACGGAGGTCGAGGCCAGGGGACCAAATGCAGTCCCTGGTCACCGACCACTGATCGCCGATCACTGTCCTTGCAGGAAGAGGGAGCGGAAGGCGGTGTCGGTCTCGCGCTCGAAGTCGGCGAGCGCGACGCCGCGGACCTGGGCCACGGTTTCGGCGACGAGGCGAACGAACGCGGGTTCATTGCGCTTGCCGCGGTGGGGGACCGGTGCCAGGTAGGGCGCGTCGGTCTCGACGAGAAGCCGGGCGGGCAGCGCCGTGCGGGCGGCGTCGCGAATGTTGTCGCCGCGCGGAAAGGTTGCCATCCCGGAGATGCCTATCAGCAGGCCACGCCCCATCATCGCGGTCGCCCCGCCGGTGCCCTCGGTGAACGAGTGCGCGACGCCGGGCAGCCCCGGGTGCTCGTCGAGAATCGACAGGAAGTCGTCCCACGCCTCGCGGTGGTGGAGCACCACCGGCAACCCCCGCTCGCGCGCGAGGGCGAGCTGCCAGCGGAACGCCGCCCGCTGCTCCTCGCGGGGCGAGAGGTCGTAGTGGTAGTCGAGGCCGATCTCGCCGACGGCGACGACGTCGCTGCCCCCCAGGAGCCGCTCGAGCCTTGCCTTCAGCGCGTCGTCGAGGTGTCGCGCCTCGTGAGGATGGATCCCGAGCGCCTTGTGCACGCGAATCGGGCTGTCCATACGCAGGGAGGCGACTGCACCGAGGTCCTCGGGGCTGGTTGCCGGCACCAGGATATCGGTGATCCCGGCAGCCGTCGCGCGCTCCAACACCGCCGGCAGCTCGCGGGAATCGAACATCGTCAGGTGGGCGTGCGAATCGATCACGGAGGGAGGATACCCCGATCCACCCGTCCGCCGCGTCGAGAGCCGAAAACGGTGGTATGGCTTCCGGTCAGCGTTCGCTGCTCACCGCCGCGTTCGGCGCTGTGCAACAATCGGTGAGGAAGGGAGTCTCGCCATGCAGAAGGCTGTGTTGCCCCCGCTGCCGTACCCTGTTGACGCCCTGGAGCCGTTTTATGACGCCAAGACCGTCGAGCTCCACCACGGTAAACACCACCTGGCCTATGTCAACGGCTTCAACACGGCGATCGAGAAGCTCGCAGCGGCACGGGCTGCAGCCGACTTCGCGTCGGTCAAGCACTGGTCGCGCGAGGTGGCGTTTGCCGGTGGCGGACACCTCCTGCACAGCCTGTTCTGGACCAACCTCAAGCCCGGTGGCGGCGGGGAGCCGCACGGTGTGTTGGCCGACGCGATCGGTGAGCAGTTCGGCTCGTTCGCCGTCTTCGACAAGCAGCTCCGGGCCACCACCAACGCCGTCGAAGGCTCCGGTTGGGGCGCCCTGGCCAAGGGGCCGGGAGGCGAGCTGGCCATCCTCCAGATCGAAAAGCACCAGAACCAGCTTCTGCCCGGCTGGCACCCCATCCTGGTCATCGACGTCTGGGAGCACGCGTACTACCTCAAGTACCAGAACCGGCGCACCGAGTTCGTCGACGCGGTGGTCAGCCACCTGGTCAACTGGCGCGAGGTGGAGCGGCGCTTCGGGGCGGTAGGCGGCGTCTAGATGCACACGATCGAGCTCATCCATCCGGACGGCCCGGCCGTCGGCCTCGTGGCTGAAAAGCTGTTGGCGCAGATTGCTGTCCACGTGGACCAGGTGGCCCCCGGCCGACGGCGTTTCGTCGTCACCGACAGCAACGTTCACGGGCTTTGCGGCAGGGACGTGGCGACCCGGCTCGGCGCCCCGATCTTGGAGCTTCCGGCAGGAGAGGATCAGAAGGTCTGGCCCACGGTCGAGAAGATCGTCCAGTTCTTGCTCGTCAACGATGCCGACCGGGACAGTGTGCTCGTCGGTGTCGGCGGGGGCGTGGTCACCGACCTTTGCGGGTTCGCCGCCGCTGTGACGCTGCGCGGGTTGCCGTGGGTGGCGGTGCCGACAACGCTCCTGGGAATGGTGGACGCGGCCATCGGCGGCAAGACCGGAATCAATCTCGACCTCGGCAAGAACCTCGTGGGGTGTTACTGGCCGCCGCTGGGGGTGCTGGTCGACCCGCTGGTCCTGGACACGCTGCCCGAGCGCGAGCGACGTGCTGGCCTTGCTGAGGTCGTCAAGTCGGCGATCATCGCCCCGTCCTCCCTCGACCACCTCGTCGAACGCTGGCTCGGGCCGGTCTCGAAGGGCGACCTCGATGGCGCAGGCGAGCTCATCGCTGGGGCCATGCGCGTCAAGGCCGATGTCGTGGCCATCGACGAGCGGGAGAGGGGGCCGCGCCAGGCGCTCAACTTGGGTCATACGCTCGGCCATGCTCTCGAGGCCGCCACCGACTACCGACGCTTCCTGCACGGCGAGGCAGTGACGTGGGGTCTGCTAGCGGTGCTCAGACTGGCCCGCGATCGCGGCTTGTTGTCGACCGCAGAGGCCCAAAGCTGGGCGGGCCGGCTGGAGCGCCTGGCGCCGCTTCCACGCATCGACGATGTCTGTTGGGAGCACGTCCGCCCGTTCGTGTACCGGGACAAGAAACGCCGCCAGGGGGTCGTGGACTGGGTGCTGCCGCGTCTCGGCGGCGTGGTTCTCGGAGTTCACATACCCGAGGATCAGGTCGCCTCGGTGTACGAGGCGCTTTGCACCCTACCGCCGGAGGGTCCCTTCAGCGGTCTTTTCTGAAGCTCGGAGCTAGGCTGGTTCTACCTCGTCGTCAAACGGTTCGGGGGGAGGAACGAGGAGGAAAGAGGCGGCGAGAACGGCGAGGAAGTCGGCCACGGACGGGAGCAGCGTGCGGGGAAACCAGATATCGACCGAGGCGCGAAGGTAGAGCATCAGCCGTCCTCCGAGGCCGCCGATGACGACCAGGACCACCAGTGCCCGGACGACGGCGGCGAGGCGCCCCTCAAGGCTCAGGGTGCACACTGCGATCGCCCCCGCCCAGACAGCCCCAGCCACGAGGCGTGCCACGACGAGGTCGCCGAGGTCCGTGTCCGTGCGGCCGGAAGGCCCCATGGCACGCGCTGCCTCGATGGCGACGACATGGAGCGCCGCGTAGCCGACGACGAGGACGGGGAGACGCCAGAGGTATGCGAGCGGATGGAACGGCAGCCAGATCGCCGGCTCTCCTCCCGGGTAGACGTCGGGCGGGCCGAACGCGAGGACGAGGCCACACGCCGCCACCAGCGCGGTGATCCCGCCGAGCACCGCGATCAAGGCCATGCCGCGCAGGCCGCTGCGAGCTTCGAGTGCGAGCTCGAGGCGGGGCAGCAGGAGCTGGGTCGCGGTCATGACGCTCGCCGTCCCGAACGCCGCGATCCACTTGTTACCGGTGGTGTGGGTCACGTACCACGAGGCCGCGATGACGACGACGAGGTTGACCAGCAGCACCAACGCCAGCCGCAGCGGTGTCGGTGGCGCCGCCCTCATCACTCCGAGGCTGAGACCGAGGGCGGTGTACACGACCGACACCGCCGCGACCTCGCCGATGCTCTTCAGCAGCTCCCCGCGGTCGAGAATCCCTTCGTCCACCCGTCCCCCCTTCCGACAGCTGGAGGGTAGGGGCCGAACCCCGGCCCGTCAAGGCGGCAATCGGGGCGGCAGCACCTCAGCCGCGGGCAGCGCGCAGCAGCTCGTTGACCTTCGACCAGTTGACGACGTTCCACCAGGCCTGGAGGTACTCGGCGCGGCGGTTCTGGTAGCGCAGGTAATAGGCGTGCTCCCAGACGTCGACGCCGAGGATCGGGGTGGCGCCGGCGGACAGCGGGGTGTCCTGGTTCGGCGTGTTCGTCACGGCCAAAGCGCCGTCCTTGCCGACGACGAGCCAGCCCCAGCCCGAGCCGAACTGGCCCATGGCCGCGGCGGTGAGCTTCTCCTTGAGGGTCTCGAAGCTCCCAAAGGTGGAGGTGATCGCCTCGGCGATCGGACCGCTGGGAGCGCCACCGGCACCGGGCGCCATGACCTGCCAGAACAGCGTGTGGTTGGCGTGCCCGCCACCGTGGTTGCGTACGGCTGTACGAATGCCTTCGGGGACGGCCGAGAGGTCCGTGACGAGCTGCTCGATCGGGAGGTTCTCCAACGCCGTGCCAGCCACGGCCTTGTTGAGGTTGTCGAGGTACGCCTGGTGGTGCTTGCCGTGATGGAGACGCATCGTAGCCTCGTCGATGTAGGGCTCCAGAGCGTCGTAGCCGTAGGGCAGGGGAGGTAGCTGGTGTGCCATGTCGATCTCTCCTTTGGCGAGATGCGCCGGCCTGTGTTGCGACTGCATCTCACTATACGTTGTATGCCAACCCTCCTCAGCGAGGTGTATTCCCAGCCGTCCACGGGCCGGATGCCATCCTCCCGCGACCGATACGACCACGAGAGGAGTGGGTAGCTTGAGAGGGTTGCTGGCGCCATCGCCCGCCGCGGTTGTCGACGAGGATCGCGGCGGCCGGCTCGACAGGCAGGCTACGGCGTCCCGACCGACTTTCGTTCGCGCCGCTGAGTTCGGCCGAACGAAGGTAGCTCTGCCACCCCAAGCCTGACGTGCGGGCGCCGGTCAAAACCAACGCAACGAAGCGGCTCCCGCCGACTCCGCGCGTGGGTAGGTGCGGCTACCGCCGTCCGAGGCGGCGCTCGATCTCGGGGAGGGGGAGACGGAGCATGATCGGGCGACCGTGGGGACAGCGGTTCGGATCAGCGAGCCCGGCGAGGCGAGCCAGGAGGTGCTCGGCCTCCGGACGTGGCAGTGGGCGGTTCTTCTTGATCGCCGCGTGACAGGCGAGCGAGGCGGCGGCGCGCTCGCGCAGCGGCTGCCCGGCGGTCGCCGGCTCGGCGAGGTCGACGAGCAGCGCTTGGACCAGGGGGCCAGCCGCGGTGGCCGGGATGCTCGCTGGGACCGCCAACACGCGCAGCGAGCCGCCCGAGATCGCTTCCACGTCGAGGCCGAGGCGGGCCAGCTCTGGTACGGAATCCTCAACCACCGCCGCCAGCTCGGGCGGGAGGTCGACGACCTCTGGGAGCAGCAGGCGGTGCACCGCGAGCGCCTGTGGCTGGGCCAGGAGCTCCTCGTAGAGAACCCGCTCATGGGCGACGTGCTGGTCGATGATCAGCAGCCCATCCTCGTCTTCGACGAGCAGGTAGGTGTCGCGGTACTGGCCGAGATAGCGACCCAGCGAGGCGGCCGGTGATGGCGAGGCCACGCCCGACCACGGCGGAGCGCCTTCGGCAACTTGAGGGGTGGTTCGAGAGGCACGTGGAGGCGAGGAGAAAGGGAGGCGGGTCTGGCTTTCCGGCTTTGCTCCGAGCGTGACGATGCGCCGTACGGGAGCCGGTGCATGCAGGCGCTGCTTCGGGGAGGCCAAGGCCTGCGTGAGGGCCGCCACGACGGCGCCGGGATCGGCGAATCGGACCTCGGCTTTGGTGGGGTGGACGTTGACATCGACGAGCTCTGGTGGCATCCGGAGCTCGAGATAGGCCTCGGCTTCCAAGATGCCGGATGGCCCCCGCAAGGTGCGGTTGATGGCCCCGGTCAGGAGGCGGTCGCGCACGATGCGGCCGTTGATCGCGACGACGATGTCACGGGCGCTTCGCGAAGGGATGAGAAAGCCGTCGACCGAGAGGTCACCGCTCTGGTGGCGTACGAGCTGTGCGGAACGAGCACGCTCAACACCCACGATGTCGGGTAGGCGTCGTGCTGTGTCGCGGGTGGCGGGGAGGTCGAGCAGAGTGCGGCTGCCGTGGTCGAGACGGAAGGCAACGTTGGGGTGCGCAAAGGCGAGCGCGGAGAGCGTCAGGAGCGAGTGCCGGAGCTCCGTGCCATGGCTGCGCAGGAACTTGCGACGGGCAGGGAGCTGGGCGAACAGGTCACGAATGGTCACGCACGTGCCCCGCGGGCGGGCGCATGGCTCGTCGCCCACGGTGTGGCCGAAGTCGACGCGGATGCGTGTGCCGACGCCGCCGTCGACCGCGGTCTCGAGGGTCAGGCGGGAAACCGCCGCGATCGACGGGAGCGCCTCGCCGCGGAAGCCGAGCGTGCCCAGCGCCACGAGGTCGGCCGGAGCGGAGATCTTCGAGGTGGCGTGGCGCTCGATAGCGAGGAGGGCATCGTCGGGCTCCATACCGGACCCGTCGTCGCCGACCTCGATGAGGTCGCGACCACCGCCAACGAGGCGCACGTGGATGCGCAAAGCTCCAGCGTCGAGGGCGTTCTCTACGAGCTCCTTGACCACCGATGCCGGGCGCTCGACGACCTCACCGGCAGCGATTTGGTTGATCAGGGTATCGGGGAGGAGACGGATAGGCGGCACGGGGGGAGGGTACACGAGCGGCGCAAAAAGAAAAGCGCCGGGGACCACCCGGCGCCTGACTGGAGCCCAGGAAGGAAGCTACTTGTCCTCGATCTTGATGCTGATCGACCGGGGCTTGGCCTCCTCGCGCTTGGGAAGGGTAAGGTTGAGGACGCCATGGCGATACACCGCGCTCACGCGTTCGGAGTCGATGTTCGTGGGTAAGGTGAACGACCGCTCGAAGGCGCCATAGGACCGCTCGACGCGGTGGTAGGTCTCGCCCTCAGCGGCTTTCTCGAACGACCGGCTGCCCTTGAGGGTAAGGATGCCATTCTCGACCGAAACCTCGACATCCTTGGGCTCGATGCCGGGAACCTCGACCGAGATCTCGAGCGAGTCCTTGGTCTCGCGCACGTCCACTGACGGTATCCAGGAGCCGGTGATGAAGTCATCGGATGCGCGTCGACGACCCGATGCCTCCTCGAACAAACGGCTCATGCGCTCTTGCAGCCCGGCCATCTCACGGAACGGATCCCAACGGATAATACCAGTCATGGTTAGCTCTCTCCTTTCGTCCGCCGCTGTGGCGCGGCTTCCAATCGGCAATATAGAACCTGAGTGTGAAGATGTCAAGGGTATTGATCGTTCATGGGAGTGATTTGATAGTAAGGCACTCATCTTTACAGATCAGTTTTCCCGAACCAGCGCAACGAAAAAGAGTTATCGTTCTCGCATGACGACCTTGCTCTGCGCCATGCTCTTCGCCGTAGGACAACCGGTGGCTCTCCGAGCTGAGGTGCAAACGCTTGGCAAGGGTCCCCAGGCCATGATCGTGGGCGTGGCGGTCCAAGTTGCGCCCGAGGACCGGGCACGGGTGGGTGAGCGGGCCCAGGTCAAAGTGGTCTTGCTTCGCACAGGCAGGATCGTGGATGCGCAGGCCTCGATCGTCACCCTGGCCGCTGACGGCTCCGCCCTGCTGTTGCGGGAGTGGCCCGCCGGGGAGGGTGAGGTGCGAGTTTTCCTGGAGGCACTCGAGGGCGGCGCCAGCGGGAGCTGGAGCTCCACGGTCGATGTCGTGCGTGTCGACACGCCCTACGAGCCAGGTGCGGATGCGCCTGTCGAGGCGGTGGCGCTCGCGGCTCTCCCGGCGGCGGAGGGAGCGGTTCGCTTCCTACCGCCACCCCGGAGTGGGGGCATCGGCGCTCTGCAGCTCGAGGTGGAGGCGCCACCCCAGACCGAGCGGGTGGCGTTTGCCTGCGACGGCGAGCCGCTCGGCGAGCGGCAACGGCGACCATGGACGGTCTCGGTCAACCTCGGAGCGATCGCCCGCAGAACCGTGATCACCGCCCAGGCATTCGCCCGCGATGGGCGGTTGGTCGGCGAGGACGCACTGGTGCTCAACGCCCCGCCGCAGCAGATTGCCGTTGAGCTCATGGTGGGCGCGCCGGAGGGAAGCACGACCCTGGTCACCGTGGCGGTGAGAAGTGACCAGCAGACCGAGAGCATCACCCTCAAGCTCGACGATCGCGCGGTGGCGCGTTGGGTCACCTGTCCGTGCGTGGTCCGCCTGCCGAGCGCGGAGGTTGCGAGCGCCAAGGTGGTCTCGGCCGAGGTCCTGGGACCTCATAGCACGCGCGGCGAGGCGGTGCGCGTGGTTGGCCTCCAGGGGTTCCAGACCGAGCTCCAGGTGGAGGTCGTGGAGCTGCCCGTCAACGTCTTCGACCGTGCGGGCGTCCCGGTCGGTTACCTCGATCGCGACGCTTTCACGGTGCGTGAGGACGGACAGGAGGTGGCGATCGAGGCGTTCGGTAGCACGGTAGACCTGCCGCTCAACCTTGGGATCCTGGTCGACACGTCGGGCTCGATGCGTGAGTCTTTCGCTGCCGTGCGGCACGCGGTCACCGGGTTCGCCAGCCGACTTCTACGCCCGCAGGACTCGTACTTCGTCATGACGTTCTCGTTCGAGCCGCAGGTACAGCTCGGTTGGAACGCGGACAAGAGCGCGATCGCACCTGTGCTTGCCCGGCTCGTGCCGGAAGGCGGTACCGCGCTCAACGATGCGGTGGTGCGCGGGCTCGAGCTGTTCCGTGGGCGACGAGGTCGCTCCGCGCTCGTCGTCCTGACCGACGGCGATGACACATCGTCTCGGACGGCGCGGGAAGTGACCTTGCGTTACGTCAAGACAGCCCGGACACCCGTGTTCCCGATCGGCTTTCAGCTCTCCAAGTTGGATTTCCTCTTGCGCCAACGTCTGCGTGACCTGGCCGAAGTCTCGGGAGGCGAGCTCTTCCTCGCACCCAGAAGCGGCGATCTCGAAGCCGTCTACGCGCGTATCGACGCCCAACTGCGCAGCCAGTACCTCCTCACGTACCGCTCGCCTTCGAGCAAGAGCCGGGACCAGTTCCGAGCCGTGAGCGTCGAGGTCAAGGGCGAAGGCCTCGTGGCGCGCACGTTCGCCGGCTACTACCCAGCGCGGTAAGCGGTTGGGCAGGGGCACGCCCCGGTGTTGGCCAGAACGACCCCGGAAGCTACGCGCGGGTTTCGCACCGCACCGTCAGCGTGCCGCAAGCTGGGAGTAACGTGAGGCGAGCGGTGGGATGGGTTGGGCGGGTATACTCGAAACGATGGATATCCCGCTGCTGGTGTCGGCGGATCTCGCCGGCCACAGTGGCCGCGAGGAGCGGCTGCTGCAGCTCGGGGCACCGCTCCCCCCTGACGCCGTGGTGTTGGTCAGCACGAGTGCAGCGATGATGCAGCCGACCGCCGCGTTGGCGCTGGGGACGTGGATCGTCGTTGGCGAGGGAGAGTTGCCGCCGACGGTGCAGCCGTTCCTGCGTCTGCCCGCCGCCGCCTCTCCCGAGGTGCTGGGCTCGGCGATCGATGCGGCGATGCAGGCCGTGCGGCTGCGGCTTCGGCTTTTGGATATCGAGCGGGAGTTGAGAGTGGCCCAGGACCGCAAGCTGGACCTCGCGCGGGTCGGGATCGCCCTGACCGGCGAGCGCGACCTCGACACGCTGCTCGCGCTCATTCTCTCGACCTCCCGCGAGCTGGTTGCTGCGGACGCCGGCTCGCTCTATCTGATCGCGGCGAGTTCCGGGGTCCGGGCGCTGCGCTTCATTCTCTCGCAGAACGACTCGGTGCCGACGAGCCTCTCGTCGTTCACCGTGCCGGTGGATCGGACCTCCTTCGCCGGCTACGTTGCGCTTTCCGGTGAAGTCGTGGGGGTCGAGGACGTTCGCCACCTACCACCCGATGTGCCGTACAGCTTCAACCCACAATTCGACGTCGCGACCGGCTACCATACCCGCTCACTGCTCACGGTGCCGATGGCCACCCGCGCCGGCGAGGTGATCGGCGTCTTACAGCTCCTCAACCGAAAAGCCGACCCCCAGGCCAGGATCACCTCTGCGGCAGCGGCCGACGCGGCGGTGGTGCCATTCGGCCACGACGATGTGGCGGTGCTGCGGGCGCTCGCTGCCCAGGCTGCCGTCGCAATTGAGAACACCCGGCTGGTCAAGGAGATCGAGAGCCTTTTCGAGGGCTTCGTACGGGCTTCGATCACCGCCATCGAGCAGCGCGACCCGTCGACCTCGGGCCACTCGCTGCGGGTGGCCCACTACACGGTGGAGCTGGCGCGGGCGGTCGAGCAGGCACCACCAGCAGCGTACCGAGGGCTGCGTTTCACGCCTGACGAGATCACCCAGCTCCGCTACGCCGGCCTGCTCCACGACTTCGGCAAGGTGGGAGTGCGCGAAGCAGTGCTGACCAAGGGCAAGAAGCTCTTCCCGGAACGCCTCGAGCTGGTCGAGGAGCGCTTCCGCCACGCGCGGCGAGCGCGCGAGGTAGCGATCCTCAAGCGACTGCTGGACACCCTCTGCCGGGAAGGGAGGGCGCCGACCGAGGACGACGTGGCGCGAATCTCGGAGGCCTTTCAGCGCTCGACCCTCGAGATCGATTCCTTCCTCGGTGCGGTCGTCCGCGCCAACGAGCCGGCAGTCCTCAACCGGGAGACGCGGCACATCTTGGTCGAGGTCGAGCAAGCGCGTTTCCCGGGGGTGAACGGCGATGAGACGCCGTTCCTGCTCCCCGACGAGCTGCGGGTGCTATCGGTTCCCAAAGGCTCGCTCAACGAGGAGGAGCGCCGGGAGATCGAATCGCACGTCTCCCACTCCTACGACTTCCTGCTCACCATTCCCTGGCCGAAGCGCTACCGGAGGATCCCCGAGATCGCCTACGGACACCACGAGAAGCTCAACGGTACCGGCTACCCCAACCGCCTGGATCGGGCGCGTATCCCCCCCGAGGTCCGAATGATGACGGTCTCGGATATCTACGATGCTCTCGCGGCAGGCGATAGACCCTACAAGCGTGCCGTACCGCCCGAGCGCGCGTTGGCGATCATCGAGGACGAGGCGCATCAGGGCTTGCTCGACGCCGACCTCGTCAGGGTCTTCATCGAGGCGAGGATCTGGGCCAGCGAGACCGATACCGCTGAGGTGGTCAGCCGAGGATGAGCCGGCGACTCGGAACCAGATCCTGGCGCCTCTTCGGTCGAAGCTCGGACGGTGGGTGGAAAGAGGGTGCGAGCAGGTAAAATATGATCAGACGGCTGAAGAAGGAGGGCTACATGGGACAATCGATGAGACAGGGCCGGCTCCCGAGTTTGGGCGTGGTGGGCTTCTGCCTGATCTTTGCGGGGGCGGTGGCGTCGGCCGGTGACGACGGCAAGACTGTGTTCGTCAAGGTCAGCAGCGCCCGGATTCGCAGCGCCCCGACGGTACGTAGCGAGGTGATCGGCATCGTCACCTTCGGCACCCGCATGAAAGCGCTCGACCATGACGACGACTGGTACCGGGTGCGGCTGGCTGACGGCACGAAGGGCTACATCTACGACGAGCTGGTCTCCAAGAAGGATGTCGGGAGGCTGTGGGTGGAGGACGCGGGAGCCGAGGTTCGCCGCTCTCCGAGCGCCTACGCGCCGGTCATCACCACGCTCGATATCGGTGTCGAGGTCCGGCCGGTGGACAAGCGCGACGACTGGTACCGCGTCGAGCTCGCGGGCGGGAATGCTGGGTGGATCCATAAGGACGCTCTTGACGACGATCCACCGGGGACGCTGTACGTGCGCTCGATGAGCGCCAGCGTTCACGCCGGCCCCTCGCCGATGAGCACGATCGTGGCCGAACTCGCAGCGGGAACGAAGCTCAAGCGGATCGGGAAAACCGGTGATTTCTACCAGGTCAGGCTCGACGAGGGAAAGACGGGGTTCGTCTTCAAGCGTGCGGTGCGCGACGACGAGCCCGAGCACCTCTTCGTCGACGTCGGCGAGGCCGAGATCAAGTCCGATCCCACCGAGTATGGGAGCGTCAAGGTCGTCGTACCCTCGGGCACCGAGCTGATGGCGTTCGACAAAGTAGGCGATTTCTACCTGGTGCGCGCGCCCGACGGAACACTGGGCTGGATTTACGACGACAACGTCGTCCGGATGGGCAAGTCGTAGTAGGCAGTCGGCGGCTGCAGAGGAGCTTTCGCCAGACGCTCGGGTGGCTCGGGTGCGGTATCGAGGATCGTCGCTTCTCGGATGGTGTCGTTCGTTCTCGCCCAGGGGGTCGCGATCCTCGAGCAGGAAGCTCGGAACATCCCGGAAGCCGGGGATGACCTCGACGCACCGCCGATGGGTGCCGCAGCGGGCGCGGCACGATCGGTCATGCTCATCGCCCCGCCACGAGGCTGGAGTCGCGCGTTCTCGTTGCCGGCTAGGCCCGTACCAACATGATCTCCATCTGTGGGTCGGACAGGAACCGGCAGCCGTCGGCGGTCACGACGACGATCTCCTCGATGGTGGCGACGCCGTATCCGGGCACGATTGCGCGCGGCTCGAGCGTGTAGCACTGGCCCTCCTCGACCACCGAGTACGGCTTGGTGCCGTAGCGCTCCCAGATCGGGCAGAGCAGGCCAGCGCCATCATGGGCCTGGCGCCCGATCTGATGGCCGAGGGCGTGTGGATACTCGGCAAACCCTTGGGCGACGATGTGGCCGCGCGCCACGGCGTCGACTTCGTGGCCCTTGACGCCGGGCCGCAAGAACGCCGCAGCCTTGTGGACGCCGTCGCGCACCGCCTCGAACGCCCGCATGACGACCTCGGGCGGTGCGGTCTCGCCGGGGCGCAGGCAATACCACGTGCGCTGGAGGTCGGAGCAGAACCCCTCCACTCGCATCCCGAAATCCACGTTCATGAGGTGACCGGCCTCCATGACGCGATCGGTCGGCCCGGCGTGGGCGCCAGCGGACTCAGGGCCGGTGAAGACGGCCGGGCAGTGGTCCGCGTCCCAGGCGCGTTCGAGCCCCTTGGTTTCCATGATCTCCACCATGATGGCGGCGATCTGCTTTTCCGTCAGTCCGATGCGTAGCCTCCGGTCGAGTTGGGTGAAGAGGTCCACGGTTTCGGTGCAGGCGCGCGCGATGCGCTCGATCTCGGGCGGCATCTTGCGGGCTCGTAGCCGGCCGATGATTTCCTCCGAGCTCTCGAGCCGTGCCGCGTACGGGGTATCCTTGAGGATGTCCTGCAGCAGCAGGAACATCCCGTGCGTCAAACCGTCCGCCATCTCGTCGTTGAGCGAGTAGTTGATGGCGATGCGCCGCGGGTCGAGCCGACGCAGTATCTCGCGCAACGGCTCGGAGACGCCCTTCACGTACGGTACGATCTCGGGGTAGTGGCCGAGCATGGTGTGGGCGGCCACGTCGAGCGAGCCGAGAATGGCGATGCGCTCGCCGGTGCGGGTGAGGATGAACGCCGACTGCCAGGTGCAGTTGCCGCCCACCACGAGGTCGAACGAGGGGTCGTGCACCGTTGCCGACTCGCGTGCGAACAGCATCCAGACGTCGATGTCCAGCTCGTTGAGGATTCCCACTGCCTGCTCGATCTTGGCCCTGATCATCGTGCCCTCCCGTTCGCCGGTCGTCCGGCACACCGGCCACTGTAGCAGCAGCGCCGAGAGGCTGGCGCGAGCAACCTCGGAGGCAAGCTTGGGAAATCGATCGAAGCTGTCAGCGGTGTACCCTTCAGATGTGTCGTCCGAGTGGATCTCGCTGGTCGCCCGCGTCGAGTGGCGGAGCGAGCACAAGGCCGCACAGCGGCCGCAGGCGGTGATCGTCGCCAGCGAGCGGCGCGAGGTCGAGGAGGAGTGGCGCTGGGTTGAAGGGGGGCAGACGGCCGGTGGGCCGCTCGAGGCCGTCTGGATCGTCAAGGATGACGAAGGCCGGCGCTACAGGCTTCGGTGCCGCGAAGGCGAGGATGCCCGGGTGGAGATCCAGTGCGGCCCCCGAGGGGCCTGATCGTGGTGCGAGGAGCGCTCAGCGGCTGGGGAAGCGCTCTGCGTGGGTGACGCCACCCTGCGCCCAGTTGGCTTTGTCCTGCTCGCAGATCAGGATCTCGACCGCCTCGACCGGGCAGCCGACCGCGTCGACCACCGCCTTGGTCACGTTCCGGACCAGGGCCTGCTTGACCTCCGGGCCCTGTCCCGCCCACATGTCGATGCGTACCAGCGGCATGCGCTGCACCTCCTCGAGCCATGCTACCCCAGGTCCGAGCCTGAAGGCGTTGGAAAGCAAGCGCGGAAGCTGCACGGCCTGGAGGTGAAGCAGCGATCAGGCCAACGACGACAGGCCCGCGATCGGATCCCTTCCAAAGTGGAGGTGCAGGACGGGGCGGGCGACCTCGCGCAGCGCGGCGAGATCGCCCAGCGCCTGCGCCCAGCGGAGCTGGCCGATGGTGTGCGCTTGGCCCGGGATCGGCACGTCGCGTGCTGGCTCGCCGGAGAGCAGCACGACCCGTAAGCGGTCGGGGGCGCCCTTGTGGAGCTGTCCCGTCGAGTGCAGATAACGCGGGCCGAAACCGGTCGTGACCGGCACGCCGTGGCGCGCGGCCAGGCGCCCGGCGAGCCCGTCGAGCGCCGCTGCGCTGTCCGCCGTCTCCACCATCCACCCCAGCAGCACGATCGCGTCGTCGGCGCCGATGCCGTCGAGGAAGCCAGCGAGCGCCGCTCCCGGATCGAGGGTCGGCGCCGGGTACTCGCGATGGCCGGCGGCCAGCGCGGCGCGTGCCTGCTCCTTGGCGCGCACCACGTCGGGCTCGTCGAACGGGTTGACGCCGAGCAACCAGCCGGCGATCGCGGTGGCGAGCTCGAGCCCCACGAAGAGCTGGGCGAGCTGGTGCCGCCCGAGCGTCCAGCGCACGACCGGGACACCGGTCGCAATCAGCCGCTCCAGCCCTGTGTCGAGCGCCGTCACATCCTCGTCGGCAAACCGCGGCGACAGCGCCAACGTGTGCGGCCATGCCTCCATCCTCGAGGGATCGGCGACGATCACCGGTAGGATGCCGTGGCGTTCCTTGCCGGTCGACTCGGCCACGAGCTGCTCGGCCCACATCCCGAACGGCTGCAGCGCCGGTGAGGCGCACCAGGCGAGCTTGCCCCACCCCTCGGCGCACACCGCGGCCATGTGATGGCCGAGCTGCACCGCCGGGTGGTCGACCTCGAGCCTAGCGAGCGCGTGCGCGCCCTCGGCGAGGAAGGTGTCGGCGTCGAGGCCGAGCCAGATCGCCGGCAGCAGCCCCACGGCGCTGAGGATCGAAAAACGCCCGCCGACATCGACTGGATGGGTGAGGACCGCCCGCCAACCCTCGCCGCGGGCCTGTCGCGCCAGCGCCGATGCCGGCTCGGTGAGCGCCACGAGCCGTCGCCGGGCACCGTCGCCGAAAACGTCCCGCAACCTCTGGGCGAGGATCGCCTGCAGCGCCGCGGTCTCGGCCGTGGTCCCGGACTTGGACACCGCCAGCACTACGGAGCGGGCCGGCTCGAAGCTGTCGAGCATCGCCGCGGCGCGGTCCGCGTCGGTGGTGTCGGCGACGACCAGCCGGCGGCCGGAGGGCGCGCCCGAGATAACCCGCAACACCTCGGGGCCGAGCGACGAGCCGCCCATGCCCAGCAGGTAGAGCGTGTCGACGCCGTCGGCGACGAGCTCGGCCACCAGCTGCCGGAGCGTTGGCAACACTATTCGGCTGCGTGCCGGCAGGTCGAGCCACCCCAACCGCTTGGCGACGTTGGCGGCGTGGCGGTTGCCGAACAGCGTGCCGTCGCGCGCCACCAG
>JAAYVZ010000015.1 GCA_012516935.1 Holophagae bacterium
ACACCGGCGGCGGGATCGCGAAGGCGACCGTGGCCACCTCGCTCGTCACCCCGTCGCTGCGCACCGCCCGGAGCCGGAGGCGGTACCTTCCCGAGCCGAGCCCGGCAAGGTGCAGCCGCCTCTCGGCGGCCGCCGTCGACCAGCCACCTCCCTCTCTCAGCGCGTACTGGTAGAGGAGCTGCTGGCCGGGCATGAAGTTGATCCCCGCGTATGCGATCTCCAAGCTATCGGCGCCAACCGGAAAGCGCAGCGGTCCGGCGGAGGTCGTACCCAGCTCGGGCACAGGGAACACGGTGCCGCCGGAGCGGACCTCGACGATGCCGAGCCGCGGTGCCTTGGCAAGCGCGCCCCGCACGGGTCGGAGACGCGAGACCCCGGCCTGGGTGGCGAACCAGAGGTCCCCGCGATCGTCGCAGGCCGCGGCGACGACGGTGTTGTTGACGAGCCCGTTGGAGGTGTCGTAGTGGGAGATCCGACCGGTCGACGGCTCGAGACAATCCACGCCCCGCCACGTACCGGCCCAGATGCGGCCGAACCGGTCCTCAGTCAGGCAGACAACGCCGTCGCTCCCCAGGCCGTTCGAGGTCGTGTACGCCACCCACGCCGGGTGCTCCGCGCCCGGGTCGTCCGTCCGCAGCAACCCGCCGCGCATCGTCCCGACCCAGAGCCTCCCGGCGTGGTCGACGAGAAGGGTCCGAATCGTGCCGGCCGGAAGGCCATCTCCCGGCGGAAACCGGTCGCACCTGTCACCCGAAAACCGTGCGAGGCCGCCGGCCCACATCCCGGCCCAGACCGCTCCGTGGTGGTCCTCCGCGAACGCCATGGCCGGCCACTCGGCGACGCCTTGGCGCAGCGGGAACTGGCGAAACCTCCCCGTGGCCCGTTCCCACCTGACGACCCCGACCCCGAACACCCCCAGCCAGAGGTCCCCGCGCGAGTCCTCGAAGAGCCTGAACGCCTCGTTCCCGCCCATCCCGTCCTTGGTGCCGTAGCTCGCCACGGGTTCGCACGCACCGAGGTCGGCGAAGCGGTCGACCTTGCGGTACCGGAGCAGCCCGTCACCGGTGGGCAGCCACCAGTCGCCGAGGTGGTCCCGCAGCGTGCCCTGCACGCTCGCCCATCCGAGATAGGTCACACCCGGCGGAAGGCGCCAGCGGATCGCCTCGACGCGCCCGCTCTCGACATGGTGTTGGCCCTTTCCGGGCGGATACGCGGAGAGGAACACGCCTCCGTGCCCGTCCGGGACGACACTGGCGATGTTCTCGGTGAGAAGGCCGTCCTCGGTCTCCAGGCTCGAGAACCCCGCGGTGTCGACGCGCACCAGACCGCGCTCGTGGGTGCCGACCCACAACCCACCTTCCTCGTCCTCGGCGACCTTGGTAACCGAGTCCACGGGCAGGCCCCGGCCGCGGTTCAGCACGCTCGGAACGCCACCGCGGAAAGCGAACAGGCCGAGGATGTTCGGGGCCCAGATCGTGCCGTCGCGGCCGGCGACCAAGCCCTCCCAACCGGTGGCGGGGACTCCCCCGGCCGCCCCCCAGACGACTGCCGTCCCGGGCTCCTGGCCCAGAGTGCCGCCGCTCCCACCCGACACGGCCCTGGCGGTCACTGAACGCTCGCCAGCGAGCGCCGCCCCCGCGCTCTCCGGACGGTAGGCGACGATCTTCGCCCCGCCGATCCAGAGGGTGCCCGTGCTATCGAAAAGCAGTGACTCCACGGTCGAGGTCGAGTGGTCGCGATCGTCGGACTGGGGCGTCCGGTAGTTGACCCAGCGCCCGTCCGGCAGGCGTCTGAGCAGCTCCACCGTGGTACCAACCCACAGGCTGCCGTCCGGTCCCTCGGCGATGGCGTTGACCCTGGGGTCAGTGTTGCCGCCCCAGCGGTATGGCACCTCGACCTCCTGGAACTCGGGGACACCGGCTGCGAGGTCGAGACGGAACAGGTGGGGGCCGGCGGCCGCCCAGACGACGCGGCTCCGATCCTCGAGAAGCGGCCCGGGCCCGCGCGCGCCTGGCAGCTCGAGCGGCTCGAAAAGGCTGCCGGACGCGTCGCGCGCCTCCCGCATGCGTACGAGCCCGCCGTCGGTCGAGAACCACATCGCTCCGGTGTGGTCCTCCATGATGTCGCGCGTGATCTCGCTCGGCAGGCCGTCACGTCTCGAGTAGGACACGAACGCGCTGCCGTCGAACCGCGACAGGCCAGTCGCGGTGCCCACCCAGAGGTAGCCACGGGAGTCCCGGGAGAGCGCTGTGACCCAATCGCCTGCGAGGCCGTTCGCGACGCCGAACGTGCGCACTGCCAGCCGCTCCGCGCCCGCGCTCCCGCCCACCGCCAGCACCAGCGCCGCAAGTCCGGCCCAGGTCGGCATCCGCCTCCCCGCCATCACCCGCCGTCGCCTGTCGACGTATCGCATATTCGTGCGTTTCGCATCTTAGCGCGAAAACACAACATGCAGGGCATGGATGAGGTCTTTGCGTTGTAGGGGTCGGGCGGGGTGACGGA
>JAAYVZ010000016.1 GCA_012516935.1 Holophagae bacterium
CTCGCGGCCTGCGCCAATCTCCGACGCGCAGGCCCATTGCCGGCCTGACGTCCTACCGCATCTCGATGCTGTGCATCATCTTTCAGGCCGAGGTGTGGGCTGACAGACCATTGTGTGCCCCACAACCCCGTACACGACGACGCGACTGCACATCCTCATCGCCAACACCCCGGCACGTACCCCACAATCACACTCCCACCCCACCACAACCACCCCACCGACTGCAAAAATGCGTGCGGTGAGAAATGCGGGCTAGACCTCTTGCCCCGTCTTCCCGGTACACCAGCGGCCCCGCTCCGGTGGGGCCGCTCGTCGCACCGGCTTCCCGGCGAACGCCAAGGGCTCGAGCGGGAGCCTGGTCCTCACCCGCAAAGACTCGGCGACCGAAAACCTGGGAGTGGTCCCAGACGCCCTCTCCCTCGCCCGCTCACAATCGCATCCCGGGCCGACTCCAGATCGCACCCTCTCGCTTCGCTCCTCACCACCCCAGACCAGTGGCACGGCGGCAGTCGGTCATGACCTCGGAGATCGCCGTCATGGCGCGCTCGCGCCCCACGCGCAGCACCTGCTGGACGTAGCCCGGGTCGTGCAGCAGCTCCTCGCGCCGCCGGCGGGCCGCGCCGAAACGCTCGAGGACCAGCCCCAGCAGCACCTTCTTGAGCTCACCGTACCCGGTCCCACCCTCGGTGAACCGGCGCTTGGTGTCGGGCCACGCCTCCGCCGGGGTGAACAGCTTGAGGAGCGCGTACAGCGAGTTGCCACGGGTAGGCTTGGGCTCGGCCACCGGGGTCGAGTCCGTGACGATCGACATGATCCGCTTCCGGAGCTCGCTTTCCGGGGCGAAGATGTCGATCGTGTTGCCATAGGACTTGGACATCTTCTGGCCGTCGACCCCTGGTACCACCGCCACCTCCGGCAGGATCAGCTCCTCGGGGATGCGCAGCAGCTCGGCACCATACGCCTGGTTGAAGGCGCCGGCGATATCACGGGTCATCTCGAGGTGTTGCTTCTGGTCCTTGCCGACGGGGACCCTGTCAGCTCGCACGATGAGGATGTCAGCGGCCATCAGCACCGGGTACGCGAACAGCCCGTGGTTCGGCGTGATGCCCTTGGCGATTTTGTCCTTGTACGAGTGTCCGCGCTGCAGCAGGCCCATCGGCGTGACCGTCGAGAGCATCCAGGCGAGCTCGGCGACCTCGAGGATGTCCGACTGGCGGTAGAGGACCGACCGGGCGGGGTCGAGGCCGAGGGCGATGTAGTCGGCCGCCACCATGAGCGAGAGCCGGCGTAACTCGGAGCCGTCCTTGATGGTGGTCATGGCGTGCAGGTCGGCCAAAAAATAGTAGCACTCGTTGCCCGGCTCCTCCTGCAGTGCCACGAACTGGCGGATTGCACCGAAGTAGTTCCCGATGTGAAGGTTCCCCGAAGGCTGGACTCCTGACAAGATACGCATCGCCCCTCCCGAGCGCGACATCATATCAGTCGGCTCGGCGTGGGAACGCCCGGCCTCGGTCCCCCAGCAGCGGGCTCGCCCCGAGCTACCGGAACGCCAGACGGCGGGTGATCGGGGCCTCACCGGCCCTCACCGCGTTGGACACCAACCTGCCGCCGCCGGTCTCGATCACGGCGACCGGACGGACAGGACGCTTCAGAGCGGCAGCGGCAACCGGGGCTGGTTGTGCCGCTGAGGGCGGAGCGGCTGCCGGCTTGCCGAAGCCCCCGCTCAGGCGCGCCCCCGGGGAGTCGCTCCGGTACGCCGAGAGGATCGAGCTGACGTACGTGCGCGTCTCTTCGTACGGAGGTATCCCACCGTGCCGGGCTACGGCCTCGGGGCCGGCGTTGTAGGCCGCCAGCGCCAGCGCCAGGTTGGAGTCGAAACGGAGGAGCAGGTCGCGGAGGTAGCGTACACCGCCACCGATGTTCTCGAAGGGGTCGAAGGCATCGATGACCCCGTACAGCCTGGCCGTCGACGGCATGAGCTGCATCACCCCCTGCGCGCCCTTCGGGCTCAGGGCACGGGGGTTATAACCCGACTCCATGCGGATCACCAAGTCGATGAGGAGCGGGTCGAGGCCGTGTGCGCGCGCCATCTCCTCGACCGTCGGCCACAGCTCCTTGCGCCGCGCCGTCGCCGCTTCGGGAACCGCTCCCGCACCGCTCCGGGAATCGGCGGCAGGGATGTTCACGATTCTGCGGGTGCCGTCGGGAGCGGTGAAGATCATGACCCCTGCCGAACGCTCCGCGGCCACCGCAGCCGAGGCCACCAGGATCGCGATCGCACCGAGAGGTATTTCCCTCAACCCAGAAGCTCCTTCACCACCTGCGCCGCCGCCGCCAGCGCTTCCCCGAGCTTCTCGGGGCTTTTACCGCCGGCCTGCGCCAGCGTCCGCTTGCCGCCACCGCGCCCACCCACGATGGGCGCCAGCCTTTTCACCACCTCGCCCGCGTCCACCCTCTCGGCGACGTCGTCCGTCACCGCCACCAGCAGCGTGGCCGCATCCTCACTCGGCATACCGAGCACGACCACACCCGACTTGAGCTTACCACGGAGTGTGTCGGCGAGCGTGCGCAGCTCCGGGGCCCCCATCGGTGGCGCCTCGCGGACCAGCAACGCCACACCGGCCACATCCTGCACCTCGAGCTCGCTGCTGCCACCCGCGGCCAGCTTGAGCTTGAGCCCCTTGACCTCCTGCTCGAGCTCCCGAATGCGCTTTTCCTGACCGGAGATGAGCTCCCCGAGCTCGTCGATGCCGACGTTGGCCTTCGCCGTCGCTACGCGGAGCGCCCGGTGAAACCCCTGGAAGAGCTCCACCGCGCAGCGGCCGGTCACCGCCTCGATCCGCCGCACCCCTGCCGCCACCCCTCGCTCGCTCGTGATCTTGAAGGCGCCGATGTCGCCGGTCCGCTGCACATGACAGCCCCCGCACAGCTCGCGTGAGACGCTGCCGTCGTTCACCCAGACGACACGCACCGTCTCACCGTACTTCTCACCGAACAGCGCCACCGCGCCGGCAGCGCGCGCTTGTTCGATCCCCATTTCCGCCGCGGAGACCTCGTGGTTGCTGCGGATCGCCTGGTTGACCAGCGTCTCGATCGCCTCGAGCTGCTCGGCGAGAAGCGGCTGGCCCCAGTTGAAGTCGAACCGCAGCCGCTCGGGCTCGACGTACGAGCCGGCCTGCTGCGCCCCCGGGCCAAGGACCGCCCGTAAGGCGGCGTGCAAAAGGTGCGTAGCGGTGTGGTTGGCCTGGGTGTCGAGGCGCCGGCACGGGTGCACCTCGGCCCGGACGGTCTGACCGCTCACCAGCGTTCCCTCCTCCACCTCGACGTGCACTACGACGAGGCCTGGCACCGGCCGCTGGGTGTCCCGCACCTGGGCCCTTCCACCGGCCCACACGAGCCGTCCGCGATCGCCGATCTGACCGCCCGCCTCGGCATAGAACGGCGTTCGGTCCAACACCACCTCACCGGGACCGTGCAGCGCCTCGACCTGGCCACCCTCCCCGAGCAGCGCCACCACGCGCGCGTCGTCCACGACGAGCTCCCGGTAGCCGACGAACTGCGAGCGGACACCGTGCTCCACGAGCCGCTCGTACTCCTCCCTGAAGTGGGCGAGGAGATCACCCTTCCAGCTCTCCTGGCCGCGCTCGCGGGCTCCAGCCAGCGCCGCTTCGAACCCCTCGCGGTCCACTGGCAGCCCCTCCTCCTGGGCGAACTCCTGCAGCAGGTCGAACGGGATGCCGTGCGTCTCGTACAAGCGAAACGCCAGCATCCCCGGCACCATCGCCTCGCCGGCACGCTTCAGGCGCTGCAGCTCGCGCCCGACGACGTCGGTGCCGAGGTTGAGGGTTCTCGCGAAGCGCTCCTCCTCGGCCCGCAACGCCGGCTCGAGCACACCCCAACGCTCGACGAGCTCGGGGTAATCCTCTCTCATGGCCTCGATTACCGCGGGGACCACGTCGGCGAGAAAAACACCGTCGAGGCCGAGCTGGCGTCCGTAGCGCAGAGCACGCCGGATGATCCGGCGCAGCACATAGCCGCGTCCATCGTTGGAGGGCACAACGCCGTCGGTCATCAGGAACGCGGTCGCCCGGGCGTGATCGGCGATCACCCGGAACGCCGGCCCGAGCTCACCCGCCGCCTCATACGCCTGGTTCGAAATCTGCTCCAGGCGCGAGAAAACCGGTGCGAACACGTCGATATCGAAGCTCGAGCGCGCCCCCTGCTTGACTGCGGTGACCCGCTCGAGTCCGGCGCCGGTGTCCACGCATGGCCTGGGAAGCGGGCGCATATGGCCCGCCGCGTCACGCTCGTATTGCATGAACACCAAGTTCCAAATCTCCACCGTCTCATCGCCTGGGCCATTCACCAGCTCCGGCTGGTTGCCCGCCAGGTCGTCGCCCTGGTAGAAATGAATCTCACTGCATGGGCCGCAAGGACCGGTTTCGCCCATGGCCCAGAAGTTGTCCTTGTCACCGAACCGCAGGATGCGCTCGGGGGGGGCACCGACTTCCTGCCACAGGCGCGCGGCTTCGTCGTCGTCGGTGTAGACGGTGAACCACAGCCGCTCGACCGGCAACGCGTAGACATCCACCAGTAGGCCCCATGCGAGGCGAATCGCTTCGGCCTTGAAATAGTCGCCGAACGAGAAGTTGCCGAGCATCTCGAAGAACGTGAGGTGGCGCGCCGTGTAGCCGACGTTGTCGAGGTCGTTGTGCTTGCCACCGGCCCGCACGCACTTCTGGCACGAGGCGGCCCGCACGTAGTCGCGTGTCTCGCGGCCGACGAACACGTCCTTGAACTGGTTCATGCCCGCGTTGGTGAACAAAAGCGTGCTATCGCCGCCCGGAATGAGCGAGGAGGACGCCACCACGCGGTGCCCGTGGCCGGCGAAAAAGTCGAGGAATGCCTTACGGATCTCCCGAGTCGAAGGTCTGACCTGCATCGTTCTCCTCATCGAGGGCGTGGCCTACCAACCGCTGCACCTCGGCAGCGTCGAAGCCGCGCGCAAGCAGATACCGTACCACCTTCGCCCGCTCCCGCGGTAGCTCTCGCCAGAGGGGGTGCTTGGCCATCGCCTTTGCGGCCGCCCCGGCCAACGCCTCGGCAACCTCCTCGGGGGCGAGATCGCCGAGGACCCGAGCCGCAGCCGACGGCTCGACACCACGCCGCCGCAGTGCACCGGCTATCGCCCATCTCCCCTTCCCCTGTCGCAGGTGCTCCCGCCGGATCGAGCGGGCCAGCTCGTCCTCGTCGAGCAACCCGGCCCGCTCGAGACGGGCCAGCTCAGCAGTAACCGCAGCGGCCGGGTACTCCTTTCTCGCCAGCCGCTCCGCGAGCTCGCGTCGCGAAAAGGCGCGGCGGGCGAGCAACCGGAGAGCAGCCTCGTGGATCGTGGGGGTCACCGCAGCCGGTCGCCGCCTTCCTTGCCTCCGAACTCGAACGGGCTGTCCGCCGCGAACGGCGACGGTTCCTGAGCGGTCTCGAGCGTCGACTCCATCTCTTCGCGCGACGCGTCGGAGGTGGACTGGATCCCCTGCACGCGGAGCTTGAGCTCATCGGGGTTGGAGGCACTGCGAATGGCCTCCTCGAGGGTGATCAGCCCGCTCTTGTACAGCATGTACAGCGATTGATCGAACGTCTGCATCCCGTATTGCGACGTTCCCTGGGCGATGGCGTCGCGGATGAGCTTGGTCTTCTCTTTCAGCTCGATGCAGTCCTTGATGTACGGCGTCGAGATGAGGACCTCGACGGCGGGCACGCGCCCCAGCCCGTCGGCGCGCGGCAGCAGCCGCTGCGAGATGACCGCCTTGATCACGGTCATGAGCTGGATACGGATCTGCTTCTGCTGGTGCGGCGGGAAGACCGAGATGATGCGGTTGATGGTCTCGGTCGCGTCGAGGGTGTGCAGGGTCGAGAACACGAGATGGCCGGTCTCCGCTGCGTGGAGCGCCGTCTCGATGGTCTCGAAGTCACGCATCTCACCGACCAGGATCACGTCCGGGTCCTGACGCAAAGCGGCCCGCATCGCCACCGCGAAGTTGCGGGTGTCGACCTCGACCTCGCGCTGGTTGACGATCGACTTCTTGTCGCGGTGCAGGAACTCGATGGGGTCTTCGATCGTGACGATGTGGCAGTTGCGGCGCGAGTTGATGTAGTCGACCATCGCCGCGAGACTGGTCGACTTGCCGGAACCGGTGGTGCCCGTGACCAGCACGAGACCACGCTCCTCATCACAGATCCTTTCCAGCACCGGCGGCAGCAGCAGCTCGCGGATGTTGAGGATACGGGCCGGAATGAGGCGCAGCACCAACCCCACCGAGCCACGCTGCTGGAAGATGTTGCAGCGGAACCGACCCAACCCCGGGACCGAGTACGCGATGTCGATCTCCAGGAACTGCTTGAACTTCTCCTTCTGCTGAGTCGACATCATGGAGAACGCCATGGCGATGGTGTCCTCCTGCATGAGTCGTTTGAACTCGACGAGCGGAATCAGCACGCCGTCCACCCGGATGATGGGATGCGACCCCACCTTGAGGTGGACATCCGACGCCTTACGCTCGGTGGCTGCCTTCAAGATGTCGTTGATGTGCATCGTCGTGGTCCTTTCCTACGCTCCGACGCCGCTTTGCACCCAGCCTCTCTCACCGCTGTCGCTCCGCTGCGCGGGCCCCCTGTCCAGCTTACCTCGGCCCCATCATAGCTCACGCCAGCGGCTCACCCTGGTTGGCCTTGAGGAGGTTGCGGAGAGCGTCCTTGTCGACCGCCTTGGCCATCGCCTCGTCCTGGTCCACGACGCCCTTCCGCACGAGCTCGGCCAAGGCATCGCTCATCTGACGCATCCCGAGCCGTTTGGAGGTCTGCATGATGGTGGGGATCTGGTGGCTCTTGCCCTCGCGTATGAGGTTGGAGACCGCCGGCACGCCGAGCAGGATCTCGTACGCCGCGATGCGCCCGCCGCCGACTTTCTTGAGCAGGATCTGGGCGATCACCGCTTTCAGCGACTCCGCCACCATCACCCGCACCTGCTCCTGACGGTCGGGCGGGAACTGGTCGATCAGCCGGTCGACCGTCGAGACCGCGGTGTTGGTGTGCAGCGTGCCGAACACCAAGTGGCCGGTCTCGGCCGTCTCGATAGCGATTGCCATCGTTTCGAGATCGCGGAGCTCGCCGACCAGCACGACATCCGGGTCTTCGCGCAGCGCGGCGCGCAGCGCGCGGCGGAACGACTCCGTGTGGGCATAGACCTCGCGCTGGTGCACGAGGCAGCGCTTGTTCTCGTGCACGAACTCGATCGGATCTTCGATGGTGATGATGTGGTCGGAACGGTTGGCGTTGACGTAGTCGATCATCGTCGCCAGCGTCGTCGATTTCCCGGACCCCGTTGGCCCGGTCACGAGGACCAGTCCCTTGTTGAGCATGCACAACGCCTTGATCGACTCGGGCAGCCCCAGCTCCTCGAACGTCATGAGCCGGCTGGGGATGACGCGGAACACCGCACCCGCCCCCCGGCGGTCACGAAACAGGTTGACGCGGAAGCGCGCCAGGTTCGGAATCTCGTAGGCGAAGTCGGTGTCGTTCGCCTCGCGGTACTCCCCTCGGTTCTTGCCGGGCGCAACCTCGTCGCACATGAGGAGGATGTGCTCCGACGACAGCGGCTGCGAGAAGCCCGGCAAGGCCGTCATGTCGCCGTGCAGGCGGATGAGCGGCTGCCACGACGCCGTCAGGTGGAGGTCCGAGCCGCCCATCTGCACGAGCGTTCGCAGCATCCGATCGAGTGGCCGGTCCAGAACCGCGACCGCAGGCTGGTCTCGCCGCATCGTCGCCGAAGCAACCGGTGACGGCACCGCAGCCGCTTTGGCCGGCGGTTCCGGTGCGGCCGCTGGGCTCAGCTCCAGGATCAACCTCACCACCCCGCCGATCTGGCGCGCACGCAGTGGGTACTTCTCGCCGCCCACCTCGAGCGTGCCGGCGACCTCCTCGCCGAGCTGGAAGGAGACCATACCGTCCGCAGGTATCGCCTGCTCGAGCCACGCCTCGAGATCCTCGGCGGCGACCGGAGTGTTGCCGGCCTGCAGGCGGGTCTCGCCCTTGACGAGGATCGCCGGGCGCTCGGCCGTGAGGTCGAGACGATCACCGCCCTTCAGACGGGCCGCTTTGACCAGCCGCTCGAGCAACCCTGGATCAGCCACCGCGATGATTGTACCGCGAGGAAGTAGCCCGAGGTCCGTGGTCCGAGCGCGATGCAGGCTCGCATGGGCCTGGTCATGGCCGTCATGCTGGCGGTCGCAGTCGCTGTCGTCCGATCGAACCGGAAAGACCTCACACGCCCTGCCGTCGGAAATCCGTGATCTCGAGCGGCCTGACCCATCGTGCCCGTGAAGCCCGGCCACCCAGGAGCCGAGGGCGCGGCGGTTGTGGCTGCTGCCAGCAGGCCGAGATTCACCCCCTCTCACACTCGCGGCCGCCGTCGATTCCCTGGTCTCGAACAACCCGTGCTGAACCCCCCGGACTCTCGGAACACCGGGGGCTTGACACTGCGGGCGTAGATACCTTATGTCTGCAACCAGATGTCAGGAGCGCTCACCACGGCCTCCAGCCACGCCCTCCGAGCCCTGACGCCGCTTGCTGCCGCCGGCGATCGAGTCAGCGTGCTCGGGCGTGACCTCGCGCGCGACGCCGAGACCCCGGCGGACAACCTCTCCAAGAACCTCCTCGCGCTCAGTCGCACCGGGATGTTCGCCGCGACCCGCGGCAGCAGAGGAGGGCACCGGCTCGGCACGCGCCCTTCGGAGATCCGTCAGGCGTACGTTCGCGTACTCGAGAACACGACGCTGGCGGATATCTCGCTGAACGGCAGACGATCGTGGTCGAAACCAGATGCAGGCCGAAACACAGCGCAGAAGACCATTCGGGCCGGACGCGCGGCGGGAGGGCGACGGTGATGGCGGTAATCAGGGGGGCACGGTGGGCTGTGGCGGTCGTGCTCGTAGCCGGCGCAGTATCGGCGGCGGCGCAGGATGCGGCCGACTACTTCCGCACCAACTGCGTCAGCTGCCATACGATCGGAGGCGGGCGCCTGACCGGCCCCGACCTCAAAGACGTCGAGAGTCGGAAAGACCGCGCGTGGCTCGTGACCTACATCCAGAACCCGAAGGCGGTGATCGACTCGGGCGATCCGTACGCCGCGAAGCTTTTGGAGGACGCGCGCGGCGTGATCATGCCGACCGCTCCGGGAATGAACGCAGCACGCGCCGCGGCGCTCCTCGATCTGATCGCCGCCGAGTCGAAACTGCCACACTCGCAGTTCGCGGGGCTCGAGATCCCGGACAAGCCGTTCACGGCGGTGGACGTGGCTGCAGGATCGCGCTACTTTGCGGGTACCGCCCGGCTCGCCAACGGCGGCCCCTCCTGCATCTCGTGCCACACCGTACGCGGGATCGGCGGGCTGGGAGGGGGCCGACTGGGCCCGGACCTCACGCTGGTGTTCGAGCGGCTCGGCGGGCGCCGCAACCTCGCGACGTGGCTGTCAGCGCCGGCAACTGCGACGATGAACCCGC
>JAAYVZ010000089.1 GCA_012516935.1 Holophagae bacterium
CTGCACCGCGCGCAGCGGGTCTGCGGCGGCCGCGATCGCGCCCCAGATGCGCGCCACCAGGCGTTGCCCGAGGCGGGGCCGCAGCCGCGCCAACCGCGCGAACGCCACCTCGTCGCGGGGGTTGACCACGAAGCGCAGGTGGGCGAGCACGTCCTTGACGTGGCGCTGCTCGAAAAACCTCAGCCCCGAGCGCACCTCGTACGGAATCCCCCGGCGCGTGAGCTCGACCTCGAGCTCGAGCGAGTGGGTGTGGTTGCGGTAGAGCACCGCGACCTCGCCGAGCGGCACGCCCTCGTCGAGCAGCTCGAGCACGCGCTGGGCGACGAAGCCGGCCTGCGCCTCGGGTGAGGGCGCCGCGCACTGCACCGGCAGCTCCCCGCCCTCGCGGACGGCCCGCAGCTCCTTGGGGAACTGCCGCTGGTTGCAGGCGATCGAGGCGTTGGCGAGGGCCAGGATCGGCGGCAGCGACCGATAGTTGGTCTCGAGCCGGAAGGTGGGGCAGCCGGGATAGCGGTCGGGGAACGAGAGGATGTTGCCGAGGTCGGCGCCTCGGAAGCCGTAGATCGACTGCGCGTCGTCGCCCACCACCAGGAGGTTGCGGTCGCCACCCAGCAAGGTGTCGACGATGTCGGCCTGGAGGCGGTTGGTGTCCTGGTACTCGTCCACGAGCACGTGTCCGAACCGGCCCTGGAGATGGGCGCGCACCTCGGCGTGGCGGCGCATGAGCAGGAGCCAGTTGAGCAGCAGGTCGTCGTAGTCCATGACCTGCGCCGCGCGCTTGCGCTCCATGTAGCGCTTGAACACCGTCTGGATCACGTCCTGCTGCGCGGCGAACTGCGGGTAGCGGGCGGTGAGCGCCTCGCCGAGCGGCTTGCCGGTGTTGATCACGAGCGAGTAGAGCTCACACAGCACGGCGGCGCCCGGAAACCGCCGTTCCGGGGTCTCCGGCTGGAGGTCGGTGAGCGCGGTGCCCATGAGGTCCTGCGCGTCCTCCCGGTCGAGGATGCCGTACGACGGCGCGTACCCGAGCTTGTCGCCGAACCGCCGCAGCAGCCGGTTGCCGACCGAGTGGAACGTCCCGCCCATGACGCGACCGGCATCGCGGCCGAGGATCGTCGCGACGCGCTCGAGCATCTCCCGGGCCGCGCGGTTGGTGAACGTGAGCAGCAGGATCGAGCCCGGCTCGACGCCGTCCTCGATCAGGCGCGCGACGCGGTACACGAGGGTGCGGGTCTTGCCCGAGCCGGCCCCGGCCAGCACCAGCATCGGCCCGCCGGGGTGCATCACGACCTCCTGCTGCTCGACATTCAGCTCCGAGGCGTAGTCCACCTTCCGCGCGAGGCTCGCACGCGGTCGCAGCGCCACCTTGCGCGACACCGGCCGCTCGTCCACGCCCGGAGGATACCCCAGGCCCCCACCCGCCCGGTCGAGAGTCGAGAGTTGAGAGTCGAAAGTCCGGTGCCCACCCGCCCGGGGTTAGCCAACAACGAGCAGCCAACAACCGCCGCATGGGGCGAAACCGCCCAGCAGGCGGGGCATTGCGTTCCGACGGGTCGCTTCCTACAATCGCGCGGGATTCCGGGGAGCCGCACCCCAGCGCCTTCTTGTCCGGCTGGGGGAGCCCAGAGAGTAGGGAGGGCGCCGGGTGTTCGCCATTCTGTCTCGCGAGGAAATCGCGCCGCGCTTCCATCGCTTCGTCGTCCGCGCTCCTGAGATCGCCCGCAAGCACCGCCCCGGGCAGTTCGTGATCGTCATGCCGGACGAGCACGGGGAGCGCATCCCCCTCACCATCGCCCACGCCGACGCGGCTGCCGGCACCATCACGCTGGTCGTGCAGGAGGTCGGCAAGACCACCATGGCGATGGGGCGGATGAACGGCGGCGACGGGTTCGTCTCCGTCGTCGGCCCGCTCGGCACCCCCACGCACATCGAGCGGCTCGGGACCGTCATCTGCGTCGGCGGCGGGGCCGGCATCGCTCCGATGCTGCCGATCGCGGCTGGCATGAAGGCCGTGGGCAACCGCATCCTCACCATCCTCGGCGGGCGCACGCACGAGCTCGTGATCCTGCGCGACGAGATGGCCGCTGTCTCGGACGAGGTCTTCCTCACCACCGACGACGGCTCGCTCGGGCGCAAGGGCCTCGTGACGCACGCGCTGGCCGACCTCGTCGCCGAGCGCGGCAAGCCCGACCTCGTGGTGGCGATCGGCCCGGCGGTGATGATGAAGGCGGTGGCCGAGCTGACCCGCCCGATGGGGATCAAGACCTGGGCCTCCCTCAACTCGATCATGGTGGACGGCACGGGGATGTGCGGCGCCTGCCGGGTCGCGGTGGGCGGCCAGACCAAGTTCGTGTGCGTGGACGGCCCGGAGTTCGACGCCCACGAGGTAGACTTCGACCTGCTCGTCAAGCGGCTCCGCATGTACCTGCCGGAGGAGCAGGCGGCGCGCGAGCGCTACCTCGAGCAGTGCCGCTGCCACGGGGAAGGGGGCCACCATGGCTGAGCCGATCAACGGCGTGCCCGAGCTCCCCAAGCCCGAGCGCATGAAGATCCCCCGGCACCCGATGCCGGCGCAGGACCCTCACGCGCGCAACCGCAACTTCGACGAGGTGGCGACGGGCTACGCCCCCGAGACGGCGCTCGCCGAGGCGCAGCGTTGCCTGCAGTGCGCCAACCCGCCGTGCGTCAAGGGCTGCCCGGTGGGGATCGACATCCCCGCCTTTATCGACCTGCTGCGCCAGGGCGACGTCGCGGGAGCCCTCGTCAAGCTCAAGGAGACCAACACCCTCCCGGCCATCTGCGGCCGCGTCTGCCCGCAGGAGGAGCAGTGCGAGGTGGTGTGCGTCGTCGCCAAGCGCGGCGAGCCGGTGGCGATCGGCCGGCTCGAACGCTTCGTGGCCGACTGGGAGCGCGAGCACAGCCAGGTCTCGGTGCCCGAGCTGGCGTCGCCCACGGGCATGAAGGTCGCGGTGGTGGGCTCCGGGCCGGCCGGCCTCGCGTGCGCCGCCGAGCTGGCGCGCGCCGGGCACGCGGTGACGATCTTCGAGGCGCTGCACAAGCCGGGCGGCGTGCTGGTGTACGGCATCCCGCAGTTCCGGCTCCCGAAGGAGATCGTCACCTACGAGATCGACGCGCTCCACGCCATGGGGGTCGAGATCCGCGGCGACTTCGTCATCGGCAAGACCGCCACCGTCCACGAGCTGTTCTGGGAGTTCGGCTACGACGCGGTGTTCCTCGGCACCGGGGCGGGGCTCCCGTACTTCCTCGGCATCCCGGGCGAGAACTACATCGGCGTGCTCTCCGCCAACGAGTTCCTCACGCGCGTCAACCTGATGAAGGCGTATGACTTCCCGCGCCACGACACGCCCGTGCGGCCGGGCCGCCGGGTGGCCGTGGTGGGCTCGGGCAACGTCGCCATGGACTGCCTGCGCACCGCCAAGCGGCTGGGTGCGGAGGAGGTCATCTGCGTCTACCGGCGCACCCGCAACGAGTCGCCGGCCCGCAAGGAGGAGCTCGAGCACGCCGAGGAGGAGGGGATCGACTTCCGCTGGCTGTCGGCGCCGCTCGCCATCCGCGGCAACGCCGAGGGGTTCGTCACCGCGATGCAGATCCAGCGCATGGAGCTGGGCGAGCCCGACGCCTCGGGCCGCCGGCGCCCGGTGCCGGTGCCCGGCTCCGAGTACGACATCGCGGTGGACACCGTGGTCGTGGCGATCGGCCAGGGCCCCAACCCGCTGGCGACCCGCTCCACGCCGGGGCTCGCGCTCAACCGCCACGGCAACATCGTGGCCGACCCCGAGACGCTGCAGACCTCGATTCCCGGCGTGTTCGCCGGCGGCGACATCGTCACCGGGGCGGCGACCGTCATCCTTGCCATGGGCGCCGGCAAGCAGGCCGCCCGCGGCATCAACACCTGGCTCGAGAAGCTCAAGGCCGGCGAGGTCGAGAAGCCCCGACTGGAGTAGCGCCCGCCCGCCCGGTCAAAGGTCGAGAGTCTCCCCCGCCCGCGCACCCGGGCTTGAAGGCGGTTGCGCGGTTGGCGGCAGCACGTGGCCATGTGGGGCAGATGCCGTTGTGCGGTGCAGTCAAGGCATAATGGGAACGGCGCGGAGAGGTGACGCGAGGTCATGGAACGGACGATCGAGGTCCTGAACCAGCTCGAGTGCGAGGGCGTGTTCCGGCGCTACGCGATCGGCGGCGCGGTGGCGGTGCTCTTCTACGCCGAGCCCGTCCTGACCTATGACCTCGATGTGTTCGTGCTGCTCGCGTCCGAGGGCTCCTCGGGGCTGGTGGACCTGTCGCCGATCTACCGGCGGTTGGCCGAGCTCGGGCATCACCCGGACCGCGAGGCCGTGATCGTCGCGGGCGTGCCGGTTCAGGTCATCCCCGCCTACAACGCTCTCGTCGAGGAAGCCGTCGCCTCGGCGGACGAAGTCCGCTTCGGCGACGCGCCGACCCGGGTCGTGGGCTACGAGCACCTGCTGGCCATCATGGCCCAGACAGGCCGTCCGAAGGATCGCGAGCGCCTCGCGTCCCTGCTCGAGCAGAGGCCGCCTGACGCCGCGCGCCTCGACTCGATTCTCGGGCGTCATGGCCTCGCCGACACGTGGCAGGTGCTCGTCGGGAGCCGTGATGGGTCTTGAGCCCGCGATTAGCGCGGCACAGGGCGTGTTCGCGGCCAAGACCCGGCGACGGGCTGCCCTGGCGTGCCTGAGCTTCGAGGAGAAGGTGCGGGTGCTCATCCAGCTCCAGCGCATCGCCAGCTCCGTGGTCGCAGCGAGTGGTCGCGTCGCGAGGACGCCCTGGCAGATCGACAACAGCGAGAACCCCAGCGATCGGGCCCCCGGCCGCGGCTGAGGCCAGGCTCCCGGGTTCGCTCAGGCTTGGCCGGGGTGGATCGCTGCGCCGCCTCCAGCATCGAGCGGACCTACTCGCCGAAAAGGCTGGCGACTCCCGACCACGGCACGACACGGATGTCCCGCTGCAGGCGGGCCTCGTCGCCGCCGTACACCACGGCGCGATCGAGACGCCTCACGCCGGGCGGCAGGGTGATCCGGCGAGGCAGCGCCTCCAGGGCAGCGAAGAAGTCCGTGGCGACGGTCTTGCCGGACTTGACCTCGAGGGCGAGCCAGCGCTCGCCGTCGGCCACCAGAACGTCCACCTCGTAGCCCTTGTGGTCCCGGAGAAAGTACATGTCGGGTCGCAGCCCCCGGTGGACGCGCCACCTGAGGACCTCGCTCGCGACCCAGCTCTCGAAGATCGCGCCGCGCAGGGGGTGTGAGCGAAGCTGCTCGGGCTGCCGGATCCCGAGCAGGAAGCAGAGGAGACCGGTGTCGTGGAAGTAGAGCTTGGGCGTCTTGACCAGGCGCGTGCCGACGTTGGCGTGGTAGGGGTGCAGGCGGAAGGTGAGGAAGCTCGTTTCCAGCACCGACAGCCACGCGCGGGCGGTGTTGTGGGTGATGCCGCAATCGGCGCCGAGCGAGGAGAGGTTGAGGAGCTGCCCGACGCGTCCGGCGCACATTTGGATGAACGTCTGGAACGTCTCGAGGTCGCCGATGTTGAGGAGCTGCCTGGCGTCGCGCTCGACGTAGGTCGCCACGTAGGCGCCGAGCCACTCGCCCGCTGGTACGCCGCGGTCGAAGATCGCCGGGTAGCCTCCCGTCCACACCGTTGCCAGGAGGTCGAGCGGCGCCCCCGGGAACAGCCGCACCTCGTCGAGGCTGCACGGGAGGAGCTGCAGGAGCGCGGTGCGGCCGGCCAGCGACTGGCTGACCGATTCCAGCAGCGCGAGGTTGGCCGAGCCGGTGAGGACGAACCTGCCTGGCTGTGCGTCGGAATCCACTTCACCCTGCACGTAGGAGAGCAGGTCAGGAACGCGCTGCACCTCGTCGATGACCGCACCGCCGCACAGCGGCTCGAGAAACCCGCGCGGGTCCGAGCGTGCGAACGCGCGGGTGTCGGGGACCTCCAGGCTGACGTAGCGATGCTCCGGGAAGACGGTACGGCAGAGCGTGGTCTTGCCGGACTGCCGAGGTCCCGTGACCGTCACCACCGGGAAGGACTGCGCCAGTCGGGCCACGTGTCGACCGAGGATACGTGCAATCACACCATGAAGATCGGCCCTTCAGGTGCGATTTGTCAATCACATTTCCAATTGTCACCTCGGAGCCGAGAAGGTCGTCTTCGTCTCTCCCAGGGGCCACCGCCGCCAGGCTCCTAGGTCGAGAGGCCCTCGTCGCGCCACCAGGCGGCGATCGAGGCGAAGCCCTCGCGGATCGAGCCGACGCTCCACAGCAGCGGCTGGTAGGTGGTGATCGGGTAGGGAGCGTCCCTGGCGGCGGCGGGGTCGAACGGGCGGATCTCGACGGTCCCGTCGAGCGCCTGGCCGAGCTCGCCGAAGCTCGACAGCAGCCCGGCGCCGTAGGCGCGCGGCCGACCGTCCTGGAGCACGACGCCGTACTCGACGGTGAACCAGTAGAGCGTGGCGAGCTGCCGGGTCTGCGTGTCGTCTGCCCGCAGCGATGCCCGCCCGAGCCGCTCGGTGAGCTCGGCGAGCTCGGGGTCGGCGAGCATCGGCGCGTGGCCCATGAGCTCGTGCACCACGTCGGGCTCCGGGGTGTACAGCGGCCGGGAGTGATGGCGGATGTACTGCGTGGCGCAGAACACACGGTCGGCCAGGGAGTTGAGGAACTCGCGCGCCGACACCAACCCGGCCACCGCCTGGAGCCGGAAGCCGGTGCGGCGCTCGAGCACGCGGCTCACGTCGGCGAGCTGGGGAATCGTGTCGCGGGAGAAGCCGAGTAGCGAGAGCCCGTCCTCGTGCTCGCGGCAGGCATGGGTGGGGTAGAGGGTGGTGAGGGCGTCGAACGCCGTGGTCCAGGTCGCGGTCTCGGTGGCCGTGTAGTCGACCCGGGACGGCTCGCCCCGCTCGGCCGCCTCGGCGGCGAGCACCGCGATGAGGTCGCGCCGGTCCCGGTACTCGGCGTCCCGGAAACCCGGATGGTCGGCGTCGAGCTCGACGAGTGAGACCCGCATCGGCACCCCCCGCGCCAGGATACCCGCTCGCGTGCCTCGCGTATTCCTCGCCGGTTGCGTTCGGGTCGCCCAGGCTCCAGGATGGAGAGTATGCGCTCACGCCACATGCGGCCCGTTCTCGTGCTCTCGTTGCTGGTTCTCAGCTCCGCGCTCGCCGCCGGCGAGGAGGTGTGGTTCGTCGGCGTGGCCTCGTGGCCCGGGGCGAACGGCACCCGCTGGCGCTCGGAGGCGGTGCTGTACAACGCCACCGGCGCGCCGCAGGAGGTTCGGCTCGAGCTGCGGGCGCGCGGGTTCGGGACCACCACGGCGAGCCAGACGCTGAGCCTGGCCGCCGGCGAGGTGCGGCGTCTGCCGGACCTCTACTCGGCGCTCGGCGCGGCGGCCGGAACGGGACTGCTGCGCGTGGAGGGGCCGGTCATGGCGTGGGTGCGCACGTTCAACCAGGGCGAGCAGGGGACGTTCGGGCAGGACGTGCCGGCGGCGCGGATCGCGGACACCGTGCCCTCAGAGGAAGAGCGGCTCTTCCCGGCCAGCGCCTCGGCCACCCTCCAGGCCGGCTTTCGTTCCAATCTGCTGCTGCTCAACCTCGGCGGGCAGCCGGCCACGTTCACCGTGCGGGGTTGCGGCGCCTCGGCTTCTGTCGAGGCGGCGGGCGGGGCCTACGAGCAGATGAACAACCTGGCCGGGTGGCTCGGCTGCCCAGACGGGCCGTTCGTGGCCGAGATCGAGAGCACCGGTCCGTGGTACGGCTACGTCTCGACCGTCGACGCGGTCACCGGCGACCCCACGACCGTGCGCGGGCTGCCCGCTCCGGTCACCGGCCAGCCAGGGAACCACGCGCCGGTGGTCGCCTCGTTCACCGCGTCGCCGGTCGAGCTGGTGAAAGGCAGCGACGTCGAGCTCAGGGGCGGGTTCTCGGACCCCGACGGTGACCCCGTGAGCTGGACGCTGCGCATCGACCCCGGCTCGACCGCCAAGGCCGAGATCGTCGGTCCGACGTCAGGAACCGGAGCCCTGGTGTCGAAGGTGCACACCAGGGACGCCGGCCTCCTTCTCGTCCAGGTCACGGCCACCGACGGTCGCGGCGGTGTCGCCACGGCGGTCACCGGCGCCGTCGTGCGGTGCCACTGCTGAGAAGACTGTGGCTGGTGGCTGGTTCCCCCACCCTCACGGGTAGGCCAGAGCGCCCAGATCCGTCAACAACCATCAACCAGCAACCACCAACTGCCGTGAAGGGGTGAAGCGGCGGAGACGCAGCGAGTTGGTGACGACGAGGACGGAGGAGAACGCCATCGCCGCAGCGGCGAGCTCCGGGCTGGCGAGCACGCCGAACGCCGGGTAGAGCACGCCGGCCGCGATTGGGATGCCGAGCACGTTGTAGCCGAACGCCCAGACGAGGTTCCAGCGGATCGTCCGCAAGGTGGAACGGGCGAGCTCGACCGCGTCGGCGAGCACCCCGAGGTCGGGTCGGCTCAGCACCAGGCCGGCCGCCTGGGCCGCCACGTCCGTGCCCGAGCCCATGGCCGCCCCGACGTCGGCGGCGGCCAGCGCGGGGGCGTCGTTGAGGCCGTCGCCCACGAACACCACCGGACCGCCCGACGTCTCCCGCCAGCGCCGCACCGCGGCGACCTTGTCTGCCGGAAGCTGGCGGGCCGCCACGTCGGCAGGGACGATCCCCACCAGCCCGGCGACCGCCAGGGCGGTCGGCTCGCCGTCGCCCGTGACCATGCCGGTGCGCAATCCCAGGCCCTGCAACCTGGCCACGGTCGGCGCCGCAGACGGGCGGGGGGTGTCGGCGAGCGCGAGGATCGCGACGGGCACGCCGTCTACGGCGGCCACCACGGCGGTCGCCGGGCGAGCGGCGACGGCGTCGAGCACTGCACGGTGGGAGGCGAGGTCGATCCCGTGCTCCTCGCACAGGGCGGGGCTGCCCACCAGCACGGTACGCCCGTCCACCCGTGCGGTGACCCCGCGGCCGGGCACGGCCGACAGCTCCTCGACCGTCCCGGCCGGCGTGACACCGCGCGCGGCCAGGCCTTTCGCCACGGCGTGGGCGAGTGGGTGCTCCGAGCGCGCCTCTGCCGCGGCCACGCGCGCGAGGTCGCGAGGGTCGGACATCAGGGTGTGGATGTCGACGAGCTCGGGGTGGCCCTCGGTGAGCGTGCCAGTCTTGTCGAGCACCACGGCGCGCGCCCCGGCCAGCGCCTCGAGCGCCCGTGCGGAGGTGAACAGCGCCCCCAGCCGGGCGCCGCGCCCGGTCGCCACCACAAGGGCCGTCGGCGTTGCCAGACCCAGTGCGCACGGGCAGGCGATGACCAGCACCGACACGGTCGTCGTGAAGGCGAACAGCCAGCGGGGGTCGGGGCCCCAGGCCAGCCACGCGGCGCCGGTCAGGCCGGCGATCCCGAGCACGACGGGGACGAACACGGCGGCCACCTGGTCGGCGAGCCGCTGCACCGGCGCCCGCGTCGTCTGGGCCTGCCGGACCAGCCGCACGATCCCGGCCAGCGACGTGTCCTCCCCGGTGTGTGCAACGAGGACGGTGAGCGCGCCCTCGCCGTTGAGCGTGCCGGCGACGACCTCGTCGCCCGGCCCGCGGGGTACTGGCACCGGCTCACCGGTCAGCAGCGACTCGTCGCAGCTCGAGCGGCCGGCCAGCACCGCGCCGTCGGCTGGCAGGCGCTCGCCCGGCCGGACGAGCACGCGATCACCGGCGGACAGAGCTCCCGCTGGGACGTCCTCCGTGGTTCCGTCGTCCCGGAGCCGGTGCGCGAGGTCCGGCAGCAGCCGGACGAGCTCGCGGACCGCCTCGCCGGTGCGCGAGCGTGCGCGTGCCTCGAGCCAGCGGCCGAGCAGCACCAGCGCCAGGATCATGACCGCCGCCTCGTAGTACACGTGGGCCGCGAGGCCAGATGCGGCGAAGTGCGCCGGCGCCGCGGTGGCGGCCAGCGAGACCAGCATGGCCGCGCCGGTGCCCAGGGCGACGAGGGTGCTCATGTCCGCGGTGCGGCGCCGGGCTGCCGACACGGCCCCCATGAGGTACGGCCATCCGGCGAACAGCCACGCCGGCAGGCAGAGCGCCGCCAGCAGCCAGCGCAGCGCCGAGGCGGAACCCGGCCACAGCGGGTCGAGCAGACGGCCGACCGCCCGCATCGGCGCGCCCAGCAGGTGGACGAGCCCGACGCCGTGCGCCGCGGCGGGCTCGCGCACCATCAGGATCGCCGAGAGCGCCATGACGACCAGGCCGGCCGCGGCGGCCACGAGCAGGCGCCGCCGGAGATCTCTCGCCTCCTCGCGCTGGAGCCGCTCCTCGAGCTCCGCGGCGTTCTCCGCGGGTCCCGTCTCACGTGCGACCTGGTAGCCGGCACTGCGGACCGCCGCTTCGAGGGTACCGCGCGCGACGCCGGCGACGTGCTCGACACGGGCCTCCCCGGTGGCCAGGTTGACCGTGGCCCCGAGCACGCCCGGGACGGCGCCCAGCGCGCCCTCGATCGTGCCCACGCAGCCGGCGCACCTGATCCCGGTCACGCGCAGGACGGTGCTCGCGGTGGGGACGCCGTAGCCGGCCGCCACGACGGCATCGCGGAGCACCCCGGCGGCGACGTGCGACCCCGCCGAAAGCCGCACGCTGGCCCGCGCCGTGGCGAGGTTGACGGTCGCCGAGGCGACGCCTGCGACCGCGGCGAGCGCCTTCTCCACGTGCGCCACGCAGCCGGCGCAGCGCAGCCCGCTGACCGGCAGCTCGATCGCCGACCCCTCGGACGGGCCCGACGGCCGCTGCGGCAGGGTCGGCAGCATCATGCGGCGGCTGCGGTCCATGCCAGTCATTCTCCCCCAAGCAGAAGCGGGCACCCCGAAAGGAGTGCCCGCTCACACGCTCCGGAGGTGATCACGTCCCGGCCGGCTGCTCGCCCGGGAGCTTCGCCAGGTGCTTCTCCGGGTCCGCCTTGAAGCTCTTCTCGCACGAGCCGCAGCAGAACATGACCCGACGGCCCTTGTAGTCGAGATGGGTGGGCTTGCCCATCTCGTCGAGCTTCTCGCCGCTCACCGGGCAGGTGGTCTGCACGTTGTCGAACACCACCCCGGCCTCGGCGGCCTTGGCGAAGAACCCCTCCGGGTCGGCCTTGAGCTTGGCCGGGCAGGCGTTGCAGCAGAAGAAGATCCGCTGCCCCTGCCAGTCGACGTGTGGGCTCGTCGCCCGGTCGATCGGCTTGCCCGACACCGGGCAGGTCGTCTGGGGCTTGCCCTCGCTCGCGAGCGCCACCGCACCGAACAGGACCATCGCCGTCACGGCGAGGAGAACCGAAGTCCGCTTCATACGTCCCTCCCGGCGGCGGCGGGCGCCACCGCTCCCTCGCGTCAACCGGCAGCCGGTCCCCGACCTTCCCATTGACGTGACAAGCCACTCCCGGCCGCACCGGGCCACGGGCCACGGACCACTGGCCACGGGCCACGCCGCCTCTGCCCCTCTCCTTCCCGTCAGCTCCTCGCGAACCTCCGGAGCTGCTCGGCCATGTCGTCGAGGCGCTGGGCGCAGCGGCCGAGCACGCTCTCGCGGTCGTAGCGGCCGGAGCGGTCGCGCTCGCCGGCCGACACGCCGGTGAGCAGCTCGATCCCCTCGGCGATGGTGGTGATGGGGTAGATGTGGAACGTCCCGGCGGCGACGGCGTCGACGACCCGGGGCTCGAGCTGGAGGTCGGCCACGTTGTCGATCGGGATCATCACGCCCTGCGTGCCCGACAGCCCCCGCCGCGCGCACAGCTCGAAGAACCCCTCGACCTTCTCGTTGACGCCGCCGATCGCCTGGACGCGACCTCCCTGGTCCACCGAGCCCGTCACCGCGAGGTCCTGCCGCAGCGGCAGCTCGGCGAGCGCCGAGAGGATGGCGTAGACCTCGGTCGACGAGGCGCTGTCGCCGTCGATCCCCCCGTACGACTGCTCGAAGGCGATCGTCGCGTTCATCGACAGTGGCTTCTCGGCGGCGAACAACCCACCCAGGAACCCCGCGAGGATGAGCACGCCCTTGTCGTGCGTCGGGCCCGACAGCCGCGCCTCCCGCTCGATGTTGACCACCCCCTCCCGGCCGAGGGCGACGCGCGCGGTGACACGGCCGGGCAGGCCGAAGGCGTGGTAGCCGAGGTCGTAGACGGCGAGGCCGTTGATCTGGCCGACCGCACTGCCCTCGGTGCGCACGTGCAGGACGCCCTCGAGCATGAAGTCGGTGAGCTTCTCCTCGGGGAGGCTGAAGCGCTCGCGGCGGGACTCGACGGCGGCCCGCACCTGGGCGCGGCCGACGTGCCGGCGCTTCTGGCTGCGGCCCAGGTACGCCGCCTCGCGCAGGATGTCGGCGACGTCGGAAAAGCGCGCCGACAGCCGACCGCGGTTGCGCGCCAGTCGCACGCCCTCCTCGACCAGCGCCGCCATCCCCTCGCGGTTGAGGTGCGGCAGCTTCTCGTCGCGCACGATCTTGGCCATGAGCGCGAGGAACTCACCCACCTGCCCCTGGCCCCGCGGCATCTCGCTGTCGAAGTCGGCGAGCACCTTGAAGATCTTGCGGAAGTCCTCGTCGAGCTCGTGGAGGAGGTCGAACAGCGCCCGGTCGCCGACCATCACCACCTTGACGTCGAGGTCCACGGCCTCGGGCTGCAGCGCCTGGCCGGTGATGGCGAACAGCACGTCGCGGGGGCGGATGACGGCGCGGCGGTAGCGCAGGGCGCGCTTGAGCGCCGGCCACACGCCGGCCTCTGACACGGCGTCGAAGGCGTTGAGGACGAGGAACCCGCCGTTGGCGCGCAGCAGCGAGCCGGCGCGGATGCGCGTGTGGTCGGAGGTCGACGACTGGAGGTCCCGCCCGACGCGGGCCTCCACCGTACCGAAGAGGTTGGCGTACGACGGCTCGGTCTCGATGACGACCGGCCGCCCCCTGGTCGGGCCGTTGTCCACAACCACGTTGACCTGGTAGCGCATGAGCGGGTCGGCGCCGTCCTCCCCGCCGTCGGGCTGCGAGAGGGCGTCGAGGTGGTCCATGAGGTCGCGCTGCACCTCGGCGAGGTACGGCTCGACCCGCGGGTCGCCGACCGCCTTGGCCATGTCGCCGAAGGCGGCCTCGAGCATCGGCTCGAGCGTGGCCCGGCGCAGCGCCTCGGCGCGGGCCATCATCTCGTCACGCCTGGTCATGACCTCGTGGAACACCCGGCCGAGCTCCTCGGAGAGGCGGGCGTGCGCCGCCTCGAGCTCGGCGAAGCGGGCCTTGTCGACCTTGCCCTCCTCGGCCAGCAGCCCGAGCTTCTCCATGGTCACCGGGCGGTCTTCGAGCACCGGCAGGATCTCGGGACGGGTGACCGAGCCGACCTGCACCTGCACGAGCGTGAACCCGGCCGCCCGCACCTTCTCCTCGAACCCCTTAATGAGCGCCTGCTGGTTCGCCTTGAGGTCGCCGATGGCGATCTCGAGGTGCTTCTGGAAGTCGTCGCTCGAAAACAGCCCCGGCAGGGTCTGCGAGAGCTCGCGCAGCAGCCGGCCCAGGACGTCGCGCAGCGCCACGCCGCGCCCCGCCCCGAGGCGCAGCAGCCTCGGTTGCTCGGGGGAGGCGAAGTTGTAGACGTACAGGAGGTCGTCGGGCTCCGGCCCCAGGTCGGCGAGCGGCCGCAGGTGCAGCTCGATGGCGGTCATGCGGCCGGTGCCCACGAGCCCTGTGACGAACACGTTGAACCCCAGCGAGTCGATCGCCAGGCCGAGCTCGAGCGCCCGCACGGCGCGGGCCTGGCCGATGATCCCCTCGGAGGGCTCGAGCTTGGCGGTGGAGTCGGCTGGGATCCACTCCGGAGGGCAGAACCAGCGCAGTTGAGAGGGCGCGAGCTCCTGCACCATGACCACCTCCCAGGCGGCTCAGCCTACCATGATGGACTCTTCGGCGTAGGCGGGCTCGGGGCGGGGCCGGCGGCCGGCGAGGGCCAGGCCGAGGGTGAGCGGCCCGACCCGGCCGACGAACATGACGACCGTGAGCACAACCCATGAAGGAGGCGACAGCGAGGGCGTGATCCCGGTGGACAGCCCGACCGTGCCGAACGCCGAGACGACGTCGAACGCCTGGGCGAGGAACATGCTGCGCGCCTGCGGCCCACCCACGAAGCCGTGCTCGATGAGCGGGACGAGCAGCATCCCGCCGAGGACCACGCACGACGCCAGAAGCATGACGACCAGGGCGTCGCCGACCGAGACCGGCGAGATCCCGCGCTTGAAGCTCTGGACCTGCCGGCGCGAGCGGATGCGGGCGATGATGACGGCCACCAGCACGCCGATGGTCGTGGTCTTGACGCCGCCGCCGGTGGAGCCCGGCGAGGCGCCGATGAACATCAGCCCCATCGTGAACACGAGCGTGGCCGGGTTCATGGCGCCGTAGTCGAGGGTGGCGAAGCCGGCGGTCCGGGGCGTGATCCCCTGGAACCAGATGCCGAGCGCTTTCTCGTGCCACGGCAGGCCGCGGAGCGTGGTCCCCCACTCGAGCAAGGCGAAGCCGGCCCAGCCGATGCACAGCAGCCACACGGTGACGATGAACACGGTGCGGGCGTGGAGCGACAGCGGCGCCCGGCCGTGCGAGCGCCAGCGGCGCCAGAGCTCTGTCATGGGGTAGAAGCCGAGCCCGCCGCAGATGATCAGGAGCCCGGTGGTGATGGCGATGAAGGGGTTGCCGCGCCAGGGGATGAGGTTCTGCGCGTGGAGGCTGAACCCGGCGTTGCAGAACGCGGAGACGGCGTGGAACGCGCCCCAGGCAAGCGCCAGCGGTCCCTTCTCCCCCCACCAGCCGACGGCCAGCACGAGGGCGCCGATCCCCTCGATCGTGAGCGTCGCCCCGAAGACGGTGCGAAGCAGCGGCCAGAAGTCCTCCCAGGGGCCGGCGGCGAGCGAGGATTGGATGACACCCCGTCCGAACAGCGACAGCCGCTGGCCCGTCAGGAGCAGGAAGAACAGCCCGAAGGTGATGATTCCGAGGCCGCCGACCTGGATGAGGGAGACGATGACGATCTGCCCGGCCACGGTGTGGTCGTCCGGCATCCGTACGACGAGGCCCGTGACGCAGGTGGCAGAGGTGGCGGTGAACACCGCCTCGACCCACGAGAGCTGCTTGCCCGGAACCGCCGCCCACGGCTGGTGCAGGCACCACCCGCCGACGGCGATGACGAGCGCGAACGAGGCGACGAGCGCCTGCACCGGATTGGGGCGGCGCCTCACGGGCACCTGCCCCGACTGCCTGTTGGCGCGTTGATGCCGGGGATTCCGGCTGCCCGGCGCGGGAGCGCTCGGGCCACTCCCACTCTCACGCCCGTTCCCTGACCACGCGATGCCAGAACGCCGCGAAGTAGGTGACCAGCGAGCACAGCGTCATGGCCAGCGCCACCCACAGGATGGCCTTGCCGAGCAACGCCCACTTGCCGAGCTGCTCGCTGATGATGAGGAAGCAGATGGCGACGATCTGTGAGAGCGTCTTGAGCTTGCCCCACCACGAGGCGGCGATGATGATGCCCTGGTCCTGGGCGATCTGGCGCAGCCCGGTGACCGCGAACTCACGGCCGACGATGATGGCGACCATCCAGGCGGGCGCCAGTCCCATCTCGACGAGGGAGATGAACGCGGCCGAGACGAGGATCTTGTCGGCGATGGGGTCGAGCAGCGTGCCGGCCACGGTGATCCGACCGGTCTTGCGGGCGATCATGCCGTCGAACAGGTCGGTGAGCGCCGCCAGGAGAAAGATCCCGAGGCCCCAGAAGTCGCTCCCCTCGAAGCGCGTCAGCAGCACCACCACGAGCAGCGGCACCAGCATGATGCGCAGGAGCGTCAGGGAGTTCGGCAGGTTCCACATGGTCGTGTCACGGCCCGGACGAATTGTAGCCCAGCCCGCCGGCGGCCGCAGCTCTGGCACAATACCACGGTGGTGAGCGCGACCCTGCTCGGGATGCTGGTGCTGGCCGGGCCCGGCGTCCTCAACGTCACGGCAGTGCCCGAGGCGGGCCCGCACTTCGCCCTCACCTTCGACGCCCACAGCGCCGAGCACGGCGCCCGCGAGCTGCTGGCGATCCTCCGCGAGCGGCGGGTGCGGGCCACCATCTTCGTCACCGGCCGGGTCGCCACCGACTACCCCGACATCCTCCGGCTGGCCGCCGCCGACGGCCACGAGATCGGCAACCACACGTTCACCCACCCGCACCTCACGACCTGGGCCACGGACCGCAGCAACCGCGTGCGCCCCGGTGTCGGGCGCGCGTTCCTGCAGGACGAGCTGCGTCGTTCGGCCGAGGCGATCGAGGCCGCGATCGGTCGGCCCCCGTCGCGCTTCTGGCGTGCCCCGTACGGCGAGCACAACGCGACCATCCGGGGCTGGGCGGAGGAGCTCGGCCTCGTGCAGGTGGACTGGACGCGCGCGCCCGGCGACGGCCTCGACTCGCTCGACTGGGTGGACGATCCCAGGCGCCGCAACTACCTCGGTGCCGAGGCGATGGCGCGCCGTCTCCTGGGGTTCGAGGCGAAGCACGGGGTGCCGCTGGCCGGGGCGATCATCCTCATGCACCTGGGCAGCACACGGCCTGACCCGCCGCTGCTCGAGGTGGTCCCGATCTTCCTGGACGAGACCGACCGACGTGGCCTGCGGCCGGTACCGGTCGGCGAGCTCGTACGAATGGGGGCTCTGATCCTCGAGAGCGGCCCGGCCGCGTCGGCTCGTCCAGGCGTGGTGCTACCATCGCGGCGATGAGCTTCTCCGCATATCCAGACGAGAGTGTGCGGGTGCTCCGGCAGGTCGGCGGGCAGCTCGTGCTGGCCGAGCCGGGGGGCGAGGAGCAGCCGTGCGAGCTCAGCCCCGGCCTCGACGAGCTGCTGGCGCTGGCGGGCCCTGGCGCGCAGGCAGTCGAGGCCACGGCGAAGCTGGCCAGCGGCGAGCAGCTCGCGGTGTGGGTCGTGCCGGTGCAGGGGCTGGAGGCGGTGGCGATCGTGCGCGCTGCCGGGAACGGCGACAGCCGGCTCGCGGCACAGCTCGAGAACCTCGTCAACCAGATCGCCCACGACGTGCGCAACCACGCGTTCACGATCGGCCTCCAGGTCGAGATGGGGCTGCGGCGGGCGGGCCAGAGCCCGGACCTCCGCAACCACCTGGAGGCGGTGCTGCGGCAGATCGAGTCGCTGAAGACGTATCTCGAGAAGCTGCTGCTGTTCGGCCGGCCGGCAGTCCTGGCGCCGCTCGGCGTCGACCCGGTGGCGTTCGTGCGCGAGCAGGTGCAGCGCTTCCAGTTCGGCTGGGACCCGGCCGCACCGCCGGTGGCGGTGAGCGTCGATGCCAGCGGTGAGCCCGGCACGGTGCACTGGGACGGCCGGGCAGTCTCCGCCGCCCTCACCGCGCTGCTCGACAACGCGGCGCGGGCCGGGCAGGCCGGCGTGACGGTCCGAGTGACCTGCCGCCCCGAGCGGGTGGACGTCGCGGTGATCGACGAGGGAGAGGGGATCCCACCCGACGTGCTGGCCCGGCTGTTCGTGCCCATGGGCGTGCGCCGGCCCGGCGGGGCGGGCCTCGGGCTGTCCATTGCCCGCAAGATGGCGGAGGCCCACGGCGGGGTCCTGACGCTCGAGACCGGACCCGGCGGCACAACCGCGTGCCTGCGCCTGCCCCGGGAGGCCCCAACTGGCTGAACCGGAGCCGGGAGTCGTCCGCTACGTCGTGACGCCCGCAGTGGCCGGGACCCGGCTCGACCAGGCGCTGGCGGCGCTCTCCGGCCTTCCCCGCCGACGGGTTCGCGCCATCGCCGGAGAGGGCCGCGTCTGGGTCAACCAGGGGGCGGCGCGTGTCCTGTCGCGCGCCCTCGAGGTGGGCGACGTGGTCGACGTGCTCCCGGGTGACGAGACGCTCCGCCCGAGCCTGCCGCCGCCGGAGATGCTCCCCGTTCTGCACGAGGACGCCTGGCTGCTCGCCGTCGACAAGCCGTACGGCCTGGCGACCCAGCCCCCGGCACGCCGGCAGCCTGGCGAGCTCACCGTGCACGAGCGGGCGCTGATCCAGCTCGCGCGGCGCGATGGCCGGCGTCCCGATCTGCTGCTGTTCCACCGCCTGGACCGGCTCACCACCGGGGTGCTGGTGCTGGCCCGCAGCCACGAGGCGGCACGGGCGCTGGCGGCGGCGTGGGAGGTCGGGCAGGCTCGCAAGCGCTACCTGGCGCTGGTGGACGGTGACCCGGGGCCGGGCGAGCGCCTGGTCGAGGGCCCGGTGGGGCGCGACCTGCTGGTTCCCGGCAGATATCGGGTCACCGGGCGCGGCAGGCCCGCCCGCAGCCTGGTGCGCCGCCTCGCCACCACCGGCGCGACCAGCCTGGTCGAGGTCCGTCCGCTGACCGGCCGCACGCACCAGGTCAGGGTGCACCTCGCGCACCTCGGGTCGCCGGTGGCCGGCGATACGTTGTACGGCGGCAGCGGCACCGTCCCCCGGCCGTTCCTCCACGCCTGGCGGCTGTCGCTCCCCCATCCGGCCGACGCCCGTTCACTCGAGCTGTGCTCGCCGGTACCCGCAGACATGGCCGCCATGGCGCACACGCTGGGGCTCGGGTCCCCGGTGATCGACTGACCCCACGACCCGCGCCTCGCACCGGCGTCTCGGGCGTCATTCGCTCGTCGTGGTGTGGACCTTCCTGCGGATCAGCCACTTCTGAGTCTCGAGGACGAGCAGCAGCCCGACCGCGAGCCCGGCGGCCAGCGCGAGGTCGGCGAGCGGGAGCGGCTCCACCCCGAAGAAGGTACGCAGCGGCGGGGCGTAGACGGCGAGGAGCTGGAGCCCCAGCGTCAGCGCCGCGAGCACGGTCAGGGAGAGGTTCGAGCGCAGCCCGAGGGTGAGAATCGACTCCCGGTCGGAGCGCACCGCCAGCGCCTGGGCGACCTGCAGGAACGCGAGGGTGGTGAAGACCATCGTCTGCCACGCCGGGTCGCCGGCGAAGAAGTAGCCGGCGCCGACGGCGAGCGCCACCGCCCCGATGAGCGCCCCCACCCAGACGGTGTGGCGCCCCCCGCCACGGGCGAACACGCCCTCCCCCGGCGGGTACGGCGGGCGGCGCATGACGCCGCGCTCCGGAGGCTCGACGCCCAGGCCGAGACCGAGCAGGCCGTCGGTGAGGAGGTTGAGCCAGAGGAGCTGCAGCGGCGTGAGGGGGAGCGGCTTTCCGAGCAGCGGGCCGAGCACCATGACCAGCACCTTGCCGAGGTTGCCGGCGACCGAGAAGCGCACGAACCGCTTGAGGTTGTCGTAGATCGTCCGGCCCTCCTCGACGGCCGCCACGATGGTGGCGAAGTTGTCGTCGAGGAGCACCATGTCCGAGGCCTCCTTGGCCACGTCGGTGCCGGTGATCCCCATCGCCAGGCCGATGTTGGCCCGCTTGAGCGCGGGCGCGTCGTTGACCCCGTCGCCGGTCATCGCTGCCACGTGCCCGCGATTCTGCAGCGCCTGGACGATGCGCAGCTTGTGCTCCGGGGACACGCGCGCGAACACCGACGTCTCGGCCGCCGCGGCCTCGAGCTCGGCGCCCGTCATGGCGTCCAGCTCACGGCCGGTCAGCGCTGGGGCGGCGCTCGCGATCCCCAGCTCGGCGGCGATGCGGCGGGCGGTGAGCGGGTGGTCGCCGGTGATCATGATCGGCCGGATGCCGGCCGAGACGCAGCGGGCGACCGCCTCCCGCACCTCGGCCCGCGGCGGGTCGAGCAGCCCCACCATGCCGACGAAGACGAGGTCCTCCTCCAGGTGTGCGGGGTCGGTGTCGGCCCCTTCGAGCGGGCGGAACGTGAGCCCGAGCACCCGGAGGCCCTTGGCCGCCAGCTCGTCGTGGGCCGCGACGATGCGGTCCTGCCACGCCTCGGTCGACGGCTCGATGCCGTCCGGACCGAGCACGCGGGAGGACAGGCGGAGCAGGCCGTCGACGGCGCCCTTGGTGAAGGCGACGTGGGTCGACTCCCCCCCGGGCAGGCACGCCAGCCCGGGCAGCGGTGTCCGCACGGCGTGGACCGTGGTCATGCGCTTGCGGTCGGAGTCGAACGGCAGCTCGGCGAC
>JAAYVZ010000017.1 GCA_012516935.1 Holophagae bacterium
CGAGGTCACGCCAGCAGCCCAGCAGAACGCCGCTGCGGCCCCCTCCAGCACCACGTCCGACCAACCCGCCGCCTAGTAACACGCGAAAACCAGCGATCTCAACCGCAACCTTCTGCGGTGTCGATCGTTCTATGCCAGCGCATGTCTAGCAACTGTCGAACGCGGGAAACGGCTGCAGCAGGTTCCTTCCGCCACGCCGTCGTCGCAAAACCCGCGCTATTCAGCCACCTCGCGACCACCTGCCGAACCGACGCCTCGTTCTCACGGTCTCGCGAGCCCGCGAACGGTGGTGGGGTCGCCGGTCGCCGGATCGATGGTCGAGACGTACCCGGACCACGGGCCATCGGCAGTGATCGCCACGATCGCCATGCCGGCCGGGGCGCCGAGATACTGTCCAACGTTGTTGATCTGGGTGTAGGTCCCCGGGGCTACGGTCGTGGACTTGGTCTTTCCGCCGCTGGCTAGGCTGACGTTGAGAACGGTATCTCCGTGGTTGAGCAGCAGCAAATTGGAACGGAAGTCGGTGGTCAGGCTCGCCGGGCGTTCGAACGGAAACAGCACGGTCTCGCCGGCGGCCCACTCCGCCGCTTTCACGGGCGGCACGTCTTGGCCGAAGGTGCCGGACACATCCTGATTGAAGGTGCGCACCCAGGTCAGGACGGCACCGTTGACACGCAGCACCCCGGCACCGGTGCCGGCGCCCAGGGCGGCGAAGAGGTCGTTGATTTGCCGGACCTCCCCAGGCTGGAGCGTCAGCCCGAGCGACGCCGAGGGCGTCGTGGCGCCACGCGGCACGATCTCGAGCCCGACCGTTTGGGGCATCGCCCAGGGGTTGTACAGCACGGCCTGGGAGCGCCACTGGGTGTTGTTCTGCCCTGGCTGCGAAGCGACGCCCGCGAACACCGTGGTCCCCCTGGCGCCGCCGGACCGCAGAGCACGAACGGTCATCGGATCGCCGGTGATCGGGTCTACGAACGACACGCTCCCAGACCAGCGGCCGGTGCCGCTCACCTCGAGGATTCCGAGCCCCGGCGGTGCGCCGACGAGCTGGCCCACGAGGTTGCGCTGGATGTACGCACCTGCCGGCACCGGGACGTCGACGGTTCGGGCGCCGATCCGCAAGGTGAGGGTGATGGGCGTGCTCTCGAGGTTCTGCGCCAGGAAGTTGGAGCGAAAGTCGGTCAGCACGTTGGCCGGGGTGTAGACGGGAAAGACGGCAGCCTCACCGGCGTCGAACGCGGTGGCACTGGCTGGCACCACATCCTGGCCGAAGGTACCCGAGGCGCCCTGGTTGTAGGTCCGTACCCAGCTCGCGACCGGACCGGTGACGCGCAGGGCGCCGGCACCGACGCCGAGCCCGAGCTCGGTGTAGAGGTCGGTGACCTGCACGACCTGTCCAGGAGCGAGGTCGTATGCCCGCCGTGCCACGGCAGCGCTGCCGTCGCGCGGCACGATCTCGAGCAACACGTTGGTCGCGGTCGCAAGGGGGTTGGTCATCACACCCTCGGATCTCCACGTGGTGTTGTTCTGCCCGCTCTGCCTGGCGATACCCGGCAGGATGGCGGACTGAGGCTGGCCGGTCGTGGCCAGGCTGACGACGTTGCTGCGGGCGCTCACGACGGCGTTCTGGTTGAAGTCATGCGGTTCGGTACGGGTTTCGACCACGAAGTGGTAGGTCGAACCCGGCACGAGGCCGGTAACGATCAGATCGGTGGTGAGCTTTCCCTGGGTGGTGCCAGCGAGGGTAAACGGGCCGCCGGGGGCAAGGCTGTACAGCACGCGGTACCCGCCGCTGCCCTCGGTGAAGGCGATCCGCGTCCAGCTCACCTTGACCGTGCGGTCGGTGGCCGCGGAGACCTGCACACCGGTGGGAGCCACGGTCTGGGAGCCGGACCAGTTCCCGCCCTTCAAGGTACAGAAGTCCCGCAGGCTCGAGGAGGTGGTCCACAGCCCGTTCCACCGTAAATCGAGGCCCCAGCCGTTGGCGAGCGCCGTGAGGCTCGCGAGCGACGAAGGCAGCGCCCCCACGAGCTGGTTGCCGGCGACGTGGAACGCCCGCAGCATCGCGAGGGAGCCGAGCTCCTTCGGGATGGCACCGGTGAGTCGGTTCTGCGAAAGGAACAGTTCCTCGAGGTTGGCGAGCTGGCCGAGGGTCGGCGGGATCACGCCCGCTAGGTGGTTGTCCCACAAATGCAGGAACACGAGCGAGGACAGATCGCCGAGTTCAGCTGGAATCGGCCCGGTGAGCTGGTTGTGGCTCAGACGCAGGCCGATCAAGTTGCCAAGCCCGCCGAGAGAAGCCGGGATCACGCCGCTGAGCTGATTATCGTCGAGTTGCAGGTACTCCAGTGCCACGAGGTTGCCGAGCTCCGGCGGGATCGGGCCGGTCAGTTGGTTGCTGGCGAAATCCACCGTTCTCAGGTGGGTCAGCTCCTGCAACCAAGCCGGAACCGGGCCCGTGAGCTGGTTGTTCTGCAGCGACAAGTCCTCGAGCAACGTGGCGCCGGCCAGGGCATCGGGGATTCGCCCGGTGAGCTGGTTGTCACCCAGGGAAAGCAGACGCAGCTCAGCGAGGTTGCCGAGCGAGGCCGGGATCGCGCCCGTCAGGTGGTTCGCGTGAAGGTAGAGCTGGCGCAGCTTTCCGAGCTGCCCGAGGGCCGGCGGGATCGAGCCAACGAAGCGATTGCAGCAGGCCGCCAGCCAGGTAAGCTTGGTGAGGTTGCCGAGCGAGGCCGGGATCGGCCCGTCGAGGCGGTTCGACCACAGGGAGAGGCTTTCGAGGTTCGCGAGCTGGCCGAGCTCGGGTGGCAGCGGTCCAGAAAGCTGGTTGTCCTGCAGCGCCAGCGATCGCAATGCCCCCAACCCGCCGAGCTGGGCCGGGATCGGGCCGGTGAGCTGGTTCGACTCCAGGCTCAGCTCCTCGAGCTTCGGGAGCGCCCCGAGCCCGGGTGGCACCGGTCCAGAAAGTCGGTTGTTGCGCAGCACCAGCGATCGCACTGCCCCCAACCCGGCGAGCTCGGCCGGGATCGGGCCGGTGAGCTGGTTCGACCCCAGGTTCAGCTCCTCGAGCTTCGGGAGCGCCCCGAGCTCGGGTGGTATCGATCCCGTTAGCTGGTTCGAGCTGACGTCGAGACTCACCAGTGACCCGAGGTTCGCCAGCCTGGGTGGGATGGAGCCGGAGAGCTGGTTGTAGTTGACAGCGAGCATCTCGAGGTTGGGCAAGTCGCCGAGCGCTGCCGGAATGATGCCGGAGAGCTGGTTGCCGGACAGGACCAGCCGGCGCAGCGTCGTGGCGCCTCCGAGCTCGGCTGGGATCGCTCCGGTGAGGGCGTTGGCGGCCAGATTGAGCCGCCGGATCGCCGCCATCTCGGCCAGCTCCGGTGGAATAGCACCGGAGATCTCGTTGCCGGAGAGGTCGAGCTCCTGCAGCGCATCCAGGGAACCGAGCTGAGAGGGCAGCTGGCCCGAAACCGCGTTGTCGGTCAGGTCGAGCTGACGCAGCTTCCCGAGGTTGCCGAGCGTCGCCGGCAGGGCGCCGGAGATCTGGTTGTAGGCGAGTCGCAGCTCCTCGAGGTTGGCGAGTTGGCCGATCGACTCAGGCAGCGGTCCCGTCAGCGCATTCGAGTAGAGGTACAGCCGCACGAGCTGGGTCAAGCCCCCGATCGACTCCGGGATCGGCCCCGAGATCTGGTTGCAGCAGAGGTAAGCGTTTTGCAGCCGTGTGAGGCCGGAGATGGCGGCCGGCAGCGGGCCCTGCAAGTTGTTTCCCCACAGCTGCAGGTCCACGACGTGCTCGCCGGCGTGGTCGCAGACGACGCCGCGCCACGTGCACTCGGTCCCCACCGCCCCGAGCCACCCCTGCTGCTCGGTCCAGCTCGGGCCGCCGGTCGAGCTGTACAACGCCACCAGTGCGTCCCGCTCCGAGGTCGGGATTGCCGCCTCCGCCACCCCGACCAGGGTGATCGCCAACACCCAGCTCACCAGCCGCACGCCTTGCGCCATACCTCCACCTCCATGCCAGAGTCGGGGGAGTCTATCACCGCTCAACGACCAGCCCAAATCCGCACACGGTCGTCAAGGTGGACGTGATCGTGGTCGATTTCTCACCCACTCGGTCCAAGGTCGGGTCCAGGTCGAATTGCAGGCTCGGGACGAGGGTCGGGCTGAGACCGGGCGGTGGGCGGACCGGGATACACTCCGCGGAATGTACACGGCCCTCGCGACCGCACTCGTCGATTGGCACCGCGCCGCACGGCGGCCGATGCCGTGGCGGACGCCGTTCCCGCGCGAGCCGTACGGGGTGTTGGTCGCGGAGGTGATGGCCCAGCAGACGCAGATCGACCGGGTGCTGCCGTTTTGGGAGCGTTTTCTGGCACGGTTCCCCACGCTGGCGGCGCTCGCAGCCGCAGACGAGAGCGACGTCCTCGAGCAGTGGTCGGGACTCGGCTACTACCGCCGCGCGCGGATGCTGCGTGCCGCAGCGAAAGCCATCGAGGCACGTGGCGAATGGCCACGGACCGCGGAGAGCCTCCGGACGCTGCCGGGGGTCGGCCCCTACAGCGCGGCGGCGGTGGCGGCGTTCTGCTTCGGCGGCACCGAGCCGCCGGTGGACGGGAACGTCGCGCGGGTTGCGGCTCGGTTCGGACGGCTGGCTTTGCCACTCGGCTCGGCGAGGCTCCTCGCTGCCGGGCGAAGGCTGGCCGCGGCGCTGCACGCCGCGGCTCCGAGCCCCGAGGTATTTGAAGCGCTCATGGAGTTGGGCGGCACGTTATGTGCCCCGGCACCGCCCCGCTGCCTGCTCTGTCCACTGCGCCCGGGGTGCGAGGCGGCCCACCACGGCGACCAGGACCGCTATCCCCTACCCCGCCCCCAGCGTGCCGCCGAACCCCATCGTTGGGTGGTGCTCTGGCTCGAGCGCGACGACGGCCAGGTGCTGCTGCGCGAGGTCCAGGGGCCGCTTCTCGACCGCCTCTGGTTGCCGCCGCTGCGTATTCTCGACGCGTGTGAGCAGCCAGCCTCGGCCGCCGCCGGGCTCGCCGCCGGGTTGGGTTTCGCTGGCTCGTTGCGCACCGCACCCACGCTCTCCCACGGAATCAGCCACCGAGCAATCACCGTCCACCCGTTCGTGGGCTCCTTCGAGCCGGGCGTCTCGGAGGCGACCCCTGACCGCCGCTGGGCCGATCCTCTGCGGCCTGGTCTGCCCACCTCGTCGCTGCTCGTCAAGCTGGCCCGGATCTGCCGGGCCTCCTCATGGGAGGTCTGAATGCCCGCACCTGAGACTCCGAAGCTCACGGCCGACGCCGTCATCCTCGACGCTGCACGTGGGGTGGTGCTCATCCGACGCGGTCACGAGCCGTTCCGCGGGATGTGGGCGCTGCCGGGTGGGTTCGTCGAGGTCGGCGAAACCGTGGCGGCAGCCTGCCGCCGCGAGGCCCGCGAAGAGACCGGCCTCGAGGTCGAGCCGGTGCAGCTTCTCGGGGTTTACTCGGACCCGGCCCGTGACCCACGCGGGCACACCGTGTCGACGATCTTCATCTGCCGGGTCATAGGCGGGGAGCTGGCGGGCGCCGATGACGCCGCCGAGGCCCGCTGGTTTCCCGATCTGCGCGGCCTCGAGCTTGCCTTCGACCACTCCAGGGTCCTCGCCGACGCGGGCCTGATGCCGCAATCGGCGGCCGGTGATCGGTGCGCGGAAACGCTGGTCGCCAGCCCTCCCTCTGATCGCTGACCACCGTTCGTCGACCACCGAGCAGGGGCGGCTACTTCGCGTGCCAGGCGACCGAGGCGGTAACCCACCGGCCGGGCATCAGGATGCCGTCCAGCTCCTCGTAGCGGGTGCCGAGCAGGTTGCTGGCCCCGACCTCCAGTGAGAACCCACCGCGGAGCCCGCGAGAGAGGCGGGCGTCGACGAGCGAGTACGAGGGGCCGGTGCGCGGGTCGCGCCAGCGCCAGCTGACGTCCGCCGTGATACCGGCCGGGAGCGCGGCGCGCGTGCTGGCACCGGCCTCCGCCCGCGGGTGTGAGAGGGCGTAGCGGGAACGCGACGGGTCGACGTCCACTTCCGAGTCGAGCCAGCTCGCCCACACCCGCGTGGCGGCGAGCACCCGCCACGGTGCCAGCGCGAGGCTCACCTCGCCGCCCCGGGTGACGACGCGTGCGTGGTTGGCGGCACGGTAGACGCCGTCGTCGCCACGCAGGTAATCGATGAGGTCCCGGGCGTCGCGCCGGAACACCGAGAGTTCGAGCAGGGTCCAGCGCACCGGCACCCGCAGCAACGCCTCGTCGCTCCAGGCGTGCTCCGGCCGCAGCGCCGGGTTGCCCACGGTCGCCGGCGAGACGTAATGGAGGTCCGTGAACGACGGCTGCCTGAACGAGCGCCCGCGGTGCAGCCCACAGCTCACGCCGCGGCCGAGCTCGATCTCCACCCCGAGCCCGGGGTCGAGCTCCCAGCCCCAGTCCGAGGTCCGGTCGCCGCGAAGCTGGGCACTCAGCAGGACGCGGCCGAGGCGGCGCGAGCCCTCGGCGAACGCCGCCACCCGCTCACGCCGGTGGTCGCCCAGCCGCGCCGAGTCGAGCCCCTGTACCTCGCCCTCCAACCCCGCGACCCAGCGGAGCCCCGCTGCCTCGCCGTCGAGCGTGGCCTGCAGCGAGCCCGAGCGCGAGCGATGGCGGTTGCGGTACCAATCGGGGCGGGCTCGCTCCAGCACGAACAGGTCGTGGTGCTGGCGCGCCCCGGCCCGCACCGACAGACCCGTGCTCCCCAGCGGGCGCGAGGCTGCGAACGTCCACAGCGCGGTGTCGGTCTCCTCCCATTGGTCGGGGTAGCGCGCAGAGTAGTACGCCCAGGCGCCGAACTGCTTGTCCTCGCCACCGAACGTGGTGCGCAGGCTCCAGCCGGCGGCCTTCCCGCTCCAGCCGAGGCTCGCGCGGGTGGCGTCGAGCTCGGTGTGGGGCCGAAAGCCGTCGTGCGAGACCCGGCTCGCCGACACCCAGGCGCCGCCGCCCACCGGCAGCGCCGCGCCGGCCTGCCAGAGGCCGTGCTGGCCGCCGCCGAGTCTCGCCCTGAGCGCCGACGGCGCGGCGGTCGTGATGGCGATGGTGCCGCCGAAGGCGTCGGGGCCGTGCACCGCCGATCCCGGTCCGAGCGTCACCTCGACCCGTTCCACGGCCTCGAGGTCCACCGCGAGGTCGAGGTTGAAGTGCCCGGTCTGCGGGTCGTTCACGCGTACCCCGTCGACCAGCACCGCGACCTGCTCGAACGTCGCGCCGCGCAACATGACGTCCGCCTGGGCGCCGAGCGGCCCGCGCCGCATCAGGCTGACGCCGGCAAGCAGCGCGATCAGCTCCTGGACGCTCTCCACCGGCAGACGGGCGATCTCCTCCCGCTCCAGCACGACCGTGCGGCGCGGCGCCGCGGCCTCGGCGGGCAGACGGCTGGCGGTGACGATCACCGACTCGTGGACCTGCGGGGCTTGCGCTGCCGC
>JAAYVZ010000090.1 GCA_012516935.1 Holophagae bacterium
AGCGAGGAGTTGTAAAACGCGGCGGCCACGCCGTTGGCGGTGAGGGCGTCGACCTGGTCCTTCATGAGCGAGATGAGCGGCGAGACGACGATCGCTGTACCCGGTCGCACCAGTGCCGGAACCTGGTAGCACAGCGACTTGCCGCCGCCGGTGGGCATCAGTACGAAGGCGTCACCGCCTCCCACGACGTGCTCGATGATCTCGCGCTGGAGGAGGCGATAGTCTCGGTACCCGAAGACCTCGTGTAGAACCGCGGCTGGGTCCCGCTGCATGCGCCCAACCTACCACGCGTCGGCACGGTCGACCCCGCGAACGTCGACCTGGTCTTCGGGGCCTTGACGGTGATGGGGCTTCCTCGGCGTACTGCCGAAAACGGCGGTGTCTCTCTCCTTTCTGCCACCCGGGGACTACGGCACCTTTCTCGTGGCACCAACAGGGGTGCTTCCTTTCGGTGTCGCACTGCCTCCCACGTCGACGCCGGTCTCGTTCAAGGTGTCTCGCAGGCCACCTGGGCAGGACCTCGCAGCGCGGGACCTCCACGTAATTGCGGCTTTGCCCGGGGCACGCGGTTGTCCTCGGCGCCTGGAGTGCGGTACAACGCGGCGTTCGGAGGTGGTCGATGGTCAACGTCACGGATCTGGGGCGTGGCGACATCGTGGTGATGGACGGGGACCCGTGGCAGGTGACCGAGGTGTCGTCGCAGACGCCGTCGGCCCGCGGGGCCAGCCTGCTGGTCAAGGCCAAGCTGCGCAATCTCCGCAGCGGCCATGGCGTACAGAAGACCTGGCGGGGTGGCGAGATGGTCGAGACGGCGGAGGTGGCCAAGCGCGCCGTGCAGTTCCTCTACCGCCAGGGCGACGACTTCGTCCTCATGGATCTCGAGAGCTACGAGCAGCTCTCGCTCGACGCCGAGCTCGTCGGCGACGCGGCCGGATACCTGCTCGAGAACCAGGAGCTGCACACGGTGCTGTTCCAGGAGCGGGTGATCGCGCTCGAGCTGCCGATCACCGTCGTGCTGACCGTGAGCGACACCGCCCCCGCACTCAAGGGCGCCACGGCGCAGGCGCAGCTCAAGCCCGCGACGCTCGAGACCGGCATCGAGATCTTGGTGCCCCCCTACGTCGAGGCGGGCGAGCGGGTCCGGGTCGACACCCGCGACGGCCGCTTCGTCGAGCGCGCCAGGTGAGGCAGTTGTCCGTTCGTGGTTGCTAATTGTCGGGTTCCCCCACGCCCTCGGCCTCCGGCTTTCGACCTTCGATCGGGAGGGGGGGGGCGGACGGGCGGTGGCAGTGCCGTGTGGGGGGAGCGGGCGAAAGCTCTCGACTCTCGACCGGGTGGGCGGATGGGCTGGGCAGCCGGGAAGGTCTTCTCGGCCTGGGCGTTGTAGCCTCCGTGAGAGGCGCGCTTGCCGCTTGGCCAGCCCTGAAAACCCGATGAGCCCCCGAAGCGCGACCGCGGTGGCCCACCCCAACGTTGCCCTGGTGAAGTACTGGGGCAAACGGGACGCCGCCCGGAACCTCCCGGCGGTGGGCTCGATCTCGGTGACGCTGGCGAGGCTGTCGACCGTCACCTCGGTGCGCTTCGACCCGGCGTTGCGAGGCGACGAGCTGTCGATCGGCGGCCTGCCCGATGCGCAAGCGCTCGAACGCGTTTCGAAGGTGCTCGATCGCGTGCGGGCAAGTGCCGGCTTCGAGCTGCGTGCGAGCGTGGAAAGCCGTAGCGACTTTCCGATCGGGGCTGGCCTGGCCAGCTCGGCCTCGGCGTTTGCGGCGCTGGCACTGGCGGCGACGAAGGCGGCTGGCCTCGAGCGGTCTCGTCGCGATCTGTCGGTGCTGGCGAGGCAGGGCTCGGGCTCGGCCGCGCGCTCGCTTTTCGGAGGGTTCGTGGAGTGGCACCGAGGTGAGCGAGCGGACGGGATCGACTCCTTCGCCGAGCAGCTCCTGCCGGAGGAGGCGTGGCCGCTCGCGGTGCTGGTGGCGGTGACCTCCGGGGCGCCGAAGTCGGTGGGCTCTTCCGACGGGATGGAGCACACGCGCCTGACCTCGCCGTACTGGCCGGCGTGGGTCGAGGGCGCCCCGGCGGCGCTGACGGCGATGCGGGATGCGATCGGAGCTCGCGACCTCGTGCGGGTGGGGGAGCTCGCCGAGCACTCGTGCCTGGCGATGCACGCGGTCGCGATGGCGGCTCGGCCGGGCCTGGTGTACTGGAACGCGGCCACGGTGGCGGTGATGCACGCCGTGCGGGAGCTGCGCCAAAAGGGTGTCCCCGCGTACTTTTCGATCGACGCCGGGCCACAGGTGAAGGTGCTGGCCGCACCGAGCGACGCGGGTCGGGTGCGGGATGTGCTCCGGGCGGTGCCTGGCGTCGAGCGCGTGATCGACAGCCGCCCGGGGCCCGGGGCGCAACTGGTCGACGGCGAGATGGAGAGCGGCTCGTGATGTCGTCCTCGATTGTCGCCTCCGCGCCAGGCAAGGTCGTGCTCCTGGGTGAGTACGCGGTGCTGAATGGCGCTCCCGCTCTCGTGATGGCGGTCGGTAGGCGGGCGATCGCGACGGTACGTACGACCGACCGTGGTTGCTTTTCGCTCGACGCTCCGGATCTGGCGCTGCGAGGACGCCGACTTTTCCTCGACGAGGATGGTCCGCGGTGGGATCCTCCGCTCGATCCGAGCGCGGCCAGCGCCCTGCGCGTGCTGAACGCGGTCCTGGAGGACATCGGCCGGCAGGTGCGAGACGAGCTCCCGGTGTGCGCGATCGAGACCGATACACGGGAATTCATGTCGCCGGTCGGGAGCAAGTTGGGGCTCGGCGCTTCCGCCGCCGTGGCGGTGGCTACGTGGGCGGCGCTGCGGTCGCTCGCGGACCGTCACCCGCCGACACCCGGGACGGTGCTCGAAGCGGTGTCGGAGATCCACCGCCGGGCGCAGGACGGGGTTGGGAGCGGCGTGGACGTAGCCGCTGCGTGCCTCGGCGGCGTGCTCGAGTACCGGCTGCAGCGGGGGGAACAGGGGCTCGCCCCGACGTGCCGGCCGACCGTCCTGCCGGAACGGCTGAGGATCGTCGCGATCCATACCGGCACGGCGGCGAGCACTCCGCAGCTCGTGGGCCGGGTGCTGGCCCTCGCTCGGCGAGATGCCGGCGAATATCGCGACCTCATGGAGTGTCTGGCAGCTTGTGCTCGAGACGGATGCACGGCAGTCGCGAACGGTAACGTGGTTGGGGTGTTGGCAGCCGCGCGAACGTACGGTCGGCTGATGGCCGAGCTGGGCCATGCGAGCGGCACCGATATCGTCTCGGCTGCGCACCGCCGGGTTCGGACGCTCGTGGAGCGTGCGGGTGCGGTGTACAAGCCCTCGGGCGCCGGGAGCGGCGACCTGGGGCTCGCCTTCACCGCCGACGAGCTCGTCGCGGCGCGCGTCCGTGTGGCAGCCGCTGCAGAAGGATTGCTGGCGATGGACCTCGCACCCGACCCACGAGGTGTCGAGGTCGAGCGTTCGGACCCAAGCTCTGCTCGGGTGGCGGAGGAGGCCTCCAACTCTCGACCTTCGGCTTTCGACCGTGAAAAGGATAGTGGAGAACCGACCTCATGACCGACCGATCGCGATTCCCGGAGTTCTATCGGCGGCCAATGCGCGAGCGGCTGGACCTGCTGCGCGAACGTGGGTTCGTGTCCGAGGAAGACTGGCCCAGCCTTGCTTCGGGTGCGCACACGCTCAGTCGCGAAAGCGCCGATCGCATGGGCGAGAACATTATCGGCGTCTTCGGTTTGCCGCTCGGTGTCGGCCTCAACTTCGTCATCAATGGGCGCGACTACGTGGTTCCGCTGGTGGTCGAGGAGCCGTCGATCGTCGCCGCGCTGTCTTCGGCGGCGTGGCTGGCGCGGCGTGCGGGAGGGTTTACCTGCGAGGCCGACGAGGCCCTGCTCATCGGGCAGATCCAAGTCGTCGAGGTGCCTCACCCGGCGCGGGCCCAAGCGCTGGTGCTGCAGCACAAGAGCGACTTGTTGAACCTCGCCAACAGCCTGCACCCGCGGATGGTGGCCCGCGGCGGCGGCGCCCGCGACGTGGAAGTGGTACTGCACTCCGGTAGCTCGCGACACGGCGACATGTTGGTGGTGCACGTGCTCGTGGACACCCGGGACGCGATGGGCGCCAACCTCGTCAACACCATGTGCGAGGGGGTGGCGCCGCTGATTGAGTCGCTCACCGGTGGAAAGGTGTTTCTCCGTATCCTGTCGAACCTCACCGACCGAGCCCTGGTCAAAGCGAGGGTCGAGCTGCCGGCTGAGCTGCTGGGCGGGAAGGGGTACGCCGGGGGAGAGGTGCGGGACGGGATCATCCTCGCCAACGAGCTCGCTGCGGTCGACCCGTACCGTGCCGCGACCCACAACAAGGGGATCATGAACGGCGTCGACGCGGTGGCACTGGCCACCGGCAACGACTGGCGAGCGATCGAGGCGGCGGCCCACGCCTACGCCGCTCGGGGGCAACGCTACACCGCTCTCACCAAGTGGTTCGAAAGCGACGACGGGAAGCTCGTCGGGGTCTTGGAGATGCCGATGAAGGTGGGGATCGTCGGTGGCTCCCTGCAGTCGAACCCAACCGTGGGCATTGCATTGCGCATGCTCGGTGTGCGCTCGGCCCGCGAGCTCGCGGAGGTGATGGGCGCCGTGGGGCTGGCGCAGAACCTCGCGGCGCTCCGGGCACTCGTCACGGAGGGGATCCAGCGCGGGCACATGATGCTGCATGCGCGCAGCGTCGCTTCGAGTGCCGGTGCACCTCCGGAGCTGTTACCCGAGGTGGTCGAGCGCCTGATCGATTCGGGCGAGATCAAGATCTGGAAAGCGAAGGAGATCCTCGACACCCTGCAGGGACCATCGAGGATGGCGGGTTTCGACCAGGCTGGGGTCGGCTACGGCAAGGTGATCCTGCTCGGGGAGCACGCCGTCGTCTATGGCAGCCACGCGATTGCGGCGCCGGTACCGCTCGCGATCCAGTCCAAGGTCTCGAGCACTGCTGGTGAAGGCGTGCACTTGCTGATCCCGCGCTGGGGGGTCGAGGACCGTTTTGCTCCCACCGGGGAGCACCGCAACTCGCTCCACCAGTCGATCGCGCTGATCCTCGATCGCCTGGGTCTCGCGAGCTACGCGATCCGTCTCGAGGTGGCGCCGCACGTGCCGCGCGCCATGGGGCTCGGCGGCTCGGCGGCGCTCGCCGTGTCGGTGATCCGGGCGGTCTCGCTCCACTTCGGGCTCGGTCTCGGCGACGACGAGGTGTGCCGGCTCGCATACGAGTGCGAGATGGTGGCGCACGGGGACCCTTCGGGGATCGACAACACGCTGGCGACGTTCGGCCGACCGATGGTGTTCCGGCGCGCCGAGCCGCCGTTCGTCAGGGAGCTGCGGGTTCCCCGTCCGATCCCGATCGTTGTCGGCATGACCGGTGTCGAGAGCCTCACCGCCCGGATGGTGGCCGGCGTGCGGGCTGCCTGGGAGCACAATCCGAGCCTGTACGAGCGCCTTTTCCGCGAGATCGACGTGCTGGCACTCGAGGGCGTAAAGGCGGTCGAAACCTACAACCTCGAAATGCTGGGCGAGCTCATGAACGTCTGCCAAGGTCTGCTCAACGCGCTCGGTGTCTCGACCTGGGAGCTCGAGGAGCTGATCCAGATCGCGCGACGGCACGGCGCAGCCGGCGCCAAGCTGACCGGGGGCGGGGGCGGGGGATCGATGATCGCCGTATGTCCCGATGGCACACGGCGGGTGGTCGAGGCGATGGAGCGCGCGGGGTTTCGGGCGTTCGCCATCGAGGTGGGGTGAGACGATGGCGCCCTCGCACCCCGCCGTCTCTTTCGCCGACGAATCGCTCATCCTGGTGGACGAGCTCGACCGCGAGATCGGTTTCGCCAGCAAGCAGCGCTGCCACGAGGGGGAGGGCCTGCTTCACCGTGCCTTCTCCGTCTTCCTCTTCGACGCCGACGGCCGCGTGCTCTTGCAGCAACGGGCCAAGAACAAGCCGCTATGGCCCGGTTTCTGGGCCAACAGTTGCTGCAGCCACCCGCGACGGGGCGAGACGGTCGAGGAAGCGGCACAGCGGCGCGTCACCGAGGAGCTCGGCGTGCGCGCCGAGCTCGAGGTGTTGTTCACGTTCACCTACCATGCGCGGTACCGCGAGCTCGGCAGCGAGCGCGAGCTGTGCTGGGTGCTGGCTGGCCGCCTCAGCGGCGATCTCGGCCCCAACCCCAACGAGGTGGCAGCCTGGCGGCTGGTGACTCCATCCGAGCTGGACTCGGAGCTCGCGGACAGGCCCGAGCTCTATTCTCCCTGGCTGCATCTCGAGTGGCCGCGGATCAGGCTCCTCGGAGCTCGTCCTCGATAGCTTCGCCCGCACCGCAGCCGGTGCCTTCGAGTACGGCGCCGGCCAGGCCAGCGAGCAGGCCCTCTCCAGCCACCCGCTGGCGGCCCTCCCTCGCTGGCGATTCGAGGTCGCGTACCATAGGTGGAGGAGAGAGTCGAGGGGGTTCGGGCGAGTCATGACACGACACCGGTGGTTTGCTGTGGCGTTTCTGCTCATGACGTCGGCTGCGGGAGCGGCGACGTGGTGCGTGGACGGGCGCAACCTCTCCGGCTCGGCGGATGGGTCAGCGCTGCGACCGTTCCCGAGCATTCAGGCTGCGGTGGACGTGGCGGCGGCTGGCGACACCGTCGCGGTGGCAGTGGGGCACTACGCCGAGTCGGTGCACGTCCACGGCAAGGGGCTGAGCCTGCTCGGCGGGTTCGTCGGGGCTCCCTCGTACGATGGGACGGTAAGCGGGGACTTTTCCAGCCGCTCCGACGACCCAGCCGCGACCTGGATCGAGGGTGTGCGGACGGCGCCGGTCGTTCGGCTCACCGACAGCCCGGCGAGCAGCCTCGACGGCTTCCGAATCACCGGCGGACAGCACGGCGTGCTGGTGGACGACGAGGCGTGGCCCTCGCTGGTCGCCGACGTCGTGATCTCCCGCAACCTCGTGGAGGGTAACGGCGTTGTCAGCGAGCCCGGGGGCGGCATCCACGCGCTCGGGCTGCGCTTGCGCGTCGTCGGCAATACCGTGCGCGCCAACGTGGGCGCCAACGGTGCGGGGCTTTTCCTTCACCACTGCTCGGAGGTGCTGGTGGACGGCAACACCGTGGAGTCCAACCTGGGGCACAACGACCACGGCGGTGGCCTCGTTCTCAACGGCTCCGGCACCGTTTCTCGGAACGTCTTCCGTAACAACCGCATCGGCGAGACGGTGGGGTACGGCTGGGGTGGCGGTGTGCTGGTCCTCGAGGCCCACGCGGCACCGGTGCTGCTGCGGGGGAATCGTTACACCGGCAACTTTGCGCCAGGCGCCGGCGGCGCGGTCTTCGTGGACGAGGGCGCGACCGTGACGCTCGATCATGAGCTGATCGTCGGCAACCGGTGCCGCGGCGAGGGTGGCGGTGTGTACGTCGATGCTGCGTGGGATGGGCGCCGGTCACGTGCCACGATCGTGAGCTGCACCATCGCTGACAACGTGGCGGACGGGTGGCCGGGGGTCGGCGCCGGAATCTACGTGCAAGGCTCGGATGTCGTGCTTCGGGACAGCATCGTGTGGGGCAACGCCGGCCTCGACGGTCCAGACGACTTCGCTGTCGCCGACGGTGGAACCCTGGTGGCGACGTACACGCTCTCGCAGGAGGGGCTTTTTGGCCTCGGCAACTTCTCGTCCGACCCCCTGTTCGCCGACCCGGTCGGCGGCGACTACCACTTGCGCTCGCAGGCCGGCCGCTGGAGCCCGGCGCTGTCGGCATGGGTCATCGATCCGCAGTCGAGCCCGGCCATCGATGCCGGCGACCCGAACCAGCCCTTCGCTCTCGAGCCAGAGCCCAACGGCGGACGCATCAACCTCGGCTTCGAGGGCAACACGGCGGTAGCGAGCAAGACGATTGCAACCACCCCCGGCCGGGTCCGGCGGCACCTCGAGCGCTCGTGCGGTGGGCCGATGCCGGTGTTTGCGTGGCCGGCCTCGGGCTTCCTGCTGGAGATGGAGGCGGCCGGCGAGGTGTTCCACGTCTGGGTGACTTCCCCGGCTGGGGTGCAGCATCTGCAGCAATGGCTCGAAGCCGGGCCCACGGTCGAGTCGCTCGGCGTTCCCGGCGCACCGGTCGAGCTCGATGCAACCTTCAACCCCGGCTTTGGGTACCGAATGAAGCCCGACGAGGTCGTTTTCTCCGTCGCCTGGGTCGAGCTGTGCGACGGCCTTCCGTGCGCGGTCCAGCAGGCCCTGGAGCAGTGGTTGATCAACCCCAGGACGTGGTGTCCGTGGATGGCCCGGGTCCGCTTCGTGTGGAGCTGTCTCGGCGGAACCGGTGAGTCGTGCGGGGCGCCGGTGTTCGTGGCGCCTGGAACAGCCGGGCTGGCGGCGTTTGGGCCGCAGATGACCGAGCTCCGACGCTGAGCCTCGCGAGCAAGGCGAGCTCCAGCGCAGGGAAAGCGTCGATGGCTACCTCCGGATCGACCGAAGCAGAGACCGGGACGTGCTCGCTGGCCGGGATCTGCTGGTACTCTTGCGGCGGAGGTGGTGGCATGACGGCTGCGCCCTTCTCGAATGGCACCCCGTCGGTCGGCAAGGCGAGTCCACTCGGAAAGGTCTTCATCGGCATCGCCGGGATCATCGGGGCGGGGAAGACGACGCTCGCGGCGGCGCTCGGCCAGCACCTCGGTCTCGACGTCCACTACGAGCCCGTGATCGACAACGAGTACCTCGACGACTTCTACCGCGAGACCAGGCGCTATGCCTTTGCGATGCAGATCTACCTTCTGAACCGGCGCTTCCAGCAGCACCAGGAGATCATCTGGCGAGGCCGGGGTGGGGTGCAGGATCGGACGATCTACGAGGACGCGATCTTCGCCAAGACGCTGCGGGACATGGACCTCATGGACCCGCGCGACTACGAGACCTACGTCAGCCTCTTCCGCAACCTCTCCAACTTCATGTGCCGGCCGAACTTCATCATCTACCTCGAGGTTACGCCGGAGAACTCGATGGAGCGCATCCGGGAACGTAACCGCGGGTGCGAGACCGGGATCACCGTCGAGTATCTGAGGCGGCTGTACGACGGTTACGAGGAGTTCCTGGAGCAGATCAGCCGGCTGATTCCCGTGCTGCGTGTGCGTTGGGACGAGTATTGGGAGGTCGAGCGGCTGGCTGAGGCGATCACCCAGGAGTACCAGCGCGGGAGCTTCCTGCGCGAGGTCGCCCAACGCGCTTAGAAGCCTGCGGGAGGGAGGCCCGCGTGGCCGGCGTCGTTGGCCTGTCGTGCTCGCCGACCGACTCCCGGTTGCGGCTGGGAGCCGGTCTCGGGCTGGGCAAAGAGGCGAGCTGGGTAGTACAATCAGGTACAAGGCGCGAAAGCGCGAACACCATGCGCGATGGAGGTGGATCATGAAACGGATTCTCGTGGGCCTGATCGTGGTAGGCGCAGCCTTGAGCACGGCGTGCGGTGGCAAGAAGCTGATCGTCGGTGTGGTGCTACCGGAGAGCGGGGTTGCCAAGGCCTACGGACCGTCGCTGAAAGCGGGCATCAAGCTGGCGTTCGACGACGCCGTGGCGAGGAACACGCCCAAGGGGTTCGAGGCTCGCTACCGGGACTCCATGTCGAACCCCGAGTACGCGATCAAAGAGGTCCAGGAACTCGTCAAGGGCGGCGCGATCATGGTCATTGGCGGCGCGACCTCGGAGGAAGCGAAGGCGATGATCCCTGAGGCACGCAAGGCCAACGTCGTCCTTATCTCGCCGTCGGCCAGCGAGCCGGGTCTGGCGTCGTCCGGCAACCCGTTCTTCCGCATGTACCCCTCCGACGATGCGGAGGCGTTGGTGGCTGCGCGGTTTCTGGTGACCACTCGCAAGGCGACGAGGATCCTCGTGCTCTTCCAGAAAGGACTCTACTCGGCGGGCATGCTTCCGGTGCTCAGGGACGAGATCGTCAAGCTCGGTGCCACGGTGGTTGACGAGCTGCCGATCGGCCCCACCGACTGGGACAAGAACATCAACGAGGCGCTTGCGACCAAGACGCCCGACGCGGTGTTCATCTGCGGCTACGGCGAAGAGGCGCTGGCTACGCTGTCGCTGCTGCGCGCCGCCAAGTTCGAGGGCTTTGTGTGCGCCAGCTCGGCGATCGGCACGACCAACATCATCGAGCGAGCCGGCGAGCTGGCCGAGGGGGTGTTCGTGCCCGTGCTCTCGATCGACTTCGACTCCGAAGCCGAGCCCATCGCGTCGTTCGTGAAGAGATTCAAGGCAGCGAACGGTGGAGCGATGCCCGACGTCTACGCGGCACATGGCTACGACGCGGCGATGATGGCGCTGGCCGCGCTGCAGGATCCGCGGCCGAAGGACACCAACGAGATCCTCCATCGTCTTCTCAGCATCGGCACCAAGCGAGGGGTGACCGGGACGTTCACCTTCGACGAGGTGGGCAACTCGACGCACCGGCCGCGCATGCACCAGATCCAGCACGGGCAGTTCGAGGACTGCGACCCAACCTCGGCCTCGTAGTCAGAGCACCGCGACGCTTCGGCCGATCTCAGGCGGCCGTGAGGCGGAGCACCTCGACCAGCATCCGCACCGCCTTCTCCATGTCGGCGACGGCCACGCACTCCTCGGTCGAGTGCTCGTTTTGGGCACCGATGCCCACCACCGCCATTTCGATGCCGCGGTTGTTGTAGATCGAGGCGTCGGTGAAACCGGTGATGAAGACGGCCTTGGCGTCGACGCCAACGGTGGCCAGAGCCTGCTTGGCGATCCGCACCGGCGCGGCATCCTCGGGTATCCGCACGGCGCGACACTTCTCGTCGACGGCGATCTCGACGCTCGCACCCGAGGCCTCCACCTCGCGGGCGATGATGCCGGTCATCTCCTCGGCCAACGCGGCGGCCTTGGCGTGGTCAGCCGAGCGGCACTCGGCGAGGAACGAGCACGATGCCGGCACCCCGTTGCGGATGAGCCCGCCTCGGATAACGCCGACGTTGGCTGTCGTCTCGTGGTCGAGGCGGCCGAGGCGTAGCGCCACGATGGCCCTCGCCGCTGCCTGCACGGCGCTGATGCCTTTCTCGGGCTCCATCCCCGCGTGGGCGGCGCGACCTTTGACGTTCACGTCGATGGCGAAGTACGAGGGGCCGCCGATGACGATGGTGTCGAGGGTGTCGTTGTCCATCAGGAAGCCCATTCGGGCGGTGATGCGCGACATGTCCATAGCCTTCACTCCGAGCAGGCCGACCTCCTCCTGGCGGCTCACCGCCAGCTCGACCGGCGGGCGCACGTCGGCCACTCGCAGCGCCTCCAGCACCTCAGCGATCCCGGCCTTGTCGTCGGCCCCGAGGATCGTGTCGCCGGCCGAGCGGATGACTCCGTCGGCGCCCAGCACCGGCTCGATCCCCACGCCCGGCTGCACGGTGTCGGCGTGGCACGAGAGCAGGATCGGCGCGCACCCGTGGCAGCCCTTGGCCGGGAACGTCGCGATCAGGTTGCCGTAATCATCGAGCGCCGCGTCGCCGCCGACCTCGGCGATCGCGCCGAGCAGGTACTGCATGAAGCGTGCCTCGTTACCCGACTCCGAGTCGATCCGCACCATCTCCATGAACTGCTGCACCATGCGCTCGGACATGCGGCACCTCCCGAGTGCAAGCGTACGGGTCCGGTCGTGCGGAGGCAACCCCGACCCTGGTCAACGTTCGGGTCAACGCCCCCCCTTGCTATTTCCTTGCGGACCTGCGATGGTGGCTTTGCCGCCTCGGCCGTGATGGCCTCTGGGTCATCGGTCGAGGCGGTTCGACTATCACCGTGACCCTGAAGGGTCCGGACGGCAGCCCACCGGCACGTCTCCCGTTCGTCCAGCTCAGCCGGAAGTAGATGCGGCGCGCGATCGGTGCGCGTCGAGAAGATACGAGTGTACTGATGCGATTCTCCGACCTCCCCCTCCACCAGGCCCTGGTGCGAGGGACCACCGAACTCGGTTTCTCCGAGCCCACCCCGATCCAGCAGGCGGCCTTGCCGGCTGCCCTCGGCGGGCGAGACGTGCTCGGAGCGGCCATGACCGGCAGCGGCAAGACGGCCGCGTTTGCCCTGCCGATTCTCCAGCGACTGCTGTCCGTCCCTGGACGCGGCACCCGGGCTCTCGTGCTCACGCCCACCCGCGAGCTGGCGGCGCAGGTGCGCCAGCACCTTGCCGACCTCGGCCGTCACACCTCCATCGCCTCCACCGCCATCTTCGGCGGTGTTGGCCCCCAACCCCAGATCGAGGCGCTGCGCGCCGGCGCGCCGGTGGTGGTCGCCACCCCCGGCCGGCTGCTCGATCACCTCGGTAGCGGCGTTGCCCGTCTGGACGGCGTCGAGGTCCTCGTGCTCGACGAGGCGGACCGCATGCTCGACATGGGTTTCCTGCCGGACGTCCGCCGGATTCTGGCCCACCTCCCGGTGCGACGCCAGACGTTGTTGTTCTCGGCCACGCTGCCGGCGCCGATCGTCGAGCTCTCCCGGGAGATGCTGTCGAACCCCGTCCGCATCGGGGTCGAGCGGCAGGCGGCTCCCGCCACCGGCGTCAGCCACGCGCTGTTTCCGGTCCCCGAGCGGTTGAAGCGGAGGCTCCTCCTCGAGGTCCTGCAGCGCGACGCAGTTGGGACGGCGCTGGTGTTCACCCGCACCAAGCACCGGGCCAACCGGCTGGCGCAGTTCCTGGTGGGCGCCGGAATTTCGTGCGACCGCATCCACGGCAACCGCTCACAGTCGCAACGCGAGAGCGCCCTGGCTGCGTTCAAGGGAGGAAGGCTGCGGATCCTGGTCGCCACCGACATCGCCTCGCGCGGCATCGACGTGCAGGACCTGCCGCACGTCATCAACTTCGACGTCCCGGTCCAGCCCGACGACTACATCCACCGGGTCGGCCGCACGGCGCGGGCCGAGCGCACCGGCCAGGCCATCACGCTCTTCTCTCCGGAGGAAGAGCCGGCGGTGGCGGCGATCGAGCGTGCGGTCGGCAAGCGCCTCCTGCGGCGGCGTCTGGAGGGGTTCGATTACCAGGCCGGAGATGAGCCGTTGCCACACCGCATCGGCCCGCCGCGCCCGCCTGCGAGGCGGCCGGCCCAGCGTCCTCGGGCCGCCGTGGAGCCGAGGGCCGGAACCGTCTGTTCGACTTCACCGCCCTCACACTCGACCGGACCTGCCGTGCGACCGGGAGCACTGACCCGTCGTCCGGCCCGACGTTTCGGCCGCCGCCGTCCGGCGGCTGCATAGGTTTTACGATTTCGCTTGTTGATCCTGAGACGATCGCCGGATTCAAAGCCGGCAGCAAGGAGTTCCAGATGAAGCTCTACTTCGGCAACCTGCCCTTCGATGCGCGCGACGAGGAGCTGCAGCAGCTCGTCGCGGCGTTCGGCACCCCGGTCACCATCCGCGTGATCGTCGACACCCAGCGTGGCCGCTCCCGCGGTTTCGGCTTCGTCGAGTTCGACGACCCGGCGCAGGGTCGGGCCGCGATTGCCGGCCTTCACGGCACCGAGTTCGGCGGTCGCACCATCGTCGTCAACGAGGCCCGTGCCCGCGAGGGCAATGGCGGCTACGAGCGGCGCGGCGGGCGCGGCCCCTTCCGCGGCGGGCGCGGTGACGGGGAGCGGCGTGAGCACCGCTTCGGCAGCGGTCGCTAGCGCACCTTGAGGGTGACGGTGCTTCCACCGTCGCGCAACCGCACGAAGTCGCGGCCGATCTCCTCGACGACGAGCCCCTCGACGATGCTGCCGGGCACGACCTGGGCGCCGTTGATCCCGGCGAACGGGGCGGACGGTTTGTAGACGATGAAGTCGAGGTGGAGTCGGACGCGGCCGAGGTCGGCGTCGAGCACGAAGGTGCGATCGACACCGGTGGGCGGAGTGTGAGGGGCACCCCCGGCTGCGCCCGTTCGCGGCGTCGGGAGGGTCTTTGCCGACTGTCGCGGGGATGGCCAGGTGGCCACAGCCGGAGGCGGCACGACGCCCTGCGCGGCCGGGCTCCGAGCGGGCTCAGGCTGGCCAGCCGCGAGAGCAGGTGCGGTCGAGGCGGCCGGTGTCCCAGCGCCGGCGCGGACGTCGCCGCCTGGTGGGCTGGGGGCCGGGACGGACTCTGGCGAGCCCGATCGGTGGCCTGCTGTCGCCGGCTGCAGACCCCGCCCGAGCACGAGCCAGGCCCCGAGCGCGCCGGCGAGGCCGGCGACGATCACGAGCGCGGCCAGGAGCAGCAGGCGGGGTGTGAGGCTCCGCCTGGTCGACGGCGCCACCAGTCCGGAACGCACCACCCCTCCCCGGCGCGCCGCCTCGCGGGCAGCCGCTTCTTGGCGGGCCTTGCGCAGCGCCTCGCTGACCAGGCTCATGGGTCTCGCCCTTCGAGGTCGCGAATCGCGCGCCGTATCTGGCGCCATCCGAGGTGGTCATGGCCCTCCACGTACCCGCACAGCAGGGCCTTGTCGCACACGGCGTTGACGAGACGGGGAACGCCATGTGAGTAGCGTTGGATCGAGCGCAGCGCCGCAGCGGAGAACGTCGGCCGCCCGGTAGCGCCGGCCACGGTCAGTCGGTGCCTGATGTACGCCTCGATCTCGTCGCGGTCGAGTGGACCCAGGTGGTAGCGCACCGTGATGCGTTGCCGGAGCTGCCGCATCCGGGGGTGCTCCAGCCGGTCGCGCAGCTCGGGTTGGCCAACGAGCACGATCTGCAGGAGCTTGCGGTCGTCGGTCTCGAGGTTGGAGAGCAAACGCACCTCTTCGAGGAGCTCGTCGGACAGGTCCTGAGCTTCGTCGACGAGCAGTACCACGTCCTGTGCCGTGGCGAGACGCGCCAGCAGGAACTCGTTGAGGCGCTGCAGCAGCCGGACCCGGTCGTTGCCCCGGTCGGAAAGGCCGAGCTCGAGCAGGATCGAGCGCAGGAGCTGCATGCCGCTGCCCACGGGGTTGAGAATGAGAGCCGTGGCGTACGCCTCGCCGAGCTGGGCCAGCAGTGCCCGGCAGAGCGTGCTCTTGCCCGCTCCCACCTCGCCGGTGATCTGGACGAACCCCTTTCGCTGGGTGATGCCGAACAGCATGTGCTCCATAGCCTCGCGGTGCCGACGCGACAGGTACAGGTACCGCGGGTCGGGCGTGATCGAGAAAGGCTGGGCCGCGAGGCCGTAGAACTCCTGATACATCGTTGGTATGCGCCGGCTCACATCGGCGGCCCATTCTACCCGGGCGGGAGGACGGTGGCCGGCCCGAGCCGCTGTCCGTCCCGCAGCGGCAGATTGCCCTCTCGTCGTCGAGACGACGCTCCGAGCACCGAACCGTGCGGCGTGCGGTAGGATTGGACATGTCGACCGGGCCACGGCAGATCGGCAAGTACGAGATCCTCTCCGAGCTCGGAAGGGGCGGCATGGGCACCGTTTACAGAGCCCGTGACCCGGTGCTCGACCGGGTGCTTGCCCTCAAGACCATGGCCCCAGGCATCCTGAGCGAAGCCGGGATGCGCGACCGGTTTCTGCGGGAGGCCCGTTCGGCGGCCCGGCTCCAACATCCCAACATCGTCATCATCTATGAGTTCGGCGAGGTCGATGAGGTGCCGTTCATCGCCATGGAGCTGCTCGAGGGCGATGATTTGGTCACCGCGGTCGAGAAGGGCCTCGTGCCCGACCTACCAGCTCGCTTGGGGTTGCTGATCCAGCTCTGCGATGCTCTGGCGTACGCCCACCGCCACGGTGTCATTCATCGCGACATCAAGCCGGCCAACATCCACGTGCTTCCCAGCCGAGCGATCAAGGTCGTGGACTTCGGGATCGCCTCGCTCGAGGGTGCGGGCGCCGTCACCAGGACCGGAGTGCTCCTCGGCACCCCAAGCTACATGGCTCCGGAGCAGTTCGCAGGGGAGGCGATCGACCATCGGGTGGATCAATGGGCGGTGGGGGTGTTGCTGTACGAGCTGGTGTCGGGCCGGCGTCCGTTCGAGGCCAACACCGTGCCATCGCTCATCTACCGGATCCTCCACAGCCCGCCCGCGCCTTTTGAGACGAGCCGGCTGCGAGTGCCAGACGCGCTGCTCGCTGTGATCCAGACCGCGCTCGCGAAAAGCCCGGCCCAGCGGTTCGCCGACCTCGACTGCATGGGTCGAGCGCTGCGTGAGGTCAGGGATGGGCTGACTGCCGCCGTCGCGATAGTCGGGCCGGAGCCGTTGCCGCCTTCCGCCATGCCGGACGCCGCCGCTCGGGATGCGCGGCTGCAGCCGGTTCCCGCCGCAGCGGTCGTACCGACTCCTCGCCCTTCGCTTCGTCTCCCAACGAGCGGGCGGATGTCGTTCGTTGAGGAAGCGGTCTTTGGCGAGCCACGCAAGCTCCAGACCGTGATTCTGTCCCCCGACGAGTCGACGCTCGTGGCGGGTGGCACGGACGGAGCGATCCATCTCTGGGATCTCGGCTCGCGTACGAGAGTCGAGACGCTCCGCAACCGCGTGCACATGCGCACCGGCCACGGCGCCCTGACAACCGCTTTGGTGTTCTCGGACGACGGCTCACTGTTGGTTTCGGCCCATCTCGACGGGGCGATGTACCTGTGGGAGGTGGAGAGCGGCCTGGAACTCGACGTGCGGCTCGGTCATGACGGCGCGGTCGGCGGCATCGCCCTGCCGCCCGGCGGTCGGTCGCTCGTCTCGGGCGGCGCCGACGCCACGCTCAAGTTCTGGGACTTGCAGGCGGTGCTGAAGGGCGATGCCCGGCGCGAGCTGCGTCGGCAGCCGGACGCTATCACCTGTCTCGGGCTCGCGGAGCAGGGGCGGCTGGTGGTGACGGGCCATGGCAACCGCAGCCTGCGAGTGCACGAGGTGATGGGCGACCATCGGCTGGTCGCCACCCTCCACGGGCATCGGGCGCCGGTGGCTGCGCTCTCCGTTTCGCCAGCCGGAGACCTGGTCGCGAGCGGAGGGCGGGACGGTGCGGTGCGCCTGCACCATCTGGCGACCCGGGAGGGGAACGCGGTGCACCACGAACACCCTCGTGCGGTCTCGGCGATCCAGTTCTTCCCCGATGGACGGCGGGTGGCGAGCGTCGCGATGGATAACTCGCTGGTGATCTGGGACCCGGCCCAGCCGGAGATGCCGGTGGTGCTCGCGGGCAGGCCCGACGAGAGCTTCGCTGGTCTTTGCGTTACCGCGGACGGGCAGCGAGTGATCGGTGCTTGCGCCGACGGGCGGTTCCGCATCTGGCACGGGGCGTAGCCGGGCATCACCGGGAAGGGCCACCGGCGTTAGGCTGTTTGCCGAGCCAGGGGGAGCCATGGATACTGTCGGGAGCATCATCGAGGAGAAGGGTGGCGATGTCTTCACGGTCCCGCCCAGCGCGTCGGTCACACAGGCCGTGCAGACCATGAGTCGACGCCGTGTGGGAGCGGTCCTGGTGTGCTCGGAAGGCCGGTGCGTCGGGATCTTCACGGAGCGCGACGTCATGAACCGGGTGGTCCTGACCGGGATTGACCCGGGAGGTACCGCAGTTGCCGATGTCATGACGCCGGAGGTAGCGTGCGTCGAGCCGGGCACCACCGCCGTGGAGGCCATGGCGATCATGACCGAGCGGCATTGTCGCCACCTGCCGGTCATCCGCGGAGGTGAGATCGTCGGCATGATCTCGATCGGCGACTTGGTCCGTCGGGAGAGCCGCAACCAGCAGTTCGAGATCCGCATGCTCACCGACTTCATCCTCGGCAAGTACCCCGGGTAGCGCCTTTGCTGATCCCGTGCTGGGTTCCAACGCAAACCCGTTGGGAACGGCCGTGCCGGTCCACCACCATGGCCGTGACCGGATGCGTGGGTGGTGGATTGGTGCAAGGGGAGCTGGCAGCTCTCCAGCGAGCGAGGTGGTCGCGGTGGTGCCGTCCCCGGCTGCGTTGACCCGAGATTGCGGTGGGTAGGGGCGCCTAACTGATGAATAGCGACCGCGAGGCGAACGCCGGGTCGGAGGTGACGTTCAGCCCCAGGCGCCGCAGACCCGCCTCGTCGCCTGGCGTGGGGATGTGCGTCAGGTGCATCTCGCAGCCCGAGAGCTCCGTGAGGCGCTGCATCGCGACCTTGGCAGCCGGGTTCGAGGTGGCCGACATGCCGAGCGCGGTCAGCGTCTCCTCGAGATCGAGGCTCACCGCTTTCAGGCGCAAGATGTCGGTCTTGAGACTGCCAATGGATTCCATGATGTTCGGCGCCAGCAGGTGGATCTCGTCGGGAATGCGCGAGAGCTGCTTGATGGCGTTGAGGACGACCGCTGACGCGGCATGCAGCAGCGGAGAGTTCTTGCCGGTGACGATGGTCGAGTCGGCAAGCTCGATGGCGGCGCCACAGAAGCTGCCGTTGTGCCCTTTGCCGGAAGCCTCCGCCGTGGCCGCTGCCGCGCGTGCTGGCGTCACGACCCGCCGGTCCTCGGCGCGCAAGCCGAGCTCTTTCATGATCAGCTCAGCGCGCTCGGCATCGTCGGCTTCCACGAGGCCGACGGCGTACTCGCAAGCGTAGCGGAAGTACCGTCGGATGACCTCTTGGCACGCTGCCTCGCGTGCGACCCCATCGTCGACGATCGCGAACCCGGCTCGGTTGACCCCCATGTCGGTCGGCGACCGATAGAGGGCGAGGTTGCCGGTGATGCGGCCGAGGATGCGTTGGACGACCGGGAACGCCTCGACGTCGCGGTTGTAGTTGACCGCCTGCTCGCCGTACGCGGCCAGGTGAAACGGGTCGATGAGGTTGACGTCCCTGAGCTCGACCGTGGCCGCCTCATACGCCACGTTGACCGGGTGCTTGAGTGGCAGGTTCCAGATCGGGAACGTCTCGAACTTGGCGTAGCCGGCCTGCACACCCCGCCGGTGCTCGTGGAAGAGTTGCGAAAGACAGGTCCCGAGCTTGCCACTGCCGGGGCCGGGGCCGGTCACCACCACGATGGGGCGCTCGGTGCGGATGAAGGGGTTGGCGCCATAGCCCTCGTCGCTGACGATACGGTCCACCTCCGTGGGGTAGCCGAGCGTGGCGCGGTGGGTGAAGACGGCGACGCCGCGTCTTTCCAGCCTGGAGCGAAAGACCCTCGCCGCGGGTTGCTCGGCGTATCGAGTGATGACCACACCGGACACCCGTAGGCCCCACTCGCGCAGGTCGTCGATGAGCTTCAGGGCATCCACGTCATAGGGGATGCCGAAGTCCGCCCGGACTTTCTTGCGGGCGATATCGCCGGCGAAGATGCAGACGAGTATCTCCGCCCGGTCCTGCAGCTCCCGCAGTAGACGAATCTTGACGTTCGGGTCGAAGCCCGGGAGCACACGGGCCGCATGGAAGTCGAACGCGAGCTTGCCGCCGAACTCGAGGTAGAGCTTGTTTCCGAGCTGGCGGCAGCGCTCGACGATGGCCTGGGTCTGCTCGGCCAAGTACCGCTCGGTGTCGAAGCCGACGGCTTTGTGCACAGGGTTTCCTCCCGGCGATCGTCTCTGCACCCGGGTGGAAAGCGTAGCACGGACGCCGACGAACGAAAGGGCAGGAGATGCCGCCTACGCAGACAGTGGCCGGAAATCAGCGGTCGGAGATTGGGAGGAGAACGAAAGGGACAGAGAGAGAAAAGAGGACGATAGAACCGAGATGCTCTCGCTATTAGAAGCCGTGTTGTGATAGTGTTTCTTCTCAGAGAATGAGTCGCAGGATGTGTCCGTGCCTTGCTTTCGTTCCCGCAATCCCCTACAGTAGGCCGGCCCTTGAAGCGCCGGGGCTCGAGGTCATATGCCAGCGACGATCGACACCACCGAGGGCACCTGCGCTCTGGATCTCCTGAAAGCGCCGGTCACCGTGCTCGTGGGTCATTTCGGCTCCGGAAAGACCGAGATCGCCGTGAACCTGGCGGTGGCGCTCAAGCATCGGGGGGAGAACGTCACCCTCGCCGACCTCGACCTGGTAAAACCGTACTTCCGCTCCCGGCTCGCCCGCCATGAGCTGGCGAGCCTCGGTATCCCGGTCATGGTGCCGGAAGGCGATCGTGTGTACGCCGATTTACCGATCCTCGTGCCGCAGGTCAAGGGACTCGTCGCCACTGCCGGCAACGGGGTGGGGCGGGCGGTCCTGGACGTGGGTGGAGACGATCTCGGGGCGCGGGTGCTCGGTGCCATCGCGGGCTTGACGGACCCGGCCCACACCGATGTCCTGTTCGTCGTCAACGGTCGCCGCCCGTTCGCCGAGACGCTGGAGGAGGTCGTGACGATGCTGCGCGAGGTGGAGGCAGCGTCCCGGCTTCGGGTTACGGGGCTGGTGGCCAATACGCACCTGATGGATGAGACCACGCCCGAGGTCGTCGGCGAAGGGCTCGCCCTCGCTCAGCGGCTGGCTGGGCTCACCGGTATTCCCTTGCTGTTCTGCGCTGTTCTGGAGAAGCTCTCGGGCTCACCTGACATCCGGGCGGTCGTGGGTGAGCTCCCGGTACTGCCGCTGGTGCGGCGCATCACGCCGCCCTTCGCGGTCAAGGCGCGTCTTCCCGTGCCCCAGAAGGGCGCGGCGGTGGTGTAGAGAAAGGAGCGACGAGTGCCAACCCCAATCATCACCAAGGATCTCTGCAAGGGGTGCGAGCTGTGCGTGCATGCTTGCCCCGAGGGCGTCCTCGAGATGTCCACGGAGATCAATGCCAAGGGTTACTTCTTCCCCGTCGCGGCGCATCCGGAGAAGTGTACGGGGTGCCGCTACTGCCTGCTGGTGTGTCCGGACACGGCGATCCAGATCGAGGCCAAGGGCAAGGTCACGGTGCGGACCGAAGGTCTGACCGACAAGCAGTTCCATTACTGTCCGGGTTGCACGCACGGCGTCATCCACCGGCTGGTGGCCGAGTGTCTCGAGGAGCTCGGCATCCGTGAGCGGACGGTCGGTGTGGCACCGGTGGGGTGCTCGGTGCTCGCCTACGATTACTTCAACTGCGACATGCACGAGGCGTCGCACGGCCGCGCCATGGCAGTGGCCACGGGTATCAAGCGCGGGCGCAAGGACCTCGTCGTGTTCAGCTACCAGGGAGACGGCGACCTCGCCTCGATCGGTATGGCCGAGACAGTACACACAGCCAACCGCGGCGAGAAGATCACCGTGATCTTCGTCAACAACGCCATCTACGGCATGACCGGTGGCCAAATGGCCCCCACGACGCTGGCTGGCCAGGTGGCCTCGACCTGCCCCCTGGGCCGCGACGTCAACCACGCCGGCTGGCCGATTCGCGTCGTTGAGCTGCTGCAGTCGCTACGCACCCCGGCCTACCTCGCTCGGGTGTCGGTTCACGACCCGAAGAGCATCCTGGCCGCCAAGCGTGCAATCCGGAAGGCCTTCAAGTACCAGATCGACGGCGTCTGCTTCTCGTTCGTCGAGGTCGTCTCGACCTGCCCCACCGGTTGGGGCATGCAGCCCCACGAGTCTTGCAACTGGCTCGAGGAGAACATGATTCCCTACTACCCGCTCGGCGAGGTCAAGACCCCCGAGACGGCGGCCTGAGGCGGGGAGGCGAGCATGCACAGCGAGATCATCATGGCCGGCTTCGGCGGTCAGGGCGTGCTGCTGATCGGTAAGCTGCTGGCGTACGCCGGAATGAAGGCTGGTAACGAGGTGACCTGGATGCCCGCGTACGGGCCCGAGATGCGTGGCGGGACGTGCAACTGCACCGTGGTGCTATCGGACAAGCCGGTGGGCTCACCGATCACCCGGAGCCCACACGCCCTCATCGTGCTTAACCTCCCGTCGCTCGAGAAGTTCGAGTCCGCGGTGCGGCCGGGCGGGGTGATCGTCGTCAACACCAGCCTCATCAACCGTCTTCCGGCGCGGTCCGACGTGCGGACGGTGCCTGTGGCCGCCAACGAGATCGCCCAGGAGGCAGGCACCCCCAAGGCCGCCAACATGGTTGCGCTGGGTGCCTTCCTGGGCGCCACCGGGCTCGGCGACATGGCGGTCGTCAAGGAGGTTCTGGGCGAGACATTCGCCAGTCGGCCGAAGCTCATCGACCTCAACCAGACCTGTCTCGACCGCGGCTACGAGATCGGCAAGGCCTGCGCGGCGCAGGCGCGAAGCTAAGGAGCGAGCGATGGCCAAGAAGCTCATGAAGGGATGCGAGGCGATCGGCGAAGCGGCGATCAACGCCGGCTGCCGCCTGTTCTTCGGCTACCCGATCACCCCCCAAAACGAGATCCCCGAGTATCTGTCGGCCAGGCTGCCACAGGTCGGCGGCACGTTCCTCCAGGCCGAGTCCGAGGTGGCGGCCTCCAACATGCTGTACGGCGCTGCTGGCGCGGGCTGCCGTGTGTTCACCTCTTCGTCGAGCCCCGGTATCTCCCTGATGATGGAGGCCATGTCCTACCTCGCGGGGGCCGAGCTGCCGGTCGTGGTGGTCAACATCATGCGTGGAGGCCCGGGCCTCGGCGGGATCCTGCCGTCGCAGTCGGATTATTTCCAAGCGACCAAGGGCGGGGGTCATGGCGATTACCGGGTGCTGGTGTTGGCGCCGTCGACGGTGCAGGAGGCGGTGGACCTCACGCAGGATGCCTTCGATCTTGCCGACGAGTACCGCAATCCGGTGATGGTGGTGGGCGACGGCCTCATCGGCCAGATGATGGAGCCGGTCGAGTTCAAGCGCACGATCAGCCCGGAGGACCTACCTCCCAAGCCGTGGGCGACTACCGGGTGCGCGGGTCGCAAACCCAACATCATCAACTCGCTGTTGCTCAATCCCGAGCACCTCGAGGCCCACAACTGGCACCTGCACCGCAAGTACCAGGAGATGGTCAAGGAGATCCGTTGGGAAGACTGGCTGCTCGACGAGCCAGTCGACGTGCTGATCGTTGCCTATGGCACGGTGGCTCGCATCTGCAAGACGGCGATCGATGTGCTGCGGGCCCGCGGGATCAAGGTCGGGCTGTTCCGTCCGATCACGCTGTACCCGTTCCCCGAGCCGCAGCTTTCGGCGGCGGTGGACAAGGCCAAGAAGGTCCTCGTCACGGAGCTGTCGACGGGGCAGATGCTGGAGGACGTCAGGGCCGTCGTGGCGGGCCGGAAGCCCGTCAGCTTCTTCGGCCGGGTCGGTGGCATGGTCATGACTCCGGAAGAGATCGAGCACGAGGTCGACAAGCTCGTCGTCCAAGGGTGACGGGACAGGGAAAGAGGTGAGCACGTGCAGACCCGCGATGTAATCCTCGACATCCTTCGAAAGGCCTATCAAATCGAAGTGGACGGCCACACGTTCTACGCCATGACGGCGGCGAAGGCCGCTAAGCCCGCTGTGCGGGAGCTGTTCGAGAAGCTGGCGGAGGACGAGGTCGAGCATCAGGCGTTTCTGCGCAACGTCGCCACGAGCTACGACCAGCAAGGGCTGGCTGCGTTTCGTACCGGCCGAGCGTCCGACTGGACGGCGATATCACAGACGATCTTCTCGGATCGTTTCCGCGAACAAGCGGCGGGCGCCGAGTTCGAACTGGCGACGCTGTCCATCGGTATGACGCTGGAGAACAACGCCATCGCCTACTTCTCGGCCGCCGCCGCACGGGCCGAGGAGAAGGAGGTCAAGGGTTTCTACGGCTTCCTCGCCGATTGGGAGAAGCAACACCTGGAAGCGCTCCGCAACCTCTACAACGCGGTACGCCAGGACTTCTGGGGCGCGGGCGGCTTCTCGCCGTTCTGACCCCCACCTGGAAGGCGAGGTGCTCGCTGGTGAGCAGCGCCTCGAAGGCCGGAAGGTGGAGCCCAGCCGCCTGACCAGGCATGGTCCGTAGCACGCAATTGAACGAGTGCGCGGCGCGGGTCACAAGGTGCCCCACCGTCTCGGGCTCGGGCAGCTACGTGATCTCCTGCTCGTCATGCACCCGCTCGCTGATGTCACGGGCGACCCCGAAAAGGACGAGCTTCGCTCCCCAGTGGCCGCGAGAGGTCGTGACCTCGACGGGGATGTGCTGGCCGTCCTTGGCTACGAGAGGCAGCTGGAACGACGAGATCCGGCCCAGCGCCACGGCTGCTACGGTTCGGTCCACGACCTCGGAGCTGCCCGCGGGGTGGAGGACGCTGACATGGCGGCCGACGAGCTCGTCCCGGGTGTAGCCGAGAAAGGCGCAGGCGCTCCGGTTCACGTCCAAGAGGTTGCCCTCGGTATCGGTGACGAACACCAGGTCGCGCAGCGAGTTGAACAGAGTGCCGAGCTCCTCTTCACGCTGCCTGACCTTGGCTTCGGCCAGGATTCGCAGAATCGCGTTGGCAACCTCCGCAGCGATCGTCTCCAGAACCGGTCGCACGGCCTGCGGCACCTCGTCCAAGGCGTGGCTCCCCAGGTTGAAGCAGCCGACGAGCGTGCCCTCGTGGAAAATGGGGAGGATGGCCGCGGAAAGCAAGCCCTCCTGCTCCCAGTCCGGCCTCGAGCTCTCTCCCAGGTTGGCAATCGAAAGGAACGCGGCTTCGCCGGAATGAACCTGTCGGTGGCGAGGCGAGCCTGGGGCAACCCGCCTGACGTTCTGGAAAAACGTCGGAGAGACGCCGCCCGAGAAGGCGAGAGCGAGGCCACCGTCGTCGCCAACGAGATAGATCCCCCCAGAGTCGAGCCCCGACGCCTCGAGGGCGGCTCGCAGGCAGACCGGGAGCGCCTCCTCGAGGTCCGAGGCAGCCGCCAGGTCGCGGGCGAGGTCGTGCTGGATACGCAGGAGTCGGCTGGCGTTCTTGCGGTCGGTGATGTCGACGAACGAGGCTTCGACAACCGTCAGCGCGCCCTGGGTGTCCGGCGTCAGGGTGGCGTTGACGAGGCTCCACAAGGAGGCTCCGCCCTTGCACCGAAGCTCTGCTTCGAAGTTGCGCAGACGCACGAGTGCTGCGAGCTCGGCCAGAAAGGTACGGCAGTGATCCGGGGTTGCGAAGAGCTCCGCGAGCTGGTGCTCGAGAACCTGGGCCGGGTAGCCGAAGCCCAGCATCCGGGCAAACGCCTCATTGCACTCCAGCACCCGTCCGTCAACGCTGCAGCGGAGCAACCCGGCGACGTTGTGCTCGAACAGCAACCGGAAGCGATCCTCGCCAGCGCGGAGACGCTTTTCTTCCTGGCGTTGGGCGGTCAGATCGTAGGCATGGGCCAGGACGCACATGGGCCTCGCGTCGCCGTCGCGCACCGCCGAGACAACTAGCCGCAGGCAGGCCACGCTGCCGTCCTTTCGGTAAGCCAAGCACTCCAGGTCGTAGCTCTCCCGGCGGTTCTGGACCAGGCTCGCGAACAGGGCGTCGTTGGGCGCCCTGTCGTCGCCATGCAGGAGCTGGGTGAGGCGGCGGCCGACGAGCTCCCCGGCGTCGAATCCGAGGATCTCGCCGAGGCGTGGGTTGCATTGGAGGATGTGGCCGTGCGCGAGGTCGAGCGTCGCCAACCCCACTGTCGCCTGGGCAAACAAAAGCTGATAATAGGCTTCGGTGACATGCCGACAGAGCTCCTGTCCGCCGCTCTCGCAGACTATCAGCACGAGGACGTCGCCTCCTGGCGAGAGGGGCCGGAAACGGACGAGGCACGGGACCTCCCGGCCGCCCGCACCGATGACGCGCAGTGCCAACCAGCTCGCACTGGTGTCCATCGTGCGCTCGTGGGTGAAGCCAGGCAGGATCTCGATCATGGACCTGCCAGCGAGCAGCTCGGAAGGTTGCCCGAGGAGCGACACCGCCGCACCATTGGCGGCCACCAGCCGCCACTGCGAGGTGCAGACGAGAGCTGCACACGGCAACGCGTTCAGGATCGCACCGAGGTCGGAAACCCGCCCGTCGGGTGGATCGTCGGAGAAATAGCTTCCAACCAAGCAAGCGTCATCTTAGCACAGTCGGACGCGCAAGCTGCGGGGCCGTCTTCAGCCGATGGTCGAACTGGCTGGCTGGCGCTCTGTCCTCTTGCCGAACAACCAGGCTACCACGATACCGATCAGGTAGAGGCCGATCATCGGCAAGGCGAACACGCACTGGGTCGGGATATCCGGTGTGGGGGTGATGATCGCCGCGATGACGAAGATCGCCAGCACCGCCCAGCGGAAGTGCCGCAACAGGAAGCGGTGGCCGATCACGCCGAGACGGGCGAGAAAGCCGATCAGAACCGGTAGCTCGAAGACCAGCCCCAGGCCGAGGATGATTTTGCTGGCCAGGGCGAAGTACTCGTTGACGGTGATCACCTGCTTGAAGTCGGCACCCACGGAGAGCAGGAAGCGGCACACCATGGGGAAGGCGACGGCGTACCCGAAGTATCCGCCGGCGAGGAAGAAAACCGTAGTGGCAAGGATGAACGGTACCGCTACCCGGCGCTCGTGACGGTACAGCGCCGGGGCGATGAACAGCCACACCTGATGGAGGATCACCGGAGAGGCGAGGAAGACCCCGGCCAGGGCCGCCACCTTCACGTAGAGCATGAAGGGATCCACGAGCCCGGTGAACGCCAGCTTGTCCCCCTCCGGGAGGAACTGGGTGAGCGGGCGTGAGAGCCAGGCGAAGATCGGCTTGGCGAAGTACCAGCAGCCGAGAAAGCCGACGAACAGCGCCAGCAGACAGACCACGAGCCGTCGTCGTAGCTCGTTGAGATGATCGACCAGAGACATGCGTGTCAGCTCGTCGTCCAGCCGAGGCATGCCGGTGCTCGGGGCGGACATGGCCTACTCGGACTCCGGGCCGAGGGTGGCTTGCTGAGCTGCTGCCGCGGGTTCGTCTGCAGGAGCGGTCGTGGTCGCTGCCGAATCGGAGGCGAGGATGTCCGGGTCCGAGTCGGGTCGCCCCGCCGCCGGCGGCTCCGCCGAGTACGGGTCCGCAATCACGCGCTGGAGGTCACGGTGTGCGGCCCGCAGATCGTCGGCCGCCACCTCGTCCTCGAGCGTCCGCTTGAGGTCGTTGGAGGCGCGGCGGAACTCACTCAGCGCCTTACCGACCGTCCGACCGATCTCAGGCAGCTTGCGCGGCCCGAAAAGGAGCAGCGCCACGATGAAAATCATGACGAGCTCCGGGATACCCAGCGAACCGAACATGGCGTGCTCCCTCCGGGCCGGACCCGGGAAGCCCCGAGTATAGTGTGCTAACCTCCGCTTCCCAAGGGGGGGTGTGATGAAGGTCTCCACCCGGATCTTGCTGTCGCTTGCCGTGATCGTCGTGGGGGCCCTGGCCGGCGCAGTGGCCGGCCCAACCGGGCAGGGTCTCGACGACGCCGACGCATTCCTGCGGCGCTACAGCGAGGTCCTGCGCGTGCTGAGGGAGAACGGACCGCGGGATGTCGAACCCTCGCAGATCGTCTACTCCAGTCTCGCCAGCATGCTCGAGCTGCTCGACCCGCACACCAACTTTCTGCCGCCCACGGGATATGCG
>JAAYVZ010000018.1 GCA_012516935.1 Holophagae bacterium
AACGCCGCTGCGGCCCCCTCCAGCACCACGTCCGACCAACCCACCGCCTAGTAACACGCGAAAACCAGCGATCTCAACCGCAACCCTCTGCGGTGTCGATCGTTATATGCCAGCGCATGTCTAGCAACTGTCGAACGCGGGTAGAGGGTGCACGCTGGCAGGGCCACGAGACGACTCGTTGCGTGAACGGGCGAGGCCTCATCTCATATCAGACAGCCCTCGCTCCGAGGGCCGCTGACCTTGTGGGCTCCCTCACACCTCCCCGTGCTCGGTCCTGCCTTCGCGCGCGGCCGGCTCGCGGGTGAGGTTGACCGCTCACTCGCCGGGTCTACGAGGTCGACCCCCTGGTGTGCCCGCGCGGTGGCGCAACCATGCGTATCATCGCGAGCCTCTGCGAGCCGAGGGTGATCGGGAGGATCCTCCAACACCCCGCCGCGACGGTCGTCGATGCCCGCAGCCCACCTGGCGGCGATCCGTACTCATCGCAACAGTCCGGCCACAGATCCCCGCCATCGGGATGGCCAACGACGCCGCCTGGTGGATATCCTTGCTGACGTTGTCGTAGGCGGTGAGCTGCGGCAGCAGGTTGAGGCTCTGGAAGACGAAGCCGATGCGCCGGTTGCGGATGTCCGCGAGACGGTCGACCGACAGCCCGGCGACCTCCTCGCCGCACAGGCGGTAGGAGCCGTCGGTGGCGCCGTCGGCGAGGCGGCACTACTATGCTCATCAGGGGCGAGAGATCTGACCGTGGAAGGCTCGGAAGCAACTGGAAGACACGTAGGCGATCAAGAAACGTGTTCGGGCACGAGCACAAGGCCATCGGGTCGCACCCGAGCGGCCAGATCCCGCTCGATCGCGCCCTGCCAGGCGGTCGGCCCTACGCTGCCTCTCGCGGAGGCAGTTCGTGCGGTTGTTGCCGCTCTCGAGAAGGCATACGGGAGCAAGGATCTTGGCAACAGGGCCGACCCTATCGAGGAGCTGGCATTCATCCCTCTGACGAGGCAGACGCACCGGCAGAACTCGCTTCGGAGCTGGGCCGCCATTGAGGCGATCGGCGGGCCGCAGGCGCTGCTCGAGATTCCCGAGGAGGAGCTTGGAACGCTGCTCAAGGATGGCGGTTTCTCGCGCCAGAAGGCCCGCTGGATCAAGAGGTCGCTCGAGCTGATTGTCGAACGCTTCGGTCGCCTCTCGCTCGCGGAGGCGGAGAGCTGGAGCGATGCCGAGGTCGAGGCTTTCCTCTGCACTCTGCCAGGAATCAAGGTGAAGTCAGCGCGCTGCGTGATGATGTACTCGATGGGGCCCGACGTGGTTCTCGTGGAGGCGCCGGACCCCGCAGGCGGTCAGTGCCCGGCCGAGCAGCGTCTCCTCGTCGGGCGTCCCGTGGAAGCCCTTTTCGCCCGTCTCCTCGGAACCGATCCAGATCTCCTGGGCGCTCTCGAGCAGGGGCAGGGTGGGGACGTTCCCGGTCCAGGCCGGAAGGCCCTCGAGGAAGAGCGCCACCGGCCCCGATCGCACGTTGGATACCGTTGGGTACCACGTTCGCACGTGTTGACACTGCCGAGACACCTGGCTGCCCTGGAACCAGGACCGATCGCAGCGCGTGAGCTGTGTCGATAGTGGTGGACGTGGCACTCAAGACTCGAATGCGAGCCCGCTCCCCAAGCTCGCCACGCTCGTTCAGGACGGCCATCTCACTCGACTTGCTGTGCACATCGATGCCACAAGGCTCCATGGTCGGTCCCCCTTCTCGGGCCTTGAGCCCGGCCACCTGATCTGGCGGGCACCATGCCAGGCCGCACCGGGAGACCGACCTACTCACCCGATCAGGCACCGATCCCGATCCCGATCCTGGCACCGATCACGCACGACTCGCTTCCGGCTGGCGGCCACCCTTCGCCGGACGGGCTTCCCATCCGCACGGTCTGTCAAGGAGGTTTCCAAGATCCCTGCTCACTCTTCGCAGGTCATCTCTTACCCCTCCAGGCTTCGCCTGGCGCACACTGTGTACCTTTCCAATGGTGGACGCGACCGAGTCGAAGGCGAGCTGCTGCCCGTCGATCCGCTCCGGGTCGGCGGCACTGGAGGCAGACGGGTTGACGGTGAACCCGCAAGCGCGTACCGGTCGGCGGCCGGGTCGACATGTGGCGCGAGGACGTTGAACCGGCCGCGCCGTCTGCTACATTCGTCGCATGGAGCACCCAACGATGGCGCTGGCCGGTGGCGCGGTCGCGCCCGTCGGTTCGATCGCCGATGAGGAGGTCGAGGTGCTGCGCCGGCGCATTGTGGCGGCCGTGTGGCGCACGTGCCCAGCCCGGCTCACGGCGCAGTTGGAGGACCTGGTCCAGACCGTTCTCACCCAGCTCACGCTCTCGTCCCGCCGGAGTGAGGGCAAGTTGCACTTTTCGTCGACCTATATCGCGAAGGCGGCCTACGGCGCGATCGTCGACGAGCTGCGACGGATCGGCCGTCGCCGAGAGGAGTGCTTGGATGAGGCAGCCGACGCGCTCGAGATCGCGTCGCGCGAGGCTGGTCCCGAGGCGATCACCGCCTCTCGGGAAATCGCGCGCGGGATCCGGGACTGCCTCACCCGCCTCGTGCAGTCACGGAGGCTCGCCGTGGCGTTGTACATCCAGGGATGCACGGTGCCAGAGGCCGCACGAGTGCTGCGGTGGTCAGCCAAGAAGACCGAGAACCTCGTGTACCGGGGGCTCGTGGATCTGCGAGCGTGCCTCGCCGCGAAGGGGCTGAAGCCATGACGAGGCAGGCGACGGCGGAGGCGTGGACCGACGAGCGACTTCGGGCTGCGTTTGCGACGGTGGCCGAGGTCGCCGGGGACGGGTCGACCTGCCCGTCAGCCGACGCGCTGTGGGCGTGCGCCGCTGGTTCGCAGCACGGCGAGGACTGCGAGGCGACGATCCTCCACCTCACCGAGTGCCCGGCCTGCGCGACCGCGTGGCGTCTGGCCCGCGATCTGCAGCGGGACGCCGAGCCCGTGGTGCTCTCAGGTCATTCCAGGTGGTTCCGCCGTACCTGGGTGCAGGCTGCCGCGGTCGCGGCCACCCTGGCCCTCGCCGTCGGTCTCGTCGCCTACACCCGCCTCGGCGGGCTGTCGCGAGGGCCGGCCGCGGAGTTTCGCGGCCGCGAGGGCGACTGGATCCACTGCCTGGTACCCGCCGATGAAGCGCTGCCGCGCGACCGCTGTCGCCTGGTTTGGACCGCGGGGCCGGCCGGCACGGTGTACGACGTTCGCGTCACCACCGAGGACCTCACCCACGTCGTGCGGGCGCTGGGCCTGGAGCAGCCCGAGCTCGTCGTGCCGGCGGAGAAGCTGGCGCACGTCCCGGCAGGAGGCAACGTCGTCTGGCAGGTCAGAGCTCACCTCCCCGACGGCGCCCTTGCCGACTCGCCCGCCTTCAGGACCGCGGTTCGCTGAGCGAGGGGCGATGACCGGGCTGCGAGCCTTGGCCGTGGTTCTCGCCGTCGCCGCGGCGGCCGTCGCAACGCGCGCCGGTGCGGCCGCTGGGCCGGCGGTCGACTTCGGGCGTTGCGAGGCGGCGGTGAACCAGCACCCGGAGCGAAGCGAGTCGTTCCGCTGCTTCTGGGAGGTCGCGCGCGCCGGCAAGGCGTGGGACGAGGCGGCGCGGCGGCTGGACGCGCACCTGGCTCGAAGTCCGGGGAACCCTCGCGCGCAGCTCACGCTCGCCTGGGTGGAGTGGGACCGGGGGGCCGGCCGCGCCGAATCGCTCTTCCGCGACGCTGCGGCAGGGTTTGCGGCGGCGTCCGACGCCAACGGCGAGGTGTTCGCAAGGCTCGGCCTCGCCTGGTTCCTGCGCCGTTAGGGCCGAATCGCCGACGCCGAGCCGGAGGTCGTACGGGCGCTCGAGGCCGCCCGTGCCGCAGGCGATGCACTGCTGGTCGCGCGGGCGCGCATCGACCAGGGCGCGCAGGCGTACGCGCGGTCGGACTTCGGAGAGGCGCTCTCCCATCTGCGCGAGGCCGAGGCAATCGCAGTGGCGCACGACGCCGTGCAGATCCTCGCGACGGTGCAGGGCAACCAGGGCTACGGCCTGTGGGAGCTGGGGCTCTACCGGCAGAGCCTTGACGCCTACAGGCGCCAGGCCGAGCTGTTCCAGCGGCTCGGCGCCTCGTGGGGCGCCGCCTTTGGCGAGAGCTCGGCCCGTTTCAGCATCGCCTCGGTCGCGGCCCCGCTGTGCGCCGAAGGGCAGATGGAGCCCAGCGAGGTCGAGCGGCTGGCTCGCGAGGCAGTCGCCACCGCGGTCGCCTGCGGCGATCGCGGGAACGAGGCCAACGGCAGACTGCTGCTCGCGCAGCGGCTGCCCGGCGCTCCCGCGACCGCCGAGATCGAGCGGGCGCTCGCCGTGGCGCGAGGCTCCGGCGACCGGCGCGCCATCCGCTTCGCGCAGCGCATCCTCGCCCGACAGCGCGTCCTCGCGCACCCACCCCTGTCCGAGGAGGCGTACCGCCTGCTCGCCGAGGCGGCCGACGACGCCCGGGCCAGCAACGACCTGGAGGATACGGCGCGCGCGATGCTCATGCGCGCCTGGATGCGATTCCGAACCGGCCCGCGGGAGCAGTGGCTCGCCGAGAGCGACGAGGCGCTCGACGCGATCGAGCGGATCCGCGCGCTCCAGGCCGAGGAATCGATCCGTACTCTCGCCTTCGGACCGTGGACGTTTGCCTACTACCGCTTCTCGGGGTCGCTCCTCGACGGCCTCGACACGTCCCCCGACGCCGACGGCGACCTCGACCTCGCGCTCCGCACGATCGAGCGCATGCGCGCCCGGGTGCTCCTCGACGCGCTCGACCGGGCGGGCGTCGCCCTGCGGCCCGCTCCCGCAGACCCCGCCTCGTTCGCCGGGGTGGATACCCTGCGGCAGCGGCTCGCACCGGACCAGGCGCTGCTCTCGTATCAGCTCGCCCCGTCCACCCCGGATGCCGAGGACGCTTCGGAGAACGGCGGCCCGTGGGTCGTCGTCGTCACCCGGGCGCGCGCGAAGGCGGTGCGTCTTCCGCCCCGCGCGACCGTCGAGGATCGGGTCGCGATGTTCCTCGGCCTGTGCCGGCGCCGCGACGGCACCGAGGCTCGCGCCGCCGCCGTGCTCTACCGCGACCTGCTCGCCGGCGCCCTGGCCGAGGCGGGCGGCGGCATTCGCAGGCTCGTGGTGGTGCCGGACGGTTGCCTCAACCGTCTTCCCTTCGGCGCGCTGCGCGACGGCGAGGGTGGGACGCCACTGGCGGCGAGCGTCGAGATCAGCGTTGCGCCCTCGGCGACGCTCTGGCTGCGCTGGAAGTCGGCCGAGAACGTCCAGTCGGGGCCGCGGGCCACGCTCGCACTCGCCGACCCCGACCTCGGCGCGACCGCCCCGGCGGAACAGCGAGCCGCGCCTTCGAAGCTCGGCGGCCAGGCGCTCGGCTCGCTGCGGCGTGCGCGTGCCGAGGCGCACGCTCTCATCAGCGCGACGGCGCATTCGGGGAGCGTGCTGCTCTCGGGCAGGGACGCGAGCGAGAGCGCGCTCAAGCACGCCGACCTCCGCGCCGTCGGGATCATCCATCTCGCCGCCCACGCGATCGTGAACGACGCGCACCCGCAGCGCTCGGCGATCCTGCTCGCGCCCGGCGCCGGCGACGACGGGCTGCTGCAGGTGCGTGAGATCGTTGCGCTGCCGCTCGCGGGGAAAGTGGTCGTCCTCACGGCCTGCCGCAGCGCATCGGGCGCGGAGATCGAAGGCGAGGGCGTGCTCGGCCTCGCCCGCGGCTTCCATCAGGCGGGTGCCGCCGCTGTGATGGGGACGTTGTGGCCGGTACGCGACGAGGACATGGCCGCGTTCACGAGGGCCTTCGCGTCCCACCTCGGTCGCGGCGAGAGCCTGTCGGCCGCCTTGCGCGCAGCCGCCGGCTCGGCGATCAGGGCGGGTGCACCGGTCGACGCCTGGGCGGGGGCCGTCCTGATCGGCAACGGAGACCTCGTTGTCGTCCCGCGATCTTCCTCGGCACCCCGCGGGCACTCGGCCGGCCTCGTCGTGCTCCTCGTCGCCCTCTCCCTCCTCGCCGTCGTGCGCCGCGCCCGATCGCGACGTCGCGCGGCGTATACGGCTTCTCCACTCACCAACGAGCCGCGCGAGCGATAGACAGCGGCGTTGTCCTCTCCCGATGAGGGGAAACGCGCCTCCGGTTCGATATTCACATCGGTGTCACTCAAGCCGCACGAACCGGGATCGCAGTGTGACCGACGGGCTGCCGAAGGCAGGCCCCGTGGAGGAGGACGCATGGCAACACCGAGAACACTCGTGGCTGTCGCAATCGGGGCTGCGCTCGTGCTCGCGACGCCCGCGCTCGCGGGCTTCACCGCGACCGACGTGATCGTCCCGTCGCTCGGCAAGGGGCCGGGAGCGGCCGGTTCGTCGTGGAACGGCTGCATCTGGGTCCACAACCCGAACGCCGCGCCGGTAAACGTGACCTTCCGGCTGTTGCTGCGCAACCAGCCCAACCCGTCCGCTCAAGCCTTCCACGACACCATTCCGCCCGGCGACACGCGGCGCTACGACGACGTGTTCGCGACGATGTTCGGGGTGCACTTGGCGACGTACGGCGCTGTGCGGGTGACGGCGAACGCGCCCGTCCTGGTCAACGCGCGCTCCTACTCGACGCCGGCCGGAGGCAGGGCGGACGACACCGTAGGGCAGTTCTACTCGGCGATTCCGACGTCGTTTGCGATCGGCGTCGGGCAGACGGCCCAGTTGCTCGGGGTGTACCAGACTAACCCGCAGGAAGCTTCGTTGTTCCGTTACAACTACGGCTTCGTGGAGTCGAGTGGGCAGGCGGCGACGGTGCAGGTGACGGCGCTCGACGAAACGGGTGCGGTGTCGGCGAGCAAGAGCTACTCCGTTGGCGGCTTCGAGGCGCGGCAGTACAACGTCACGGATCTTCTGCCGGCGGTGAACGCCACCAACCTGCGCCTGCAACTCACGGTGACGAGCGGGCCGGGAAAGGTGGTGGCCTTCGGATCCGGGATCGCGAATCGATCGAACGACCCGTCGACCTTCGAGATGAGCTTTCGCGACAGCCTGCTTGCGGGCAGCGGCGGCGGTCTGACCGCCGTGACCCATAACGGGACACTGACAGGCGACGGAACCTTGTCGTCTCCTCTCGGCATCGCCAACGGAGGCGTCGGCAAGACGCAGCTCGCCGCCCCGGGCGGCACCTCCGGACAGGTCCTCGGGACCAACGGATCCGCGCTCGTGTGGCAGAACGCCGGCTCGGGTGGCCT
>JAAYVZ010000091.1 GCA_012516935.1 Holophagae bacterium
CCGTCCTTGTTGGTGCGTTGGGTCGTGCGCAGGTACATACCTAGAGACTAGAAAAACGACGCGGGTCTGTCAAGACTCGTGAGTCATCGCGTGTGCCTATGGATTTGGAAGTCTGTGCCTATCCTTGGCAAAATGACATCCCGCCAATTCAACAACTTGCGTATTCAACCCCTGCCCAAAACCCTCCACAACTGTCGAACGCGGGGCCCACGTGCCGGGACATCGACGGGTAGGCGGCGGCACTGAGCGGCACCGCAACCGTATCCCTGCACACGGGCGGCTGGCTGCCGATGCCCGTTCGCAACAGGAGGGTTCCTTCGCTCCCGGTGGTCCTCGGGCTTCTGGCCGCCCTCGCGGTCAGCTACGCTCCAAGGCTGAGCGACCTCCCGGTGCTGCCGCTGACGGGGGGGACAACACGCTGCTTCCTACCTTGCCCGTCCCTTTCTCCGGCGTCGTCTTCTCGGCCTCCCTATCGCGGGCTCCGAACACGACGCAGTCACGGCTTCGAGGGCACAGCGCTGGGAGCCTCGTCGCGGGTGACGGGGTTGCGCTCGACGAAGGGGGAGATAGCGGAAAACAGGCGCTCCTCCTCCTCCCGCTTGCGCAACCGCCAGCGCTCGAGCCGGGCCTTCTCCTGTGCCACAGCGGCCCGGTTGGCCTCCATCAGCTGCGTGTTGGTGACGGTCAGCTCATCGATTTGCTGCTGCAGCGCCGCGTTCTTCTCCTCGGTCTCCCGCTCCTGGCGGCGCACCCGTTCGGAGAGAAAACGTTCGAAGGCGTCGAGTGCGCGATCGCGGGCGGCAGCATCACGGACGATGTCTTCGACCTCCACGGCCCCGCTCGGCAGGCGCTTGAGAACGCCAACGATCACCTTGGCCCGCGTCGCCGCGTCGAGGTCGCGGAACTCCTCCCCCTCCAGCAGCTCGATCAGGCGGTAGACGGTGAAGCCGTGGGCGGGCGCCTGGATACCGGCGCTGGCATAGATTTGCTCGATCGCCCAGTCCTCACCCGCCGGCGTCTGGCTCAGCGTCGCCTCGTCGAGCCTCACTTCGGGTTCGGGCGGCGCAGCCAGCGGCGGGGCCCCGGCCCGCACCTCGGCGGTCGGTGGTGGCACCGCCGTTGTGGACGGCTCGCCCAGCGATCCTTCCTGCCTTCCGTAGACCAAACCCATCTTCTCCAGCAAGCTGGTGACCCTGACCATGCACCGATGGTAGGTGCAATCGCCGCGCAGGGCAATCCGAATCGCTCCCCTCCCCGGCCTGGACCGGGCACCCGATCGGGGCGTCCAGGCGGTTGACGAAGAGCGAACGAATGCTGAACGCCGAGGTGACAGCCTCGGTCCACAGTTGGGGCGGAAGCGAGCGGGCGAGTAGCCACGCCGAGTGAGGTTGGGTGGAGGTACGCTCGCGACTGGCGACCGGGTGGCCGAGCTGCGAGCCTCAGGCTTGACATGGATTCCCGAGGTTGTCCTGTAGACTCGGCCCGTGACCGAGCACCCTCGTGCCGCAGCGCTCCGTCGTGCCCTCGGCGAGCGGATTTTGGTACTCGATGGTGCCACGGGGACCGCGCTCGCCGATCTGGGACTGTGGGCGGCTGATTACGGCGGCGAGCAGGCCCAGGGCTGCCATGAGGCGCTGCTGCTGCACCGGCCCGAAGTGATCCTCCAACTACACCGCGGGTACGCACTGGCCGGTGCCGATATCCTCAAGACCGACTCCTTCGGTGGCACACCGATCGTGCTGGCGGAGTACGGGCTGGGCGAGCACACGCTGGAGATCAACACCGTGGCGGCGGCGCTCGCCCGCCGCGTCGCCGCGGAGGCGGAGGCCAAAGACGGGCAGGCACGCTGGGTCGCCGGGTCGATCGGTCCGACCACGCGTTCGCTCACCCTCACCGGCGGCGTGACGTTCTCGGAGATGGTCGCCGCCTACGCGCTCCAGGTCGAGGGCCTGGCTCAGGGCGGTGCGGACATCCTGTTGATCGAGACGGTGCAGGACGCCCTCAACCTCAAGGCGGCGCTCATTGCTGGCCGACAGGCGGCGCCCCGCCTGCCGGTGGCGGTCTCGGCAACCATGGAGCCCTCCGGCACGACCTTGGGCGGACAGACGATCGAGGCGATTGCGGCCATCGCCGCACCGTGGGAACCGCTGTGGCTCGGGATCAACTGCTCGACCGGCCCAGGGCCGATGACCGAGCACGTCCGGGCGCTGGCCGCCGTTGCGCCGTGTCCCGTGGCAGTGTGTCCGAACGCCGGCCTGCCCGACCCCGAAGGACGCTACCTCGAGACGCCGGAGGAGTTCTCCCGGGCGATCGAGCGCTTCGCGGCTGCGGGATGGGTCAACCTGCTCGGTGGGTGCTGTGGTACCGGCGTCGATCACGTGAAGGCGCTGCGCGCGGTCGCGGACCGGCATTTGCCTCGCCCGCCGGCGCCCACGCCACCCGCCCGGCTGGCCGGGTGTGAGGCGGTCGAGATTCGCCAGTCCCCCGCCCCATTGCTCATCGGCGAACGCACCAACGCGCTCGGCTCGAAGAGGTTCCGCGAGCTCGCACGGTCCGGGCGGTTCGCCGAGGCGGCCGAGATCGGTCGCCGGCAGGTACGGGGCGGCGCCCACGTCCTCGACGTCTGTCTCGCGGACCCGGAGGCGGACGAGGGCGAGCTCACCGAGGGTACGCTGAGAGCGCTGCGGCGCGCGGTCCGCGTTCCGCTCGTCATCGACTCCACGGACCCGGCGGTGATCGCTCGCGCCCTGGAGCTGATCCCCGGGCGACCGGCGATCAACTCCGTCAATCTCGAGGATGGCGGTATCCGACTCGAGGAGGTGGCGCGCCTCGCCAGGCGGTTCGGCGCCGCGGTCGTGGCCGGGTGCATCGACGAGCACCCCAGCGAAGGCATGGCGCGCACGGCCGAACGCAAGCTCGAGGTGGCGACCCGGCTGCTGGCCCGCCTCGGCGAGTGCGGCATCCCTCCGGCCGATGTGCTCGTCGACCCTCTGGTGTTCCCCGCGGCGAGCGGCGACGCACGTTTCGCCGGCGCAGCCGCCGAAACCGTGCGCGGCGTAAGGCTCGTCAAGGAGCGCTTCCCGGACACCCATACCCTGCTCGGAATCTCCAACGTCTCGTTCGGGCTCCCCACTGCCGGCCGCGAGGTGCTCAACGCGGTGTTCCTGCACCACTGTGTGCGGGCCGGGCTCGACGCGGCGATCGTCAACACCGAGCAGCTCGTCCGCTTCCCAGCAATCGCTGCTGAGGAGGTGGCGCTCGCTGAGGCTGTGCTGTTCGAGGGGTCGGAGGCGGCGATTGCCGCTTTTGCCGCCCGGTTCCAGGCCGCTCGCCGGCAGACCGACACTGACGTGACGCTGCCAGCCGAGGAGCGGTTGCGCCGGATGATCGTCGACGGCCGCCGCTCGGGGCTCGAGGTCACCCTCGACGAGCTGCTCGAGCGGATGGATCCGCTCGCCATCGTCAACGGTCCGTTGCTGGCCGGCATGGACGAGGTGGGACGGTTGTTCGGCTCGGGACAACTCATCGTCGCCGAGGTGCTGGTCTCGGCCGAGGTGATGCAAGCTGCGGTCGAGTACCTCCAGCCGCACCTCGGCACCGCCGACTTGGCGGGGCGTGGAAGCCTCCTGCTCGCAACCGTACGCGGAGACGTCCACGACATCGGCAAGAACCTCGTCAACATCGTCTTCTCGTCCAACGGCTACCGCGTCGTGGATCTCGGCGTGCAGTGCCCTTCCGACCGGCTGGTGGCCGCCTGGCAGGAGCACCGCACGGACCTCATCGGCTTGTCGGGGCTGCTCGTGCGCTCGGCGCAGCAGATGGCCGCCACCGCCGCGGACCTCACCGCAGCCGGGATCTCCGTCCCGCTGCTCGTCGGCGGCGCCGCGCTCTCCGGCGCCTTCACCCGGCAGCAAATCGCCCCCGCCTACGCCGGTGAGGTCCGCTACGTCTCCCACGCCATGGCCGGCCTCACCGCCGCCCAGGAGCTGCTCCGCTCCTCAGCCCCCCCAGAGATCGGGGTCCAGCGGCTCGAAGCCAGCGCCCCCGCGCACCGAGGGGACGAGGCAGCGAGGGCCAGGGAGGAGGGTTGCACCCGAGCCGGGCCAGCTCTTACGTCGCTCCGTGCTGGGGACGCAGCCGAGCCGTCTGGGCTGGATGGAGCTCCGTCTCCCACGGCTCTGGCCCCCCCCTCCCCCCCCCCC
>JAAYVZ010000092.1 GCA_012516935.1 Holophagae bacterium
CGGCCGCACGGCAACCAGGCGGCCGCCCTGATACTCGTTGTACACGGTGCGCTGCATGGTGTTGGTGCAGGCGGTCAGCGGCACGCAGGTCGGATAGGTGAGCGAGGCGAGCTGCCCCAACTCGGTCCAACTCAACGACTGGGAAAAGCGCGGCGAGCCAGACAGCGATAGGACCGGCCCGACGGTCAAGGAGCGGCGGTGTGTGGTCATGGGTATGCCTCCTGCGGGCGAGGGCGCCCGGGATCGGGGGTGTGCACGATGGCGGCGCGGGCCGTCGGGCTGGAACCACGGCATCGGTTCAAGGTTTGGTCTCCTGTGCCTTCCCGTTACACAATGCCACTTCTGCGATACCTGCTACCCATCTGTGTCTACTTGATACGAATGACCTCACACCGCTCCTGTTCGAGGAAGTCCGCATCGTCAAGCCTCGCCCACGCCTCCTCGCTTCCCCGGAAGACGTGGAATCGGAGGCTAACCGTGTCTCGCCCGCCGAGATAGAAGATCAGCTCGCGCCCGCCGAGAAAGGGCCGTGCCCTCTCGGTGTACACCTCGACTAGCGCGCGACCCAGCGCAACTAGCGCCTCCCGAGCGCCATCGGTCGAAAGCGGCAGTCCTCCCAACAGATCGTCCAGATGAACGTGGTTCACAAAGGCCTCGAGAGCAGTCGGGTCTCCTTGGAAGGACGAAGCTGTCCTGGTGGCATCCTTCCTGTCGCCGAGGATAATCGACGCGCCAGCGCTCGCGATGGGCATTGCGAACAACCGAGCAGCCCCAGAAAGCGCTTGCAACAACGTCCTGTACTGTGATCCTCTTCTCATCAGTCGGCCATCCATTTCCACCCTGGCTCGAGGTAGTCCATCCCCTTCTCCACAGCCTTCTGGATCTTCTTATTTTTCAAGAGATTCTGGACCGCGCGTGGTGCCTCCTTGAACTGCCTCGTCGCCGGGTCAAAGATGTACTTCTTGCCGTCCATTTGAACATGCACTTGGCCGGGTCGCTGGGATGGGTTTGGGTTCTCAACATCGATCCGGACGCCATCCTTGTTGTAGAGGGTTGTACTGGTTGTCTGCGTCCCAGCCACTGAGGCCGGATTCTGCTGTGTCGTGGCGAAGTACTTCGTCGCTCCACCAACGACGGCTGCGCCTACCCCGGCCACGGCGACTCCGGTCGCGACCACAGGCGCAGCAACCGCAGTCGCCTCACCCGCAGTGAGGATCTCCCCCGCACCGCCGGCCAAGGCAATACTGACCCCTGCCTTGCCGACTTCGAGACCCGCCCACGCCGCCAGTGCAGCGCCCCAGAGCTGCCCCTCGCGCTGGTCCGGCGTGTCGAGGGGCGAAGGCGCCGTGTTGGGCATCATCCCCCAACTGACAGACCCGAGGATCCCCTGAGCGGTGCCGTAGAGCTTGTCGACAAGTCCTTCTCCCGTCTTGTCGTAATACCGTGTTGGGTTGTTCCGGACATACGCGTAGAGGTTCCAGCTCCGAGGTGCGTGGGGGTTGACGTCGAACCCGGGATCCACGCTCACGAACCGCCCCATCTTCACCCCGTAGTAGCGGGCGTGCATGTACTCGAGGTCGTCGGTGGTGTTGGTGGGGCTGCCGATGTCGCGCTGGTGGCTGGTGAAGCGGCGGGTCTCGGTGTCGTTGGCCGGGGCGCTGATGGTGTCGCCGTAGGGGA
>JAAYVZ010000019.1 GCA_012516935.1 Holophagae bacterium
CCGGCTTTCCCACCGCCGCTTGGAAAGCCCTGCCGGCTTCCCACACCGCCCACAGCCCCGACGACAACCACTGGGGGTCATTTCTAACGAGCTACCAAGGGGACATTTCTAAAGAGCCTTGACAGCCGGCGCCGATCGAGCTTGACAACCAGCACGAAAAGGCTTATAAAACGCGGCCTAGAGGGTATCAGATGTGTCCCTCGTGGAGGTGTGGCCCGCTCGTAGAGAAGCGGAGCGCAGGGTGCGCGCTCCCACCGCGCTCGGGCAACCGGTATGTCTGGCCCGGTCATGAGGACCGAGCTCTATACGACGATGGAAACGTTCTATTGGGCATTCTGGACGGATGCCCTCCTCGTTAGGAGGAAAGGAGAAACCGATGCGTAGGAATCTGTTCGTTGGCGTCATGCTATTGGTCGTGGCCGTCGTGGCCGTTGGCTGCGCGAAGCCGCCGCAGCAGGAGATCGATGCTGCGAAGGCCGCCCTCGTCGCTGCTGAGCAGGCCGAGGCGCCCAAGTACGCGACCGGCGAGTGGGACCGGGCCCAGACCGCGATGAATGCGGTCAACGCCGAGCTCGAGGCGCAGCAGGCCAAGTTCGCCCTCTTCCGCTCCTTCACCAAGGCCAAGCAGCTCATCGCCGAAGCCACCAATGCTGCCAACGCCGCGAAGGACGCGGGGATCGCTGGCAAGGAGAAGGCGAAGAACGAGGCGCAGGCCGCCATTGACGGCGTGAAGGCCGCCGTGACCTCCGCCAACGAGGTGTTCGCCGCCCTGGACAAGTGCCGTCGCAAGCCCAAGGATATGAAGAAGGACCTCGAGATGATGAAGGGGAACCTGGATGGCTACGCCGCCCAGGTCACCGACCTCGACGGCAAGTTCGGCCGTGAGGATTATCTCGGCGCCAAGGCGCAGGCCGATGCCCTCAAGGCTCAGGTCGAGGCGATGGTGAACGAGCTCAACGCTGCCAAGACCAAGATCAGGTGCTGACGTTTCGAAACGATGCCCCACAACAACCGGCGGTGCCTCACCGCCGGTTGTTGCTTTCGGCCCTGATTGCTCTGGCGGCGTTGGGTATCACCGCTTGCAATCGCCGCGAGCCGACCGACGTCGCCGGATTCCGGGCCGCGCTCGGACGGGCCATTCGTCTGGTTCGACAGGAGTCCCCGCAGAAGGCCCGGAACCTCGAGCGGCTGCTGGGCGAAGCCGAGGTGGCGAGTGCGGCGGAAGCCGCGACGCCATGGTGGGAAGGCAGTGTTGGGCGGTCCGAAGCTGCCTGGGCGCGGGCGATGCAAGAGGCGGGTGACGCGACACGTCAGACACGCGCGTTTCGGCGTCTGGCTGTGGAACGCACGAGCGGCCTCCTGCGGGCGACCCGGGATGATGTCGCTCGTGCCCGGGCCGAGATCCGCGAGGCCGGTATGGGCAGGCGGGAGGGCGCGGCGATGGAGAGAGCCGCGAACCGGCTGGCGACGGCAGAACGCCTGATGGGGGCCGGCGCGCACACGGCCGCCGGGGTGGAGCTCGAGGCCGCTCGTCAGGACTGCGCCATCGTCCACGCTGCCTGGTCCGGGCTGCACGCGCGCTTTTCGGACCCGGTGCTGCGGCGGCAGTGGCGGAGCTGGGTGGCCGATACGATCGAGACATCAGAAAGCCAGGGAGAGGTGGCGATCATCGTCGACAAGCTGCGCCGGAGGGTGCTGCTTTACGACGCCGGTCGGGAGGTGGGGAGCTTCCGTGCCGAGCTTGGAGCTAACGGTCTGCGTCGCAAGGAGCATGCAGGTGACCGGGCCACTCCGGAGGGGAGGTACTGGGTCGTAGAGCGCAAGGAAGGGCGTCACACCCGCTACTACAAGGCGCTCCTCATCAACTATCCTAATGACGAGGACAGGATGCGATTCGCCCTCGGCAAGACCCGAGGTGTGATCCCCCACCGAGCCGGGATCGGCAGCCTCATCGAGATCCACGGGGATGGCGGGGCAGGCCGTGACTGGACGGATGGGTGCGTGGCGCTTACCAACGAGGACATGGACCGCGTCTACGCGGTGACCCGGGTTGGCACGCCGGTGACGATCGTCGGGACGTATGAGCGCTGACGGACGGTTCGTGCTTGGCGTGCAGGTGGAGCGCCCGCGCCGCCGCTGGGTGTGGCTCGTGCTGCCGGGTCTGGTGGCGGTGCTCGTGCTTTCCGGCGGCTGCCTCGGCTTGCTGCGAGCCGGTCGGCCGCTCGTGGCCACGCGGTTCGAACTCACGCCGGTGCTGTCTGGCAGCTTCGGCTCCGGGATCGGGGTGGAGAAGCGGGCGGCCCGCGCCGAGGCCGAGCTGCGGCGCTTGGCGCCGCGCGGGGCCTACATCGTCATCGACACGTACCGCAACCGCCTCCACCTCCTTGAGGACGGGAAGGTGTTGCGATCGGCGATCTGCTCGACCGGCACCGGACGGGTCTTGCGCGATCCGCGCAACGGACGGGAGTGGGTGTTCGACACGCCGATGGGTGAGAGGATCATCGAGAACAAGCGAAAGGACCCTCCATGGGCGAAGCCCGACTGGGCGTTCATCGAGGAGGGCTACCTGCCCCCTCCGCCCGGTTCGCCCGAGCGGTGGGATAACGTGTCGCTCGGCGACTACGGGCTGTACATGGGGGACGGCTACATCATCCACGGAACCCTTTTCAAGAGCTTGCTCGGCCGTCGCGTTACCCATGGCTGCGTCCGCTTGGGGGACGAGGATCTGGAGTTCGTGTACAAGAATGCTCCGCTTGGTACTCGCGTGTATCTGTACTAGTGTCCTGACGGGCGTGGTAGGAGCGGGAAACGAGCCGCCAAACCCCCTCCACGTGGCCTCGCGCGAGCTCGAGCTGTCGGTCGCCAAGAAGGCCGAGATCTACCTCCTGCTGAGCCCCGAGCGGCGCGCTCTCGAGGTGCGCGCGCGTGGCATTACCCTCGACTGCGTGAGCCTGGGCGGGATCGAGCTGCTCAGCCAGCAGCGCATGATCGGCCGCAGCCTCCCATCGGCCCCGTCGGTGCCGGCGCGGTGGGTGGTCAAGGAGGGTCCGGGTGACGCCGACCGGGAGGTCATCGCCCCGGAGGTACTCCGCCCGATGCCGAAGGAGGGCGAGGAGGAAGAGGAGCCGGTGCCCAACCCCGCCCCTGCAGGAGCAGGGCCGACACCAACCCCGACGCCGATCCCCGAGCCACCGGTCTCCTACCGGGTGACGCTCGAGAACGGTTGGGATATCTGGATCACCGACCGGCTGCCGCAGCAGGGCTTCCTGCACCTGATCGGTGCCGCCATCCAGGACGGCTGGCGCCGGTGGCGCGGGCAAGGTACCGACCTGGCTCCAGCCGTGACGTTGGTCATGACGGCGGAGGATGCCCGGCGCCTCCACCACCTTTTCCGTACCGGCACCACCATCATCGTCACTGCTGGCGAGCACTAGGCTGTGCCCTGTGCCGCCACCGATCCGTACGGCCCCCGCCACGGGTGTCGGCCGGCGGCGAGCCAGAGCCGCTCAGTGGAGGCGGAGACGGGAGACGCGCTCGACGACGTCGCGGAAACCGGGGTTGACAGCCAGGACCTCGGTGAAGCTGCCGAGCGCCTCGGCGGTGCGGCCCGCCGCTTCCTGAGCCCGACCTAGCTCGTAGCGCAGGCCGAGGATGGACTCCGGTCCCAGCCGCGGTGCGGTGAGGCCCCGGGCGTACCACTCTGCAGCCTGCTCGGGCAGGCCCTTCTCCATGTAGCAGGTGCCGATCATCGAGGCGCTCTCGACGAACAGCTCGGCGCTCTTGAGGGCGAGCTGGAACTCACCGATTGCCTCGTCGAGAAGGCCCATCTCGCGGTACGCGAGGCCGAGGTTGAAGTGCGTGTCGTAGTCCTGCTCCTGGATCTGCTCGGCGACGCCCCGCTGGAACTCCCGGAACAGCTCCTCGATCGAGACCTCGCCCCCCTTTCCCACCCCGGTCGCCTCGGCGACGAGCTCGTCCTCGGCCAGCTCCTTCTCGAGCTCAGCCGCGAGATCGAAGAACTGCTCTTCCTCCGAGAACAGCTCGGACGCCGTCGCTTCGGGGCCCGCCGCCGGCTTCTCCTCGTCCCAGCCGCGCGCCTTGAGGAGAGCGTGGCGTGAGCGCACCTCGGGGTGATCGGCAAAGCCTTCGCGCAGTTTGAGCAGGAGCTTCGCGGCCTCATCGAGTAGCCCCTGTTGGATGAAGAAGTCGAGCTCGCCGAGCTGCTCGGGCGTCGGACCGCCCAAGATCTCGTGCACCTCGACGAGGTCGATCGGCGTCTCCAGCACCTCCGCCTCCTCCGGTGTGGGAGGGGGGGGCTCGGGCAGCTGGGAAGCTCCCGCCTGGGCAGCGGCGATCGCCGCATCCGGTGTCGTTGCCGGAACGGCGGCCTCCTCGACGGGGCTCGTTGCCTCCGCCGAGATCTGTGGTGCCAGGGGCTCAGCCGGAGGAAGCGTCGTCGGCGGCCCGACAAAAGCCTCCCCGCCTCCCTCGGCAGGGGTGACGGGGACAGCTGGCGCGGTGGCTTCCCTGCCCGGTGTGTCCACCAACGGCAGACTGAGGTCGATCACCGGCTCCGCCGCCGCTGCCGGCTTGCGTCGGATTGGGGTCGGAGGGAGGCCCAGGGCGCCCAGATCGAGCTCCAGCTCGGCAGGTTTGGAGACGGATCTGGGCCAGCCGGCAGGGGAAGGCTGAGGCGTGGGAGAAAGGCCGAGCATGGCCTCGAGAGCCCCCAGCTTCACCGGCGGCGCACTGGTCGTGCGGGGTGGGGCAAAGGCGGCAGCCCGTGTTCCCACCAGGTCTTCCAGCGACAGCGGTGAACCGGACTCCACCCGGGGGGCGCGGCTCGCGGGCGGGGAAGGCTCGGAAGCCGAGAGCTCGACCGGTTGCGGCGCACCGTCGGCAGACACCCGGACGTCGGTTGTCGATGACGAGGTCGACGCCGCGAGGTCGGGTGTCCACCCATCGAGCTCTGCCGGCTCTGCGAGCTGGACCGGGGTCGGAGTGACGATGGGCTCGCCAACGAGGCTTTCGACCGGCTCGAAAGCAGCCATTGGCTCGACTGGTACCGGCTCCCACACGGGGTCGAAGCTGGTGGTGGGTGGCGTCGGCTCTTCGGGTTGGGTGGGCGGTGTCGTACCGATCTCGAGTCTCGGGGGTGCGCTGGCAACGGCAGGCGCAGACACCGGCTCATCGATCGGGGCCTGCTCGTCACCCAGGGTCGCCAGCAGTACCTGCGCTTCTGCATGATCGGGGAAGAGCGCCACCAGGCGCCGGAGGTGGGAGGTCGCTTTGTCGACGAGGCCGTACTTGGCAAAGACCTGGGCCTCCGTGAACATCTCGTCGGCCGGAGAGGGTGGGGTGGCGGTCGGCGTGGCGAGGCTCGGCACCGGTGCCGCCGGTGGTGGCGGAGTCTCTGCTGGAGCGGCCCAAGCATCGGTGTTGACCTGGGCCGTATCGGTGTCCATGAGACTGACCTCAGGTGGGATGTCGACGTCGATGAACTCGACCGACACCTCTTCCTCCGAGGCAGGAGCCGAAGCCGCTGCCGGTGTGGCGGGACGGATGACCGGCGGCGCCGGCTGCGGGGAAAGCGGGGTGCTGGCTGGTGAAGGAGCTACCGCGAGCCGCTGTGCGACCGACAGCCCAAGCGTCTCGGCCAGCTCCCCCAGACGCTTGACGATCGCGGGATCGGTCGGACTGCGTCGGACCAGACGCTTGTGGAGATCGGCGGCATCATCCTTGCGACCTTCGCGAAGGTACGCTTCGGCCAGCGCGACCTCGATCGTAACCACCATGTCGTGATCGTTCAAGCGCTCGAAAACGCGATTGGCACGGGTAAGCACGTCGATATCCGCGGGTGCACTGCGCAGCAGGCGTTTGACGAGCGTGGCAGCGCGCGCGACGTCGCCGGCCTTGAGCAGACGGTCCACCGCCGGGAGGAGGTAGTCTTTCGCCTCCTCGGCCTCACCGACACGCAGCATGACGTCGCCGTAGAGCTGAATGACGTCGGTGCGCTCACCGATCTCCGGCATGAGCTCGTCGAGATAGGCCCGGGCTGTGTCCAGATCGCCGGCTTCGGCGTAGGCATGGACCGCGGCACGCCGCAGCTCGTACCCCGTCTTGGTCACCGCGACAGCTTTGGCGGCGAGCTCGACCGCCGGTTGCACCCGCCCGGCCGTGAGCATGGCGTCGACGCACGGAGCCACGAAGTCTCCGTTGTCGGGGCCCAGCTCGATCGCGCGGTGGTAGAGTATGACCGCCTCGTCGATCATGTTCCGACCGAGCAGAAAACGGCCCAGGGCGTCGATCTCGGTGGTGGCTGCCTGGGCGTCGCCGCTTTGGACCAGAAGGTCGACCAGCTTGGCGCGCGCCTGGAAGTTGGACGGCTCGAGCTCGGTGAGGCGCCGCGAGACACGCACCGCTTGCTCGAGGTTGCGGCCACGCAGAAACCAGTCGGCGAGGGTGGTGAGCTGCTGGCGCCCCTCGACCACGAGCCCTTGCTTGAAGTAAAGGTCGGCCAGCCGCTCGTAGGTCTGCGTGCGTTGGGGGTCGAGCCGGTTGACCTTCTTGTAGATTGCGATCGCCTTGAGAAAGAAGCCGTCCTGCGCGAAGTGTTCGGCGATCTGCTGGTAGACGTCGATGGCCTCGTCAATGCGGTTGACGCGCACCAGGAGGTCGCCCAGGCGGTTGAGGGTATTGGTGTCGTTCGGAGCCTGCTCGAGCGCCCGCCGGTACTCCTTGATCGCGGCGTCGAGCTTGCCGCGGGCCGCGAGCTTCTCGGCCTCCTGCAGGATCTGCTCGCGCTTTACCGTCGCCATCACACGGCTTCCCGAGGTAATGCTAACACACGGATCGGGGCAAAGGACCGTCGGTGCAGGCAACACGGCCCTTCCCGAGCGAGCGCCTCGAGGTGCGGTGACGATCCGTACCCGACGTTTTGAGCCCAGGCGTAGGCGTCGAAGCGGATCGCCAGCCGGCGCATGAGGTGGTCGCGCGACACCTTCGCCAGGATCGACGCGGCGGCGACGCAGCAGTACCGGGCGTCAGCCCGCGGCTCGGCGAGCCAGGGAAAAGGCAGGCCGGGCAGGCTGACGGCGTCGCTCACCACCATCCCGGGTACGACTCCGAGGGCACACACGGACTGCCGCATGGCGCTGCGGGTGGCCTCGAGAATGTTGGTTGCGTCGATTTCGGCCGGGCTGCGGTGGGCGACCGTCCAGGCCAAAGCCCGGCTCCGGATGGCCCCGGCGAGGTGCTCTCTTTGCCGCGGCGTCAGCCGCTTCGAGTCGTCGAGGTCACCGATGGGATGCGCCGGATCGAGGATGACGGCGGCGACGGTGACTGGCCCGGCGAGTGCGCCTCGACCCGCCTCATCAACGCCGGCCACATATCCGTATTTGCTGCGAAGAAGCTTATCAAGGGAGCCATCCGGCGGCGCCGGTCTCACCGCTTGTGGAACTCCTCCTCGATGCGGGCTGCCTTGCCCTTGAGGTCGCGCAGGTAGTAGAGCTTGGCACGCCGGACGCGACCATGGCGGACGATCTCGATCCGGTGGATGCCGGGCGAGTGAAGCGGGAACACCCTTTCGACGCCGATAGAGTACGAGATCTTGCGGACGGTGAAGGTCTCCCGCAAGCCGCCTCCACGGCGTCCGATCACAACGCCCTCGAAAACCTGGATCCGCTCCTTCTCGCCTTCGCGAACCTTCACGTGTACACGCACCGTGTCGCCGGGCCCGAAGGGCGGGATATCGGTGCGAAGGTAGTCCTTCTCGAGCTCGCGCATGTCCATTACGACCTCCAGCCTCGACCGCACCTCTCGGGACGCGGGCGCGGACCGGCGATTATACACGGCGGGTTGGCGATCGGGAAGGGGTATCAGGCGCCTTCCGGGGGCTGCCAGTCGATCTTCTCGCGTGCCGCTGTTTCGACCGTCAGTTGCCGAACCTCATCGGGCAGTCGCGACCAGTTGGCGTTGAGCAGGTCGGGTCGGCGAGAGAGCGTGAGCCGCACTGCCTGCTCGAGGCGCCATCGTCGGATGCGCTCGTGATGGCCGGAGGCCAGGACCGGGGGGACGCTCCGGCCCTCGAACGTCGGCGGCCGAGTGTAGACGGGGTGGTCGAGCAAGTACGAGGTGAAGGAGTCGCTCGCCACGGAGCCAGGGTCGCCGACCACACCCGGTACGTGCCGTGCCACCGCGTCGACGATCGCCAAGGCGGCCAGCTCCCCGCCTGAGAGGACGAAATCCCCCAGCGAGATCTCATCCGCCTGCAGCAGCTCGTGGGCCCGCTCGTCCAGGCCTTCGTACCGTCCGCACACGACGACGAGGCGCTCGCTGTGGGCGAGCTCCTGGGCAACGGTGTCGGTGAAACGGCGGCCCCGCGGGTCAGGAAGAACCACCCGGCAGCCGCTCGGCGCGGCGTTGACGAGCTCACGGACGGCGGGCACGACCACGGAGGCCAGGACGACCATGCCGGGTCCGCCTCCGTACGGCACGTCGTCGACCTGGCCGTAGCGGTTGATCGCCCAGCGCCGGAGGTCGTGGACGCGAAGGTCGAGCGTTCCGCGGACGGCGGCTCGCCCCAACACCCCCGTGCTGAGGTAGGCCTCCACCGGCGCAGGGAGGAGCGTCAGAACGTCACAGCGCATCGCCGTCGAAAAGCCCGCCGGGAGGATCGAGGACGATTCGCCGGGCAGCGGTGTCGACTCTCACGACAATCGGACTCACGAACGGTACGAGTACCTCGCTGCCGCTCTCGCTCCGCACTGCCAGCAGCGCCTGCGCCCCGCCGGGGAGCAGCGAGTCGACGGTGCCGAGAGCGTGGCCGTTCGCAAGGCAGCACGTACAGCCGACGAGCTCGTGCTCGTAGTAGAAGGTCGGAGGTAGCGCCGCCCGCTCGCGGGCAGGCAGGAACAGCCACCACCCCCTCAGCTTCTCGGCCTCCGAGCGGTTGGAGACGCCGGCGAAGGCGATGAGCCACGCGTTCTTGTGCCAGCGGACGGTGTGGACAGGCCGAAAAGAAGTCGGAACCTCGAGCCCCAGACCGACCTCGACCCCAGCCTGCAGTCGGTCCGGGAAGTCGGTGACCACCTCAACCGCCAGCTCCCCATGTACGCCGTGCGGTTTGCTGACACGCCCCACCGCGAGCCACTGGGGGCCAAGCTCGGGCTCGTCCTTACTCAAGGATCTCGAGCTCGAGGCGCTTGTGGACCTTCATCCCGGCAGCCGTGAGCAGCGTCCTGATAGCTCGGGCCGTCTTGCCCTGCTTGCCGATGACCTTGCCGAGGTCCTCGGGTGCCACCCGCAGCTCCAGGAGTGTGGTCTTCTCACCGCGCACCTCGGTCACCCGAACGCTCTCCGGCCGGTCCACGAGCGCTCGTGCGATCTGCTCTACCAGCTCCTTCATGTCAGCCTCCAGCGTGCTGCCAGTACCCGGCCTAGGTGGCAGATCGGCCAACCAGGCTGGCCACGGTCTCGGACATCCGGGCCCCGCGCGCGAGCCAGTAGTCGATGCGTTCGCGGTTGAGGGTGGCCTCGGCGGGGTTGGAGCGCGGGTTGTAGAAGCCGACCTCTTCCAATACCGCGGCTGTCGGCGTCTGCCTTCCGTCGGAGACCACCACCCGGTACACGGGGCGGCGGTTCGAACCCATGCGCCGCAGTCGAATCATCAGCATTGCACACTCTCCTTCGTCGTCTCGCGGCTGGGCCGCGAGCTGTGCATTCTAGCAGAATGCCGCGTCCACGGTCACAAGCCCATGCCGCGGAGAACCCGCCGGGGGTCGGCTCCCGAGCCAAAACGTCGCAGCATGCGCTTCATCTCGGCGTGCTGGCGCAGCAAGCGGTTGACCTCCTCGACGGTGGTGCCGGCCCCACGGGCGATTCGCCGCCGCCGAGAGCCGTTGATGACATCGGGACGGCGGCGCTCGAGCGGCGTCATGGAGGCAATGATGGCCTCGAAGCGCACCAGCTTGCGTTCATCCACATCGACGTTGCGAAGGTTACGGGCACCGGGCAGAAGATCCACGAGCTGACCGAGCAGGCCGCCGCCACGCATCTGCTTGAGCTGCTCACGCAGGTCGTCGAGGTCGAACCCCTCCTTGCGAAGCTTCTTTTCGAGCTCGGCGGCGCGCTTCTCGTCCACCGCGGCTTGTGCCTTCTCGATGAACGTGACCATATCGCCCATGCCGAGGATCCGGGACGCCATTCGGTCAGGGTGGAACGCCTCGAGATCCTCCAAGCGCTCGCCGATGCCGGCGAGGCGGACGGCCTTGCCGGTGACGGTCACCACCGAGAGAGCGGCACCGCCGCGGGCGTCGCCGTCCAGCTTGGTGAGGATGACGCCGGTGAGAGGCAGGCTGGCGCCGAAAGCCTGCGCCTGTCGCACCGCATCCTGGCCCGTCATGGCATCGGCAACCAGCAGGGTCTCGCTCGGGTTGAGGATCTCCCGGACCTCGGCGATCTCGGTCATGAGCTGCTCGTCCACGTGGAGGCGGCCGGCGGTATCGAGGACGACGACCTCGAACCCCTTGCGCCGCGCCTCGATCAGCGCCGCGCGTGCGATGTCGGTGGGCTTGGCGTAGGCGTGAGTGTCGAGCACCGGCAGCCCCGCCTGGCGTCCGAGCTGCTCCAGCTGTTCCCGGGCGGCCGGGCGCTGCGTGTCGGCCGGGGCCAGCAGGACGTGCTTGCCGACCTTGGACTTGATGAACAGCCCGAGCTTGGCGGCGGTCGTCGTCTTGCCGGTGCCTTGCAACCCGACGAGCATGATCGGCGATGGGAAACCCTTGAACCGAAGTGGCTTCTGTTCTCCTCCCAGAAGTCTGGTCAGCTCCTCGTGAACGATCTTGACGACATGCTGGGCAGGGGTCAGGGAGGACAGCACCTCCTTGCCGAGCGAGCGCTCGCGCACGCGAGACACGAAGTCCTTGACCACCACCAGGGCGACATCGGCCGAGAGAAGGGCGCGGCGGATCTCAACCAGGGCGTCGTCGAGGTGCTTCTCGGTGAGATGCCCCTCGCCGCGAAGGGTACGGAAGACCTTCTGGAGTCGATCGGAGATGGCCTCGAGCATGCGCCTCCCAGGACCCGGAAGTCTACCTGCACGAGGGTCCGTGCTCAAGGGCCGGGAAAAAGATGCGCCAGGCGTTCGCCCGGCGCATCATCATCGGTAGCTGGGGACACCCTCCGGATGTGGGCCCGTATGCTACAGCTTGGCCACGATCGCTTTCGCCATATCGAGGGTCGACGAGGTGCCCCCCATGTCGTACGTGCGTGCGGAGCCCTCGGCGATGACCGCGGCCACCGCTGTCTCGAGCCGAATGCCCATCTCCTTCTCACCCAACCAGTCGAGCATCATCTTGGCGGCGAGGATGGTTGCGATGGGGTTGGTCTTGTATTGCCCAGCGTACTTCGGGGCCGAGCCGTGAGTGGGTTCGAAGACGGCGAGCTTCTCGCCGATGTTGCCAGAGCAAGCGAAACCGAGCCCACCCACCATTTGGGCGCAGAGGTCGGAGATGATGTCGCCGTAGAGGTTGGGCGCCACCAAGACGTCGTAGTTGAAGGGGTTCTTGAGGAGCCACATGCACATGGCGTCGATGTTGGCGTCGTCGGTGGCGATGGAGGGGAAGCCTCTCGCGATCTCTTTGAAGGTCTCGAGAAACAGGCCGTCAGTAGCCCGTACCACGTTTGCCTTGTGGACGCAGGTCACCTTCTTGCGCCCGAAACGCTGGGCGAACTCGAAAGCGGCCCGGATGATGCGCTCGCATCCCGCGCGGGTGTTGATCTTGGTCGAGATCGCGTACTGCTCGAGCGGCACATCCTTGAAGGCGGCGAACGGCTTCGAGAGCCGGCTCAACGTCGCCGCCAGCTCGGCCGGCACGGGGCTGAACTCGACCCCGGCGTACAGGTCCTCGGTGTTCTCACGGAACACGACGAGGTCGATCCCCTCCTTGAAGTTGAGGGGGTTGCCAGCGTAGGCCTTGCAAGGCCGCAGGCACGTGTACAGGTCGAAGAGCTGGCGCATGCGGACGATCGGCGATCGGTACACCAGCCCCTTCCCCTGCAGCTCGGGCACGAGCTCGGCCTCGGCGGCTTTCACCGGCTTGGAGGTGATGGCGCCGAAAAGCGCGGCGTCGACGGAGCGCAATAGCTCTACGGTACGGGCGGGGAAGGCGTCACCCTCGCGGCACCAAAACTCCCAACCGATGTCGCCGTGGAGGTACTCGGCGTCGAGCTGCATGGTGTCGAGGACGATCTTGGTAGCCTCCATGACGTCGTTACCGATGCCGTCTCCAGGTAGCCATGCGATGCGGTACTTGGCCATCTCCGTTCTCCTTCTCATGCAGGTGGTTGCCCCTTTCCGAGGGCCCGCGGACGGCGCCAATCATCCCATAGTTCGGAGCGCAATGGAAGAGCGTGACGGGCAGCGAGGCGCCTGGAAGCCGGTGAGGTAACCCCGGTCTCGCCGACTACCGGGTGTCGGGACGTGGACTTTCCGAGCTTTCGCTCGGCGACCGCTCGTCCGCTTCGCCGACGCGATCCCGGGCGTGGCACGTTGGTACGAGCTGGGGACGGCGGGCACGCGATGCCTGCGCCGTTGCCCGGTGGCGATGCGGGTCGGCAGTGGGTGTGGTAGCCTCACGCCGATAGGTATGATTCGCTTCGGCACCTCGGGCTGGCGGGGCGTGGTCGGTCAGGAGTTCACGTTCCGCAACGTAAGGCTGGCGATGGACGCCGTGGCCAGGGTGCTCCGTAGCCACGGCGAGCACGGCGAGGTCGTCGTCGCGTACGATACCCGCCTCCTCTCGGAGAAGTTCGCCCAGGAGGCTTCAGCCGTCTTCACCCACCATGGCTTCGAGACCGTGCTCGCCGAGCGGGACCTACCCAGCCCCTGTGTGGCAGCGGCGGTACGGGCGCGCGGGGCGAGCTTGGGGGTGGTCTTCACGGCCTCTCACAACCCGCCCGAGTACTACGGTGTCAAGCTCTTCACCCGCGACGGGACGGGCGCTGGGCGGGCGCTGAGCGACGAGATCGAGCGGATGGCGAAGGCACTGTCGCCGGCCCACGAGGACTTCTACGTTCCTCAACGTCACCTCAGCCATCGCACCTCGCTCTCCGCGCCGTATCTCGAGAGCCTGCAAAACGGCATCGACTGGGACGCCGTCCGTAGGCGTGGGTTGACGATCTGCGTCGACCCTTTGTGGGGCACGGCCAGGGAGTTTCTCGACCGCATCCTGATCGCCAATCAGGTGACGACGCACGTGGTACACGGCACCAAAGATCCCTACTTCGGAGGCTACTCGCCCGAGTGCACACCGCCCAACCTGGCGGATCTCCGCGAGCTGGTGCGGCAGACAAAGGCCGATCTGGGCCTCGCCACCGATGGCGATGGGGACCGTTTCGGCATCATTGACGGGGCGTGCCGGGTCGTGACGCCGAATCTCGCCATCGCCCTGCTCATGGAGTACCTGGTGCGGCGGCGCCGCCTGGTCGGTGGGCTCGGCAGGACCGTTGCGACGACGAGGCTCGTCGATCGCATCGGCCACGCGTACGGCCGCGAGGTCGTGGAAACCCCCGTGGGCTTTTTCCACTTTGGGCCCGACCTGGTCTCGGGGCGTCTGGGCGTGGCGGCCGAGGAATCGGCCGGCCTGGGGGTCGCGACCCATCTTCCCGAACGCGATGGCCTGTACGCGGCGCTCCTGGTGGTCGAGATGGTGGCAGTCGAGGGTCGCTCGTTGGGCGAGCTGGCACGCGACCTGGCCGCGCGGCACGGCACCTTGCTTTTGCGACGAGTCCGACTCCCGCTCAACGACCGAACCAGGGCCGCCCTGGCCCGCCTGCAGCAGGGCATGCCCGATCGGCTCGGGGATGCCCAGGTGGTTCGATGCGACTGTCGTGACGGGGTTCTGCTCGAGCTGGCCGACTGTAGTTGGGTGTTGATCCGACCGGCTGCAACGGAGCCGCGGTTGCGCATCTACGCGGAGGCGCCGACGATTCGGCGTCTCCATTCGTTAGTCCGCGAGGCGCGGGCTCTGGTGCAGCGGGCCGAGGAGGGGGTCTGAAATGTTCGAGATCGACGAAATCGTGGGACGCGAGGTCCTGGACTCGAGGGGTAACCCGACTGTCGAGGCGGAGGTCACTCTGTCGGGTGGGGCGGTTGGGCATGCCATCGTCCCCTCCGGCGCCTCGACTGGTAGCCGCGAGGCACTCGAGCTGCGCGACGGCGACAAGAGCAGGTTTCGGGGCAAGGGGGTGCTGAAGGCGGTCCAAGCGGTGAACGGCGAGATCGCCGATGCCCTCATGGGCTTCGACGCGCGCGACCAGGCGGGGATCGATCGTACCCTCATCGAGCTCGATGGCACCGAGGACAAGAGCCGTCTGGGTGCCAACGCGATCCTGTCGGTATCGCTCGCGGTCGCCCGCGGCACCGCGGAGCAGCTCGGCCTGCCGCTATACCGCTATCTCGGAGGTACCGCTGCGACGCGATTGCCGGTTCCCTGCATGAACCTCATCAACGGCGGGGCGCATGCCGACAACTCTCTGGATATCCAGGAGTTCATGGCGGTGCCGCTAGGTTTTTCGAGTTACCGCGAAGGGCTACGGGCCGGCGTCGAGGTCTTCCATGCGCTACGCGAGCGTCTCAGGAAGGCCAAGCACGTCACGGCGGTCGGGGACGAGGGGGGGTTCGCCCCGAGCTTGACGAGCAACCGCAGCGCCCTCGAGTTTCTCGTCGCGGCGATCGAGGACGCTGGCTACACCCCCGGCGAACAGGTCGCGATCGCTCTCGACTGCGCTGGCAGCGAGCTGCGCACGGGCGAAGGGTATTTTCTGCCCGGCGAAGGCCGGCACGGCTTGAGCCACGACGACCTCATCGGGCTGTACGAGGAGTGGGTCCGGGACTTCCCAGTGGTGTCGATCGAGGATGGTCTGGCGGAGGACGACTGGGAGGGTTGGCGGAAGCTGCAGGAGCGGCTGGGCGGCCAGGTGTTGCTGGTCGGGGACGACATCTTCGTCACCAACCCCAGGATCCTCGCCCGTGGCCTCAAGGAGAACGTCGCCAACGCGGTGCTGATCAAGCTCAACCAGATTGGCACTTTGTCCGAAACGCAGGCGGCGCTTCGCATGGCGCTCCACCACGGTTGGAAGGCGATGGTCTCCCATCGCTCAGGCGAGACCGAGGACACAACCATTGCCGATCTGGTGGTGGCGTGCGGGTGCGGCCTCATCAAGACCGGCTCGGCCTCACGCTCGGATCGGGTTGCCAAGTACAACCGGTTGCTGCGCATCGAAGAGGAGCTGGGGAACGCGGCGGAGTACGCCGGGCGGGGGCCCTTTTCGAGGTGAGCAGGTTCAGCCGCTGGGGCGTGTGGCTGGGTCTGCCGGTGCTGGCAGGCATTGCGGCCTGGGGTGCCTGGCGCGGCGTCGCCGAGGCCCGACGGAGCCGCCTCGAGGCGCGAGCGCTCGAGGCGCGTCGGACGAGCCTCGATGACGCCAACCGTCTGCTCCGCCGAGAGGTGAACGCCCTGCGTACGGAGCTGGCGGCCCGCCAGCGTGCTGCCCGTCAGGTGCTGGATGTGGTTGCGCCTGGCGAGGTCTTGGTCGTGGTGTCTCCGCCCCTGCCATCCGCGGGAGGCAACGGCGCGGCAACCCGACGGGGCTCGGCCTAGGAGATGGACGTCAAGCAGCTCGGCCGCTACGAGATCGAGAAGGTGCTGGGGCGCGGCGCCATGGGCGTCGTCTACTTGGCTCGCGACCCTGTCATCGGCCGCCAGGTTGCCCTCAAGACCTTGGCCCTGCCGGCCGAGGCCGACGAGGCGGAGGAGTTCCGCCAGAGGTTCTTGCGTGAGGCTCAGGCTGCTGGACGGCTCAGCCATCCTGCCATCGTCACCGTCCATGACGCTGGGGTCGACAGCGTGACCGGTCTCTCGTACATGGCGATGGAGTTCATCGAAGGGCGCAGCCTGAGGGATCTGCTGCGGGCCGGACAGCCGTTCACCTTCAGTGAGGTCGCCCGTGTCGGTACCGCCTTGGCGGGAGGGCTCGACTACGCTCACGGCAAGGGTGTGGTGCATCGCGACATCAAGCCCGCCAACATCATTCTGACGCCGCAGGGGTTGGTGAAGATCACCGACTTCGGCGTCGCCCGCCTCGAGACCTCGAACCTCACGGTAACGGGCCAGTTCATCGGCACCCCCAACTATATGTCGCCGGAGCAGGTCTCCGGCGGCACCGTGGACGGACGCAGCGACCTTTTCTCTCTTGGTGTCGTGCTCTTCGAGATGCTGACGGGGGGACGGCCGTTCGTCGCGCAGTCGCTCACCGAAGTCACTTTCAAGATCGTCCACGAGGCGGCGCCGATCCCGTCCCGAGCTCGTCCCGGTCTGCCTCCAGCGTTCAACCCCATCATCTTGAAGCTCCTCGAGAAAGAGCCCTCCCGGCGCTACGCCCGCGGGAACGACGTAGCTCGGGCTCTGGATGCCTTGCGGCGCGTGCTGGCAGGCCTTCCGGGGCAGCCGCCCGTCGCCGTGGCGGCGCCGTTCGCTGGTCCAGGTGCTGCCGAACCCCCGGTGGCCAGCGTCGTGGCCACGCCCACGGCGACCCGCGCGACGGAGCTCACGACCCCCCCGAGTCTGCCGGCCGGGGTGGCCGATGCGGCTGGGCCGGCGGTGCCCCCAACCGTCGTGTCGCGGTCGGTTTGGCGCCAGCCGATCGAGACACGATGGATCGTCTCGCTGCTGGTGATCGCTGTCGCGCTGCCGACACTGGCGATTGCCCTGCTGGCGACCCGCATCGATCGCGGTCCGTGGCCAGCGGCTCCGCCCGGCGAGGCGGAGCGCCGACATCGGGCGGTGACCGGGTTGCGGGAGGCTGCGGCTGCGCTGCAGGCTGGGCAGCCGCAGCAGGCTCTCGATGCTCTCGAGCCGGTCTGGGCCGAAGCGCCCTACTCGCGGGCCGGACGGTACCTGAAGCGGGTAGCTGAAGCGCGCGTTCTGCTGGACCGAGACGTCTCCACCCGACTGGCCCGGGCGCAGGCGTTGCGCGAGGAGGGCTGGGCGCTCCACGGTCGCGGCCGCTTGGGCGAAGCCATCGAGCGGCTCCAGGAGGCGGTCACCCTCGACCCGAGCGACCCGTTGGCGTCCGGTTATCTCGAGATCGTCCGCGAGAAGCTACGCGCCGCGCGAACGTCGGCCCGGGTGGAGCCACCGGTGCCGGCGCCGGCTGCAACGCCTGTCCCGGAGGTTCCCCAAGGGACCGCCCGTCTCGAGGTGTATTTCAACTGCCCACTGAGCGCCGCGACGCTGGAGATCGACGTCGACGGTGAGGCGTTGGCGCGCAAGCAGCTCAACTTCTACACCAAAGGTTTTCTCGGCCTCAAGAGAAAAGGGGCCGGCGTGTACCAGGAGGTCTTTTCGGTTCGGTCCGGCAGCCACACGCTCACGGTGCGGCTCCGCTCCGAGGAAGGGAGCCTGCTCGCCGAGCAGGTGCTCGAGGTCACGCTGCCGGTGGCTGGGCGGGCATTGCTCAAGGTCGAGATGGACGGCGAGCAGGCCGTGCCGAAGTTTTCGCTCGCCACGGGGCGACCCCGCTAACCCCGCCGTTGTGGAGAAAGGAGAGAAGGAATGAAGTGCCTCGTGATCGTCATGATGCTGGTTCCGCTGCTGGCCTGGGCCGCCCCAGGCAGCGGCAAGCCGCGTGTCCAGCTCGAAACCAGCAAGGGCATCATCGTTATCGAGCTCGAGCCCACGAAAGCGCCGCTCACCGTCAACAACTTCCTCGACTACGTACGGGCCGGGTTTTTCGACGGCACGGTATTCCACCGTGTCATTCCGGGGTTCATGATCCAGGGTGGTGGCTACACGGCGAACCTCGAGCGCAAGCAGACCCGGGAACCGATCCTCAACGAGGCGACCAATGGGCTCAAGAACCTCAAGGGCACGATAGCGATGGCGCGCACCGCGGAGGTCAACTCGGCCACCGCTCAGTTCTTCATCAACCTGGTAGACAATGCCTTTCTCGATCACCGGAGCAAGACCGACGAAGGTTTCGGCTACTGCGTTTTCGGGCAGGTTGTGGAGGGGATGCAGGTCGTAGAAGCCATTGGTGCCGTGCCGACCGGCGCCGCGGGGCCGTTCTCGAAAGATGTTCCCAAGACCGCGGTGGTCATCACCAGGGCTACCGTGGTGGGAGCGAAACCGGCATCGCAGACGACCGCACCGTCAGGAGATTCCCAGCCCGCGAGACGCTGACGGCGGGCTCCCGGCCCGGCGCTAGGTTGGCCAGCAGTGCAGGCCCATGGGCGCGCAGCGCGCTGGCCAGTGCGCTACACCCGGCACCGTCGCGGCAGCGGATCAGGTGCGTCAGCGCCCATTCGCCGTGGGCGTTGCGCGCGAGTCGGAAGCGGTCACCGTCCCAGGTGGCGGCCAAGTGCGTCGCTGCCCGAGTGGGGATGCGGCGTCCCAGCCAGTAGGCTAGCGCCCATTCTCCCATGGTGTCGGTCAGGACCGTCGTCCAACCGCTAGCGGGTGGGGGCAGGTTGGCGTCTCCAAGGGGCGGGCCGCTCGGGCGTCGACCCGGATGCAGGAGCTCGGAGGTCGTGGACGGCGGCGCCCTGAGGAGGTCGTCGATCGCCGTCCAGCCTCCCTTTTCGTACGAGGCCAGGACGGTCGCGAGCCCCTGAGCATAGGGGAAAACGAGGTCCTCGACGAAGAAGTCGGGGACTCCTTCGGGCACCGGCAGCGATGTGGTCTGGGCAGCGAGCTGGCGCTGTGTCTCCCAGAGGCTCGAGATGGACGGTGAGCCGGATGGACCGAGCACGAGCATGACGAGTGTTGCGTCCCCTTCGGCAACCGCAGAGGCGGCGCGTTGCTGGTCGCTGTTGTGCTGCATCGCCAGGAGCCTGGTCGGCAGGTGGAATCGCCGCTCCTGGGCGGCGTGGGTGAGCTCGTGAGCCCACACGGTGGCGTCTTTTGAGGCCGCGCTGTTGCCTCGGTTGACCAGCACCATCTCATCAGCACTGGGCTCGTAAAAGCCCAGCACTTGACTCGAGTAGAACTCCAGCAGTCGCGGGTATACGAAAGCGGGATCGCCAGCGATGAATCCGAGCCGCTGCAGCGCCTCCAGGTAGAGCTCGGGCGGCAGCGGCAGATCGCGGCGGAGCTTGGTGTCGAGCTCGGCCCGTAGACTCGAAACCGGAATGAATCGGCACGGAGGTTGGAACGGCAGTGGCACCCCACGGAGCTCTGCGACCCGCGCCGCCGTGGCCAGCAGGGCTGGAGGGCAGGGGTTGGCCACCGCCGCGGTCGCCAACAGCACCGGAGCGAGGATGCTATACTCGCGACGCATGACGAGGGCAGCCCGGCTGCAGCTTCTCTCGCTGTACGAGAATATCGAGCTTGTGGAGCGCGTGCTGAGTGAGATGTGCCACAGCGAGAGGGTGGGTGAGGAGACCTGCTACTGGGTGGGCATGGCGGTCCGTGAGGCGTTGGCGAACGCGATCAAGCATGGCAACAAGCTTAGCGCGGAAAAGCGCGTCCTTGTGGAAGTCCGGCTCGATCCCGGCGAAGCGCTTGAGATCGTGGTCGAGGACGAGGGCGACGGCTTCGACCCTGAAGGGGTGGCCGATCCCACCGCTCCGGCGAACCTGATGCGGTCGAGCGGCCGCGGTGTCTTCTACATGCGGCAGTTCATGGACGAGGTACATTTCAGCCCGGCTGAGCGGGGAGGGACCCGGCTCCGGCTGAGGAAGAACTTGACTGCGAGGAGGAGCGAATGAAGGCCAAGGTTCGGGATGTGGGGAATGTGCGGATTCTCGATCTCGAGGGGAAGATCACCATCGGCTCGGGGGATGTGGAGCTGCGCCAGCAGATCGAGGACTCGGTCGGCGCCGGCTTCACCAGCATCCTACTCAACTTCAAGGGTATTTCCCATATCGACTCGTCGGGCATTGGCGAGCTGGTAGGTTGCTACACGACCATCTCTCGTCGTGGCGGCAAAATGAAGCTCCTCAATCTGACCCAGAAGATCACCGACATCCTGCACGTCACGCAGCTCATCACCGTCTTCGACGTGTACGACAGCGAGCAGGATGCTTTAGCCAGCTTCAAGGCGTGACACCAGAGGCGGCGGGGCGAGCCGCCGGGCGAGCGTTGTCCGGCATAGCGGTGTCGGTGTGCTCCGTTCCCGCTCCACCAGCGGACCTCGGCACGCCGACTGGAGGCATTTGTGGGTGTTCATACAGCACTCGTCGCGGATGACAGCAGGATATTCCGCTCTTGGTTGAGGGAGCTGCTGCGCGAGCAGGGCTTCGAGGTGGTCGAGGCCGCGAACGGTCGGGAGGCTCTGGATTTAGCCCTCTCGGTCCGGCCCCATCTTCTGGTGCTGGATGCCCTGATGCCGTTGATGTCAGGTTTCGACGTCATCACCAAGCTGCGGGAGAAGGTGGCCGACTACCACCCGATTCTTTTCATCGTCACCGCCGTGTACAAGAGCCGTCGGTGGGAAAGCGAAGCCAGGCTGCAGCATCAGGTGCACGAGTACCTCGAAAAGCCACTCGAGGAGTCGACGGTCCTGGCAGCCCTCGAGCGTCACCTTCCAGGGGCCTCCCAGCCGGGGTAAGTACTCGTTGCACAACGACCGGAGCGCTCGCCGCCCACGGCAGGGCGGTCGCCATCTTCGCGTTGGTCGCTCAGAAAAGTCTCAGGCTTCGTCTTCTTTCTGCATCCGGCGCAGCGTCTGCTCAATGGCTGTGAGCACCTTCTCGATATCCTTGACGCCATGAGCATGCGAAATGAAAGAGGTCGCGGACGAACGGGAAGGTAGCAGCACGCCGTTTTCCCGGACACCGCGCGCGAACCGCCCCCAGAGCTCCTGATCGACCCGGGCGAACGACCGCCCGTCGGTTACCCCAGTGCGTGAGAAGCACAGCGCGAAAATCGAGCCGATCCGGTTGCACTTCAGGCTGCGGCCGAACTTGTCTGCCAGCCCTTCGACACCAGTCTGCAACTGGCCGCCGCGTTCCTCCAGCCGCTGGTGAATGGACTCGTTGCGCAGCACCGATAAGGTCGCCGTTGCGGCCAGGACCGAGATGGGTGGAGCGGGAGCGGGCAGCTCGTCCCCTGGCACTGCATGCAGACCCAGTGGCCACGTCACGGCGCCGATCGGGGAGACTCCGCCCCCGAGTGCACCACCGAGCACGACGACGTCCGGCTCGAGCCCGAAAGACTCGGTGGCACCGCCACGAGCAAGGCGAAAACCGGTGATGGTCTCGTCCACTACCAGCCGTGCCCCCACTGCTTTGGTGCCCACTTGTACCTCGCGCACGAACTCAGGGTCGGGGCGGAGCACGCCGAACAGGCTGGCGATGGGATCGAGGACCACCGCGGCGGTGTCCACACCGACCTCGGAAAGCACGTCGTGAAACGCGTCGACGCTGCCCCACGGGACGACTCGAACCAAACGGGCGACGTCGGAGGGAATCCCGGCCACGAGGGGCTGGGAAATGCCGAGCGGTCCAGCGGCCGACACCTGGAGAGCCTCCGTGGACCCGCGTCGGTTGCCGTCGAACACCACGACGCGCTGACGGCCGGTGTCGCGCCGACACCAGCGCAGCGCGAGCTCCCAGGCCTCACTCTCGGCTGGGGTCAGCACCCAGGGGCCGTAGTCGGGGAGTATCTCGGCGAGCAAGTCGACGAGCTCGACCTCGGCGGTGGCGTGGAAACCTGACGCAAGCCCGAAGGAGGACGCCTTTCGCACCGCATCCAGCAGGTACTGGTTGCCATAGCCGAGCAGGTTCGCCCCGCCGCCGCCCAGGAGGTCGACGTACGCCATGTTGTCGGCGTCGAACACCCGACACCCCTGGGCCTTGGCCAGCAGCAGACCGTCCTCACCTCGCCTCGCCAGCAACGGGCTGTGGACGCGAGCTTGGGCGATCAGTTCGTCAGTGCGCAATCCCATGGGGCCTTATGCCTCCATCGTGCGCGTAGTCTAGCACCAGCATGTGTCCGCTCAGATCTCCTCCCGATCCAGCTCATCCTCGTCGTCCCCGTGAAAGAAGAGGATCGCGCAATCCCGCGAGCAGAAGGTCCGCCCGTAGTCGAAATACCCGCACTTGCGGCAGACAACCTTGGCGCAGATCGGACAGGCGATGAGCGCCCATGCCGAGAACTCGCGACCGCAGACCTCGCAACGAGAGTGGGTCACATCCGGCACCTCGCCAGTATGGCCGAGGGCATGGGAGGCTGCAAGAGATTCCGCCTTTGAGCGCGAGGCTCGGCGGCTCGGCGATCGGCGCCGCGAAGCCGTCGTGGTCGGGGGGCCGGCGGAGGTCGACCGACCGGACGAGATGCGCGGGGCCGCCCCGCTGGCCGGTGCGCTCGGCCGCCGTGCCTGCGGGACGGTCCGGGAGCTCGTCAACGGGAAGCCGCCGGTGCTCGGGTACACCGCGTTCGGCGTGGGCGCTTTGAGGCGCATGCTGTCCGTGTGCATGGACGGGTTCGAAGCTTCCGGCCGGGCACCTGCCCGCCCGGCATGAGGCTACCCGTCCGGTCGCTGATCCGGCGGCCAGCGGTATGGCGTCACCGATGCGCGTAGAATGGCCGCTGCCAGACTCAGCCGGCTCGCTGCCACCCTGAGCTAGCTGGTGAGCGCATCGAAGGAGGCCTCGTGATGCATGTCGCCCTAGCCACCCTCATCATTGCGGCTGCTGCTCCAACGCTGTCCGCCGCGTCCGGGCCAACGGCCCCCAACCCCCTGCTCGAGAGCTGGAGCACGCCGTTTGGCGTGCCGCCTTTCGAACGCATCAGGCCCGAGCACTTCACCCCTGCCTTCGAGGCGGGCATGGCCGCCCAGCGTAAGGAGATCGACCTCATTGCCAACAACCCGGAGCTGCCGTCGTTCGCCAACACCCTGGAGGCGTTGGACGCTTCGGGCGAGCTGCTGGCCTCGATCTCGAGCGTTTTCTACAACCTGTCGCAAGCGGAGACGAACGATTCGCTGCAGGCACTGGCCCAGGAGATCGTTCCCAAGCTGTCGGCGTTTCGGGACGACATCTTTCTGAACGAGAAGCTCTTTGCCCGTGTCAAGACGGTGTGGGCCCAGCGTCAGTCACTGCCGCTCGAGAGCGACCAGCGGATGCTCCTGCAGCGGACGTACAAGGCGTTCGTTCGTGGGGGTGCGGATCTCGATCTTGCGGCCAAGGAGCGGCTCCGTGTCATCAACGCCGAGCTGGCGCTCCTGGGGGTGCGATTCGGAGACAACGTCCTCAAGGAGACCAATGCCTACAGGCTGGTCATCGACAGGCGGGAGGACCTCGCCGGTCTGCCACCGGGCGTTGTCGCCGCCGCCGCAGCAGCAGCGAAGGCGGCGAAGCTCGAAGGGAAGTGGGTGTTTACCCTCCAGGCGCCGTCGATCTGGCCGTTTTTGCAGTACGCTGACAACCGCGATCTGCGCCGCCAGCTCCTCGACGCATACACGACCCGCGCCAACCACGGTGATGCGCTGGACAACAAGCCGATCGCCAGCAAGATCGCGGCTCTGCGGGCCGAGAAGGCCAAGCTGCTCGGCTTTCCTACATGGGCCAACTTCATGCTCGACAACAACATGGCGAAGACGCCGGAGAACGTCTACGGGCTGCTCAACCAGCTCTGGCCGGCGGCACAGGCCAAAGCCCGGCAAGAAGCGGACGACCTCCAGGCCCAGATCAAGGCGGAAGGCGGCACGTTCCAGCTCGCGGCCCACGACTGGCGGTACTACGCCGAGAAGGTCCGCAAAGCCAAGTACGACCTCGATGAGGAGGTCTTCAAGCCCTACTTCCAGCTCGACAATGTGCGCCAGGGTGTGTTCTGGCTCGCAGGCAAGCTCTGGGGGTTGCAGTTCGTTGAGCATACCGACATCCCCCGCTACCACCCAGAGGTGAGAACGTTCGAGGTCAAGGACGCCGACGGCTCGCACGTGGGTATCTTGATGGTCGACTACCACCCCCGGCCGGGCAAGCGGGGTGGCGCCTGGATGACCAACTACCGCGACCAGTGGGTCAGAAACGGCGTCGAGATCCGACCCATCATTGCCAACGTCGGCAACTTCACACGCCCGTTGGGGGACCTGCCGGCATTGCTCTCGCTCGATGAGGTCGAGACGATGTTCCACGAGTTCGGGCACGCCCTGCATGGCCTGCTCTCGAAATGCCGATACCGCTCGATCTCCGGAACCGAGGTGGCGCTCGACTTCGTGGAGCTACCTTCCCAGATCATGGAGAACTGGGTGCTCGAGCCCGAGGTCCTGAGGGTCTACGCCAAGCACTACAAGACCGGTGAGCCGATCCCCCAGACCTTGGTCGACAAGCTCCTCCGCGCCAGGCGGTTCAATCAGGGGTTCGCGACCACCGAGTATCTCGCGGCGTGTCTGCTCGACATGGACTGGCACACGTTGTTGACGCCCGTAGAGGTGGACGCCGCGGCGTTCGAGACGCTTTCGATCGCCCGCATGGGGCTCATCCCTGAGATCGTATCCCGCTACCGCACGACCTATTTCAACCACATCTTCGGCGGTGGCGAGGGCTACTCGGCCGGTTACTACTCCTACGTCTGGGCCGAGGTGCTCGACGCCGACGCCTTCGAAGCGTTCAGGGAGAAGGGTGTACTTGACCAGACCACCGCGCGTTCGTTCCGTACCAATATCCTCGAGAAGGGGGCCAGCGAGGAGCCGATGGACCTCTACATCCGGTTTCGCGGTCGAGCGCCATCGGTCGCCCCGTTGCTTGCCCGACGCGGCTTGCGCTGACACCTCACGGCGGATGGTCGGAACAGGGGCCTGCGGGCCCCTGTTTCCTCTCTTTCCATGTACAATCCCGTCTCGGCTCTGGGCGGAGGCCACCGGATGATGTTGCCGGACTCCTCACTCGTGCCCGATCGGCGGCGCTGGCCAAAGGTCGCTCCGGAGGCGCTTGCGTGATCCAGCGGGGGCTGACCGGTCGGTTGCAGGCGGCGGCTGGCGAGCTGGCGTTCAGGGACGACCTCACGGGGCTGTACAATCGGCGCCTGCTGTCGCACCTTTTCGCCCAATGGTGGGATGAGCTGTGCCGTGAGCACCACCGGATCGCGCTCATCATCCTCGACCTCGATGGCTTCAAGGAGGTCAACGACAGGTTCGGGCACTTAGCTGGCGACTTGGTGCTGCGACGCACCGCGGAGCTGTTACGTCGCACCTTCCGCAGCGACGACGTGCTCGTGCGCTTCGGAGGTGATGAGTTCGTGGTGCTGCTGCCGGGCGCCGGTCAGGCCGAGGCCGACAGCCTCGGGCAGCGGGCTCGGGATGCCGTTTCCAGCGAGGCGGCAGGCGAGTCTTCTATTGGCAGTGCGGAGCTGCAGCCGGTCTCCTTCAGCCTGGGCGTCGCCGCCTTCCCCGAAGACGGCACGAGCGGCGAAGAGATCTTGGCGCGTGCCGACGAGAGGCTGTACACCGATAAGCGTTCGCGCCGGCGGCTGCTTCGTTCGGTCACCTCCAGCTCCTGGCGGATGGCGCTCCTCCTCGGGCTGGGAGGCGTTGTCGCCGCTGCTTTTCTGGTGCTTTTTCTCTGGCTCATCTCCGGGCGAGAGCCGACCATGACGGTGACGCCCGCTACGTCCGCCTCGGGTCCCCCCCCACCGGCTGCATCTCCCCACGAGCATGCTTTGCTGGAGGAGATCGCACGGCTCAGACGAGAGCTCGCGCTCCGAGAGTCGAGGGTCGTAGTCGGTCCGTCACCGGTTCCGGATCCGACCGATACGCAGGAGCTCCGGGCGCGAATTCTGGAGCTTGAACAGCAGCTCGACCAACAGCGGGCACGTTTGGAGCCGCCCGCCGCGCCGATCGCTACGCCCCCCGTGGTTGCCAGCGCGATCCCCGCGCCACCGCCACCTTCCAGCCAGCCATCGCCGGTCACGCCGGCTCTTGCGGCCGTTCCGACACCGCGGGCTCCGCTGGAGATCCCACCCCGCCTGATTGGCCACGAACTGCCAGCGTACCCCGAGCGGGCGCGTCGCTATCGACGGGAAGCGACTGTGGAGCTGCGTCTTACCGTCGATGAGACGGGCAAGGTGATTCGCGTTCGTCCGCTCGGCCCACCGGTCGGCCTGGGGTTCGAGGAAGCGGCCCGCCGGGCTGCCCTCACCGCTTCCTACGTACCCGGGCAGCGAGATGGCGTGCCGGTGACCATGGACACGACCCTCGCCGTTGTTTTCCGGCTCGACACGAAGTAGCGCTTCCTCCCGAGCTGGAATATGCTCTGGGATGATTGGAGCATCGAGTGGCACATCGACTCAACTGGCTCGTTCCAAGGCTCATCATCGTGCTGTCAGGGCTGCTCGCCGGCACCGTAGTGGCTGGCGACGGGATGTGGCGCGACATCTCCGAGGATGAGGTCAATGCGGCCGTCTCGGTTCGCGTCATCAGGCCGGTGAGCTATCGGCTCATGGCGCTCGACGTTGATGCCCTTCAGCAGCTTCTCACCCAGGTCCCGAGCGAGCGTTCGGTCGCCGCCGAAACGCTGGCGATCGAGCTTCCGCTACCGTTTCCCGACGGTACCACGCAACGGTTCCGGATCGTCGAGGCCCCGGTCATGGCCCCCGAGCTGGCGCGTCGCTACCCCGATATCCGGACCTACCTCGGCCAAGGGGTCGATGACCCGACTGCGACGCTTCGGTGCGACCTCACACCTCGCGGTTTCCACGCCCAGGTCCTCCGGGACGGTGAGGCCGTGTACGTCGACCCCTACCAGCAGGGCGACACCTCCACCTACCAGAGCTACTTCAGATCTGCGCTGTCGCGCAACCCCGAAGAGCCTCCGTTCGTGTGCCACGTCGGTGAGCATCATGAGTCGCAACTGTCGGGCTTCCACGCCCAGGCATCGCAGCCTTTGCTCGCGCCCTCGGGCGCGACGCTGCGCACCTACCGTCTCGCGCTGGCGGCAACGGGCGAATATACAGCCAAGGTCTGCGCCCCCCACCCAGCGGCCGTGGCCTGCGGTCTGGCGGCTATGGTGACCTCGATGAACCGTGTCAACGGTGTGTACGAGCGCGAGGTCGCGATCCGTATGGTGATGGTGGCTGACAACGACCGCCTCGTGTACACCGACGGCGCGACGGATCCCTACACGAACGACGACGGCTTGGCGATGCTGGATCAGAACCAGGCCAACATCGACGCCGTGATCGGCAACGCGAACTACGACATCGGTCACGTGTTCTCGACCGGTGGTGGGGGTATCGCCTATGTAGGTGTGCCGTGTAAGGCGGGCCTCAAGGCCGGGGGGGTGACCGGCCGCTCCAACCCGGTGGGTGACCCCTTCGATATCGACTACGTCGCCCACGAGATGGGGCACCAGTGGGGCGGCTACCACACCTTCAACGGCACCACCGGGAGCTGCAGCGGCAACCGCTCGTCGAGCGCCGCCTACGAGCCCGGCAGCGGTTCCACCATCATGGCGTACGCCGGCATCTGCGGAGCCGAGAACCTGCAGCCCAACTCCGACCCTTACTTCCACAGCAAGAGTCTCGAGCAGATCATTGCCTACTCCACGGGAGACGGAGACGTCTGTGCGGTGAAGACCCCGACCGGCAACTCGGCACCGCTACCCAACGCTGGTCCGAGCTACACGATCCCCATGCAGACACCGTTCACGCTGACGGGTTCCGCCACCGACCCCGAGGGCGACGCGCTGACGTACTGCTGGGAGGAGTACGATCTCGGCAGCCAGTCACCGCCCCAGGGCGACGCGAGTGCGGTCCGGCCGATCTTCCGCTCCTTCAACGCCACCTCGAGCCCTTCCCGCACGTTTCCGCGCCTCGGCGACATCCTCGCTGGCAGCCAGACATTCGGCGAGTGGATGTCGCAGCGCACGAGGTCGATGAGGTTCCGCCTCACAGCGCGTGACAATCAGGTGGCTGGGGGCGGCGTCAACTGGGCGAGCACGGTGGTCAACGTGAGCTCCAACGCCGGCCCATTCGTCGTCACCCAGCCGACGAGCGGCACGACTTGGAGCGGTGGGGGTACCGCCACCGTCACCTGGAACGTGGCGAACACGGTGTCCGCACCGGTGAGCTGCAGCGCCGTTGACATCCTGCTGTCGACGGACGGCGGGTTCACCTTCCCCACCGTTCTCGCTTCCGCGACGCCCAACGACGGCTCCCAGGACGTCGGTGTTCCAGCCGTCACCTCGTCGCAGGCCCGTGTCAAGGTGGCCTGCAGCGGCAACATTTTCTTCGACATCTCCAACCCCGACTTCACGATCCAATGTAACCCACCGCAGGAGTTCGCCCTCGTCGCACCGGCGAATGCCGCGACGCTTTCGGGGAACGTCGTCACTTTGCAGTGGAGCGCCGCCGGCGGAGCGTCGGGCTACGATGTCTTCCTCGGCGACTCCGCCGATCCTCCCCTGTTAGAGAGCACGGCCACCACCAGCTTCGTGGTTCCGGTGACTCCGGGGCGAACGTATCACTGGAAAGTTCGCGCTACCAACACGTGCGGGCAGCACGTGGCCCCGGCAACCGGCACGTATTCGTTCTCGGTGCAGGCGCCGGTGCTCACCCCCGCGACTGGAGTCGAGGTCGATATCACCGCAGCTACCGGCTCGAGCAGCAACCTCAACGGTGTCCTCGAACCGGGCGAGACCGTGGAGGTGGCCCCGAGATGGCGCAACGAGGGGACGACAGCAACGGCATTCGAGGGCACGCTCTCCGATTTCGGCGGGCCGTCAGGGGCCTCCTATGCCATCGTCGACGGGACAGGTAGGTACGGAACGCTCGCTGCCGGCGCCACGGGTTCATGCCGTTCGGGAAGCGGCGACTGCTACTTGCTCTCCGTGGCGAATTCGGTGGACCGCCCGGCCCCCCACTGGGATGCGACGGTTGTCGAGACCCTCTCGACCGGACAGACCCGGACGCTCACACTTCACATCGGTGACAGCTTCGCCGACGTACCCGGCTCAGATCCCGGCCAACGCTTCGTCGAAACGATCTTTCACCACGGCATCACCAGTGGATGCGCGGCAGGTCTTTTCTGTCCCGACGATCCGATTACCCGGTGGCAAATGGTGGTCTTTCTGAGCCAGTCGATCGTCGGGCCCGCTGGCGTCGTCCCGGTCAGCGGCTCGGTGAGAGGAAACCCGTATGACTGCGTCGTCGGTGGCACCTCGCTGTTCACCGATGTCCAGCCGGAGGATCCCGGGTGTCGCTTCGTCCACTTCATCTACGCGCGCGGTATCACCGCTGGGTGCGCGCCGGATCTGTACTGTCCGGGCGACCCGGTGAACCGGTGGCAGATGGCGGTCTTTCTGGCCTCCGCGATGGTCGGCGAGGGTAACCCGATCCCGGTCGCCGGGGTGGTCGGGGGGCGAGCCTACCACTGTGTCGCGGGGGGGGTGTCATTGTTCGAGGATGTGCCTGCCGCCGACGGCGGCTGCCCCTCAGTCCACTACATCTATGCCGCCGGGGTCACGGCCGGATGCGCCAGCAGCCTCTATTGCCCGAGCTCACCTAACACACGGTGGCAGATGGCCGTTTTTCTGACCTCGGCTTTCGGGCTGGAGCTGTACTGAGGTCGGGCTGGGCCGGTCTCGTTTGTGGATCGGGCCGGCGCGCTGGGTGGGCGGCGGTCGCGGTGACGAAACCGGGCCGTCCGTTCGGCTTCGCGGTGTTCGAAGTACAATCGCGATCGATGCGGGCCTGACGTGCGTGCCCGCCCTCGAGCGGCTGCAGCGTGGAGGAGACATGCGTCATCGGCGATCGATCCTCGTCACTTTCTCGAGTTTCGTGTTCCTGGCCTCGAGCGTGCTGGCGAATGGCCCCGCACTGTTGCGCCTCGAGAGGCGAGCGCCCTCTGACCGCGCGTTCCTCATCGAGCAGGGGATCACCTTGGTGCTCGAACGGGAGGGTTATTTCCTCGCTTTAGGGGACGGCGACGTGGTGCGTGAGAAGCTGACGGCCCTGGGTCGGGACAGCGTGGTCGTGGAGGCAGACACCGAAGGGTGGACCTACTTCGTGCTCGGCTTGCGTCCAGGGGCTGTCGTCGGTGACGTCGCGTGCTGCGGCGCCCCGGTGTTCGCGGACGAAGGGTGGGTTCTGGTGCGGAGCGCCGGCCAGCTTTCAGACGAGTGCGCGGGCTCACCTAACTGGTTCGTCCGGCGGCTTTCGCTGCAGGGGATCAGCCCACCGGCGCCGCCGCCAGAAAAGTATGCCTCCTGGAACGAAGAAGGCCCCACGGGCATCGATCCCCACCCCGTCGTCCAAACCATCGTCGACAGTCTTTCCGACACGATGATTCAGGCCAACTGGTCGGACATCGTCAACGTCGCGTCGACCCGCTTCTCGCGTTCGACCGGCTGTCAGACGGCGGCAGAGGCCGTCTTCGCGAGGTTCCAAGCGCTCGGCCTCAACCCCGTCTACCAGTATCACACGACGGGACATGCCCCCAACGTGATCGGAACGATCACCGGGACGACCCACCCCGAGAGGCTGATCATCGTCATTGGCCACCTCGACGACATGCCGTCGAGCGGCAACGCCCCGGGCGCCAATGACAACGCCTCCGGCGCTGCGATGGTCGTCTCGGCGGCCCGAGCGATGGCCAGCTACAGCTTCGCCAACACCATCAAGCTCGTGGCCGTGACGGGCGAGGAGCAGGGCCTGTTCGGCTCCGAGTACTACGCCAACCACATCCCCGCTGGTGAGCAGGTGGTCGCTGTCCTCAACGCCGATATGACCGGTTGGCAGGGGGACGGTCTTCCGGCCACCGGTGAGAACCTGGATGTCAACACCAACTCGACCTCCGTCTGGCTGGGCCTGCTGCTGAAGGAGGCTGCCACCGCCTACGGCACCGGTTGCCCGGTTGACCACTTCTCCTGCCCGAGCATGGTCTACAGCGACCACGCGCCGTTTTGGGATCGGGGTTGGTCGGCGATCTGCGGGATCACCGACAACGAGGGGTACTGTGGTCGTAGCGGGTCCTATCCGTATTACCACACATCGAACGACACGCTCGCCAACTGCGGTGTGCCGGCGTTTTACTACTCGACGGTCAGAGCGTACGTGGCCGCCGCCGCCCACCTGGCCGAGCCGATGTGCGGAGGCGGACCGTTTCCCCCCGTGCCGAGCGGTGTCACCGCTGGTCCTTCGGGCGACAACCGGATCACCGTGAGCTGGTCCTCCGGCGGAAGCGGGCTCGTGTACACCGTGCAGCGTGCCAGAGGCAGCTGCGCTGGTACCTTTCGAGACGTTGCTACGACCACAGGTACGGTGTGGATCGACACCAACGTCTCGGGTGATGTCACCTACGCTTACCGTGTCGTGGCCGCTCGTGGCGAGTGCGTGAGCGAGCCCTCGGCCTGCGTCACCGCGGTGACGACCGGTACCTGCCAGGAGTCCCCGGAATTCGCTGGAGTAGCTACGGCAGCCAATGCCGCCCAGCCCATCTGCACCGTCAACGTCGGTTGGGGTGCCGCCACCCCGCTGTGTGCCGGTCCGGTGACCTACAACGTGTACCGGAGCGCCGTCTCCCCGTTCACCCCTGGGGACGAGAACCGGATCATGAGCGGCGTCACTTCTCTCTCGGTCACCGATGCTGCCAACCTCGTCTCCTTCACACCGGCCTACTACCTCGTGCGGGCCGTCGATTCGAGCAACGGCTCCGAGGATCCCAACACCGTCGTGCGCAGGGGCATCCCCACCGGACCGATCGCCTATGCGAGCTGGACCGACGATGCGGGCGACACCGGGCCGGCGGCCCTGACCCTTTCCGCACCGTGGTCCATCGCTACCGACGGGCATATGGGACCCAAGGTCTATAAGACGGTTCCCGCCAACCGGGCGTGCGGCGCGCTCACCACCCCTCCACTGGATATCGCCAGTGGCTCGCTGCTTTCGTTCTGGTCCAAG
>JAAYVZ010000093.1 GCA_012516935.1 Holophagae bacterium
CGAGGGTACCCTGCGCGGGATGAGGCAACACGTCGCCCCGTGGAAGATCGTTCTCAGCCTGACGCTGGCCGTCGCGCTGTTCGCCTACTTCATCTACCAGGCACCGCTGGCGGAGGTCGGCCGTGCCCTCGGGCAGGTCCACCTCGGGTGGGTCGTGATCACCACCGCGATCGCCTTGCTTACCTACCTCCTGCGCGCTCTGCGTTGGGGGCTCATCCTGCGCCCCGCAGGCACCACCGGCGCCGGCCAGCTCTTCGGCTGCACTGCAGCTGGCTTTGCAACCTCCGCGATCCTTCCCGCCCGGGCTGGCGAGCTGGTACGTCCCTTACTGCTCACCGCCAGGACGCGGATTCCCGCCGCAGCTACGCTCGCCTCGATCCTTACCGAGAGGCTCCTCGACGGGGCTTCCGTGCTCATCCTCTTCTCGGGGGGCATCCTGGTCGCCGGTCACAGCCTTCCCGCTAACCACCTGGAGCTGCTTCGGCGCGCCGCCCTGCTCGCCGGAGTGGGCGTCGTCGTCGCCGTCGCGCTCGTCGTCGTGCTGCTGCGGCACAGAGAAGGGGCGGTGCGCCGATGCGCTCGCCTCTCTCCGGCGCGTTTCAGGACCCGTATCGAGAGCTTCCTCGGACACCTGATGGAGGGGCTTGCGGTCCTCGGCAACCCCGTCCGGTTGGTCGAGATCACCCTATGGAGCCTCGGCCTCTGGCTCGTCATCGGCCTCCAGCTGGTGGCTCTGGCGAAGGCTTTCGGCATGCCGCTCTCGCTGCCCCAGGCGTTCATCGTCATCGCGGTGAGCGTCATCGGCCTCGCCGTCCCGACCCCGGCGGGCGTCGGCGGTTTCCACACCGCGATCCAGATCGCCCTCACGCAGCTTCTCGGCGTAGCCGCGGCGACCGCCACGGCATACGCTCTCATCCACCACGCCATCTGCTTCTTCCCGATCACCATCATCGGCCTCGCGTACATGGGCGCAACCGGTCTCACACTCGGGCGGGCCACCGAGCTCGGCACGCAGGAGCCCGTAGCGGAGGCATAGATGCGCTGTCCCTTCTGCGCCCACCCCGAAGATCGGGTCGTGGACTCCCGCGAGCACGCCGAGGGTAGCCAGGTACGCCGCCGACGCGAGTGCCTGAAGTGCTGCCGCCGCTTCACGACCTACGAGCGCCTGGAAGAAACGCCGGCACTGGTCATCAAGCGAGATGGGCGCCGGGAGCCCTACGACCGCGCCAAGGTCCTCGACGGCCTGCTCCGCGCCTGCCAAAAGCGACCCGTTTCCCAGGCTCAGATCGAGGCCATGGCCGACGCCGTCGAGCTGGCGCAGCACCGCAAGGACGACCGGGAGATCGCCTCGCAGGAAATCGGCCGCATCCTGATGCAGCGTCTGCGCGAGATCGATCAGGTATCGTACGTCCGCTTCGCCAGCGTCTACCGGCGCTTCGAGGACGTCGAGCAGTTCGTCGAGGAGCTCCGGCTGTTGCGCCGCAAGGGCAAGGGTGCGCGATGAGAAGACGAATCCCATCCGGGCTCGAGCTCGAGCACCTTCGGCGGCACATCGCCGAGCTACTGGACATGCTGGCCACCCTCGAGGCCCCGCTCGAGGGCGGCTGGTCGCCTCCAGTCGACATCTTGGCGCGACCTGACGAGTACGTGGTGCGGATCGACGTTCCGGGAGTCTCCCGCGAGGGCATCGCGATCTCGCTGTGTGGGAACGAGCTCAGGGTAAGTGGCTGCAAGCACGCCCCCAGGCCGCTCATCCCACACCGCCGCTTCCACGCCGTCGAACGAGGGTTCGGGCATTTCGAGCTCGAGATCCCGTTGCCCGGGCCCGTCGCCTGCAGCTCAGCGCGGGCGCGTCTCCGTCATGGAGTCTTGGAGATCAGACTGCCCCGCCTGCCCGAGCGACGCAACACGGTCTATGCGGTCGCGATCACAGACGAGGAGCCATGAGCGAAAAAGAAACCATCGATCAGGAGCTACGCGAGCAGACCATCGTCATCCCCGACGAGCTACCGGCAATGGCGCTCAAAGACGCGGTGCTTTTCCCCTTCGTCATGGTCCCACTGTCGGTCGGGCGCGACCGTTCGGTCGCCGCGGTGGATCAAGCGCTGGCCGAGAGCCGCCTCCTGCTGCTGCTCTCACAGCGTGATCCGAGCCTCGAGAACCCTTCGGCCGCCGACCTATACAACGTCGGCACGGTGGCTGGCATCCTGCGCATGATCAAGCTTCCGGACGGCCACGTCCGCATCCTCGTGCAAGGGTTGGCGCGCGCCCGCATCGACTTCTTCACCCAGGAGGAGCCGTACTTCCGTGCCCACATCACGCGCCTCGAGGAGCCGTCGATGCCGTCCGGCGACCTCGAGGTGGAGGCGTTCGTACGCACCCTGCGCACCAACCTCGAGAAGGTCGTCGAGCTCGGCAAGTCGATCTCGCCCGAGGTGATGCTCATCGCCGGATCGCTCGCGGACGGAGGGCGGCTCGCTGACCTCGTCGCGTCGAACCTGACGCTCCGCCCCGACGAGACCCAGAAGGTGCTGGAGGCCACCAACCTCAAGGAACGCATGCGGATCGTCAACGAGATGTTGGAGCACGAGCTGGCGCTGCTCGAGGTGCAGCGCGAGATCTCCACTCAGGTACAGGGCGAGGTCGACCGCAACCAACGCGAGTACCTGCTGCGCCAGCAGCTCCGCCAGATCCAGAAGGAGTTGGGCGAGACCGACGACATGGATCAAGAGGTAGCCCGCTACCGCGAGCTGGTGGACAACAAGCCGTTATCCGCAGAGGCCAAGACCGAGGCCGACAAGCAGCTCAAACGGCTGCGAACGATGCACGGGGAGTCGGCGGAGGCGGCCGTCATCCGAACCTACCTCGACTGGCTTGTCGGCTTGCCGTGGCAGAGCTTCTCAGAGGACAACCTCGACCTCGCCCACGGTCGTCAGGTGCTGGACGAGGACCACTACGATCTCGAGAAGATCAAGCAACGCATCGTTGAGTTCCTGGCCGTGCGCAAGCTCAAGGCGGACAGCCGGGGCCCGATTCTGTGCTTCGTCGGCCCGCCAGGCGTCGGCAAGACCTCGCTCGGACGCTCGATTGCCCGCGCCCTGGGCCGCAAGTTCGTGCGCCTCTCGCTCGGCGGCGTGCACGACGAAGCGGAGATCCGTGGCCATCGCCGGACCTATGTCGGAGCGATGCCAGGGCGGATCATCCAGGGGATCAACCAGGCCGGCACCGCGAACCCCGTTTTCATGCTCGACGAGATCGACAAGATCGGTGCCGATTATCGCGGGGACCCCTCAGCGGCGCTGCTCGAGGTCCTCGACCCGGAGCAGAACTTCTCGTTCCGCGACCACTACCTCGATGTCGCTTTCGACCTCTCGACCGTGATGTTCATCGCCACCGCCAACGTCACCGAGACGATTCATCCGGCGTTTCTCGACCGCATGGAGGTCATCCGGCTGTCCGGATACACCGAGGAGGAGAAGCTCCACATCGCACGCCGGTACCTCATTCCCAAGCAGGTGGCAGAAAACGGCCTCCCCTCCCAGCGGGTGCGGTTCACCGAGCGAGGCCTGCGCTTTCTCATCAACCGCTACACACGGGAGGCCGGCCTGCGCAACCTCGAGCGGGAGATCGGCGCGCTTTGCCGCAAGGTGGCGGTGGCGGTGGCTGAGGGCAGCACCCGCCGCCACACCGTGACCCCCCGTTTGATCGAGAAGCACCTCGGGCCGGTGAGGTTCCTCCCCGAGGAGCAGCTCGTCCAGGACCGCGTCGGTGTCGCCACCGGTCTCGCCTGGACGCCGGTCGGCGGAGACATCCTCCACGTCGAAGCGTTGGCGCTGCCCGGCAAGGGCGAGCTCATCCTCACCGGGCACCTCGGTGAGGTCATGAAGGAGTCGGCGCAGGCGGCGCTGTCGTTTCTGCGTGCCAGCTCCGCGGCTTTGGGAATCCCGGCCTCGGCGTTCACCGAACGAGGGTTCCACGTTCATGTCCCGGCTGGCGCGACCCCCAAGGACGGGCCATCGGCCGGGGTGACCCTGCTCTGTGCTCTGGCCTCCGCCGCCTCCGGTCGGGCCGTCCGGCGCGACCTGGCGATGACCGGTGAGATCACGCTGCGCGGCCAGGTGCTGCCGGTCGGCGGCATCAAGGAGAAGGTGCTCGCGGCGTTGCAGGCGGGCATCACCGAGGTGGTGCTCCCGATCCAGAACCGGCGCGATCTGGCCGAGCTCTCTCCCGAGCTACGAACCAAGGTGCGTCCCACGTTCGTCGAGCAAGCGCACGAGGTCCTCGCGCTGGCGCTGCGACCGTCCGAAGCACAGGAGCCAGGCGAGCCGGCGTGAGGTTCATCACCAGCCGCTTTCGTGAGCGCCTGGCAGCCGTACTGGGTGCCAACGACCCCCCTGAGCGCATCGCTGCGGCCTGGGCGCTCGGGATTGGTGTCGCATTGAGCCCCTTCTTCTTCCTCCACACGATCCTCGCCCTCGCGCTGGCTTTCGCGCTGCGGCTCAACAAGCCCGACGTCATGCTCGGCACCCTGGTCATGAACCCCTGGACGCAGCCGGTGTACTTTCTGGCCGCGATCAAGCTCGGCAGCTCCGTCACGGGCATGAGGGTCGCCTGGGATGCTGTGCCGGCGCCGGGTGAGCTTTTCGACCGCCATTTCTGGAGCTCTGGGAACGAGTTCGTCCGCTCTATCCTGGTCAACTGGGGGGTGGGCGCGACGCTGATCTCGATACTGGTCGGCCCAGCCATCTTCGTCGCCCTGTGGAGCCTCATCCCGATCCTCCGCCGCCGCCGTGCCACGTCCCCCCACCCTCCTCGGAGCTGACCCACTTCAGCCCCACCCACGAGGGCGTGGACGTGGACGACCATACGGCCGAGTATCGGCTCGTCCCCGACCCCTCCTTGGCCCGCATCAACCCTGCTAGTCTTCGCAGGCTCGGGCTCCGGATCCCGGAGCCCGGTACGGGAGGGTTGACATGGTCCGAGCGAGAGCGGTGGTGACCGGCGGAGCTGGCTTCCTTGGTTCGCACCTGTGCGAACGCCTCCTCGGCGAGGGGATGGAGGTCATCTGCCTGGATAACCTGCTCACCGGCAGCCTGGCCAACATCGAGCATCTCTTCGGACACGAAGGGTTCGTCTTCGTCAAGGTCGACGTCACCGACTTCATCCACGTCCCCGGCCCGGTACGCTTCGTGCTCCACTTCGCCTCGCCCGCCTCGCCCATCGACTACCTCGAGCTGCCGATTCAGACCCTCAAGGTCGGGTCGCTCGGAACCCACAAGGCACTCGGGCTCGCCAAGGCCAAGGGGGCACGCTTCCTCCTCGCCTCCACGTCGGAGGTGTACGGCGATCCGCTCGTCCACCCACAGCCCGAAGAGTACTGGGGCAACGTCAACCCGGTCGGGCCGCGCGGTGTCTACGACGAGGCCAAGCGTTTCGCCGAGGCGATGACCATGGCCTATCACCGCTACCACGGTGTCGACACGCGCATCGTTCGCATCTTCAATACGTACGGACCCCGGATGCGGGCCCACGACGGCCGAGTCGTGCCGGCCTTCATCGGCCAGGCGCTCGCCGGCCAGCCGTTGACCGTCTTCGGCGACGGTCAGCAAACGCGATCGTTCTGCTTCGTGGACGACGAGATCGACGGGATCATCCGGCTGCTGTTCTCGGAGATCACCGACCCGGTGAATATCGGCAACCCGGCCGAGATGACGGTGTTGGAGTTCGCGCAGGTGATCCGCAGGCTCGCCGGCAACCACGTGGCGATCGAGCACCGTCCGCTGCCGGTCGACGACCCCAAGGTGCGGCAACCGGACATCTCGCTCGCCCGTACCCGTCTCGGATGGGCACCCCGCGTGCCGCTCGAGGACGGCCTACGCCGCACCATCGAGTACTTCCGCGCAGCCCGTCCTGCTGCTGGTCGGTGATCGGTGGACGGTGGTCGGAGGGCGAGGTGACCCTCCGACCAGTGGTCATCGATCATCGATCCGAACCCACTGCTGATCGAGGATCTGCCCCTGCAGTCCGACCACCACGGCCTTGACCGGTACCGTGCGCTCGGCTCGCGAGGCGGCCGTGCGGGCGAGTTGCAGCAGGCCGCGGCAGCACGGCACCTCCATGATCATGACCGTGATCGTGTTGAGCTGGGAGCGATCGATCATGGCGACGAGCTTTTCGAGGTAGACCTCTTGGTGGCTATCGAGCTTGGGGCAGGCGATGGCGAGCGCCTTCCCAGCCAGCCAGTCCTGGTGGAAGTCGCCGATCGAGAACGCCACACAATCGGCAGCCAGCAGCAGGTCGGCACCGGCCAACGACGGCGCCTGTGGGCTCAGAAGGTGAAGCTGCACTGGCCACTGGCGGAGCGCCGACGGTCGGCGGCCGGTATCGCTCGTCGCCTCTCTCGGTGGGGGGGCGAAGCTCATCGGTCTCGAACCCGGGCAGCTATCGTGTCCGCCTGGGTGCGACAGCGGTTCGGTCCCGACCGGCAGCGATGCGTTCTGGGCCGGCGAGCGCCCCTCGGCCGCCAGGTGAGCCGCTACGGCCGCCTCATCGAACGGAGCTGCCTCCGCTTCGATCAAGCTGATGGCCCCCCGTGGGCACTCACCGAGACAAGCGCCGAGCCCATCGCAGTAGGTCTCGCTCACCAGCCGCGCCTTGCCGTCGATCACGGCGATGGCGCCTTCCGCGCAAGACGTGACACATAGCCCACAGCCGTCGCACTTCTCCTCATCGATCCGGATGATCTTGCGTTTCGCCATCATGTCTCCCCCGTACGCGGACTCAACTGCCAACCACACGGACACAGTGCCTCGCATCGATCGCCCGCGCCTTGACCTTCATCAAGACATACCGAACAACGGGTCGTGTGATCCAGCTCACATCCCCGCCACGACGGCGTTTTCTTGGGGCCGAATCCCACTTTCGTGGGATTGCATTCGCATTTCCTCGAAGCGAGCCTTGAGCTTGCAAGGTGGAAGCTGGCCGTTCCTCCGGGTGGTGCATGGCACCACCGTTTTTTTGTCGTCGGAGCCATCAGGCGACGGCCCCGTGGTTTCCACGTCATCGACAGGGCGGATGGGCGGCCTCGCGCAGCGAGGCGAGGATCTCCTGCTCGGCGAGACGGTGGAGCTCCTGGGTGCGCTGCCAGGCAGCGTCACCACGGGCGAGCAACGCGGCGCCGCGAGCCTTGTCGACCAGCCCGGACAGGTTGACACAGAGGTTCTGGTAGGCGCCAGCCGCTGCGGCACGCGCTACCTGCGCCCCGGTGCCGCCGTCGGAACGCGACGCCTGCAGCCCGATACGGGCGACCTCGCGGCACAGCTCGATGATTTCGGGGCAGAGCTCGAGCACCGATAGCGGGACCTCGATAGCGGTCACCGTGGCTGCCTCGATCGCCGCCGCACGCACCGCCTGTTCCTCGGGTGTTCCCTTGGGCAGGCGCATGGCAGCGAGCAGGCCGTCGAACGCTCGCGTGTCGTCGTCTACGGCCGCGAGCAGCTTCGCCTTGAGCGCCTGCCCGCGCTCGGCGATCTCGACCAGC
>JAAYVZ010000094.1 GCA_012516935.1 Holophagae bacterium
CCCCCCCACCTCACACCCGAATCACAAGCGACGCACGACGCAAGAAAGAGGGCTCATCCCGATCGCCGTCTGCCGCCTCGTGGCCCGGTGCGCTGCCCCCCTACCGGACCCGTCCGAGCCGCCGCAGCACAAGCAACGAGCCGGGCGTTGGGACGCCCGGCTCGGGTTGGTCGTGCCGGGGGGAGGTCCCTCCGGCGGGTTGACGGTCAGGCTACGGGTTCATCGGGTGACGATACGTGTCGAGCCCCAACCCAACGGTGAGCCACACCGCGAGCTGCGCCCGCGTGATGTTTTCACCCGGGCAGAATATGTTGCTGCCACAGCCGGCGGTGATGCCCTCGTTGAAGATGGCCTCGATGTAGCCCTCGGCCCACTCGTAGCCAGCGATGTCCAGGAAGTAGTGAGCCGGTGGAGCCACCGGCGGAATGCCGAGTCCGGCACAGAGGAAGATCGCCATCTGCGCCCGGTTCACCAAGTCGTTCGGGCAGTAGTACCGCTCGCCACCGCCACCCACCGCGCAACCGGCAACGATCCCGTCGTTGTAGAGCTGCTCGATGTAGTCGGCCGTCACGTCGGTGTCGGAAATCGGCACGTCCACGAAGATCCCCACCGCCGGCGGGGGCACGAAGCCCGGACCATGGATCGCCCGCACCATCAAAATAGCCATGTCGGAACGGGGAACGTTGTTGTCCGGACAGAAGTTGCCACCACCACAACCGAGGGTGATGCGAACTCCAGCCAGCGCGTGAATGAACTCGTCCGCCCAGTGACCACGCGGCACATCCCAGAACGCCTTGGTGAAGTACACCGGGATCTGCGGCAACCCAACCGGGGTGTCGTTGCTCGAGTTCACCACCGCGCGGAACAAACCGAAGTGCGCCGGCGCCACGCCCTCGGGGAAGAACTCGCCGTTGATCGTGAGCTGACCGTGGCTCGGTACCGGACCCTCGGTCGGAGTCATCACGAACCACGGCAGGTTCGGATTGCAAGGGTACGTCTCACCAGCATCCACCAAGTAGGCCTGGTTGTCGTTCTGGTTCATCGCCCACAACCCGGCGCACCCGAACTCGAGCCCGGCCCCAGAGTAGTTGCCGAACCCAGCGATGGTGAACGAACCGATCTCGGCGTAGTCGTTGGCGACATCCAACACGGTCACATAGTCCGAGGCCGTGTTCTCCATCACGAACAGATGCTGTGTCGCCGGGTTGTACGCCAGACCCGAGATGCTCAACCCCACGTTCTTGCTCTGCAGCACCGTGCCGGTGCGGTCGAACCGCGTAATAGCGTACGTGTTCCACCCACCGACGAAGAAGGTGTCGGTGTCCTTGTCGTAGGCAAGCCCACGCTCGGAAGTCGAGGCTCCCCAGCAGATCTTATTGCTGGTAGGACCGGCCGCCGGGTCGATCTCGTAAATGCAGTTGTCGCCACCCACGTTGATCTGCCACAGCATGCCGTTGTTGTCAACCACGGACAGGTCCGCAGCCCACGAGCCACCGAACGACGCCGGCCACTTGCGACCGGTCGGCGTACCCGTAGCCGTGAACTCGTGGTCGAGGTCGTCACCACCGCCAGCGGCGGGGTTGGCAACCCAAACAGTGTCGCCGGTCGCGCCACAGCCCCACGCCATTGCAAGGCCCGTGGGCCAGGAGGCGAGCACGTCGCCGACCGCCAACACCTGCTTCGGTGTGTGCGGCGGCCGATTGATGGTCACGCCCTTGAGGCTCGGGAGCTGCCTCGCAATCACCTCAGGCGCCATGCTCGGCGGCCCCAACACC
>JAAYVZ010000095.1 GCA_012516935.1 Holophagae bacterium
GTGCCCCACCCCCCCGGGGGGGAGCGGGCGCCCCCCCTGCCGTTACCCGGTCGCCATCAGGCCGAGAATCTGCTCGCCGCGGCGGCAGCAGCGCTCACCCTCGAGGTACCGGCCGAGCAAGTCGCGGCGGCGGCCGCGAGCCTAGAGCCGGCTCCGCGCCGCGGTGTGGTGCACCGCCTGGGCCACGGTATCGTCGTCGTCGACGACTCCTATAACGCCTCCCCCCACGCCATGGCCCGCGTGCTCGAGATGCTGCAGGACACCCCAGGACGGCGGGTGGCGGTGCTCGGCGAGATGCTTGAGCTGGGTCCGGCGGCGCCTGAAATGCACCGGCGGGTGGGCGAGCAGGCGGGGCGGTCCGCGGACGTCGTGATCGCGGTGGGACCACTGCACGCGACCGCCCTGGCCGAAGGGGCCGGAGAACGCTGCCTCCGGGCTGTGCCCGACGCGGCTGCAGCGCTCGAGCTGCTGCGCACGGCGGTGCAGCCCGGGGACGTCGTCCTCGTGAAGGGATCCCGCGGCATCGGCCTCGACACGGTCGTCGACGAGCTGCTGGAGGAGTGGCGATGAGCCGCCCCGACAGCCACGCGCTGGTCGTCGGGCTGGGCGCCTCGGGCGTCGCGGCCGCCCACCTGCTCTCGCGTGAGGGGTGGCGCGTCACCGTCAACGACAAGGCCGACGCGGACGCCCTCTCAGACCGCCTGGCCCAGCTCCCCGACAAGTGCGAGAGCGTGCTCGGCGACCACCCAGTCGGCCTGCTCGACAGCGTCTCGCTGGTGGTCGTATCCCCCGGGGTGCCGTGGGACCTCGGGCTGCTCTCGGCTGCCCGCGAGCGCGGCGTCGAGGTGATCGCCGAGGTGGAGCTGGCGTTCCGCTTCTTCACGGCCCCTCTGCTGGGGATCACCGGTTCCAACGGCAAGACCACCACCACCGCCCTGACCGGCGAGATCCTCAAGGTCGCCGGCTGGAAAACCGCGGTGGGCGGCAACATCGGCACCCCGGCGGCGGCGCTGGTGCACGACGATGAATGGGACGCCGTGGTCCTCGAGCTCTCGTCGTTCCAGCTCCAGGGCTGCACGACGCTGCGGCCCAGGGTTGGCGCTCTGCTCAACCTCTCGCCGGACCATCTCGATCGTCACCCGACGATGGCCGCCTACATCGACGCCAAGACTCGGCTGTTCGCCTGTCAGCGGCCGGACGACTGGGCGGTGCTCAACCGCGACGACACACCGCTGCACGGGCTTCGGACGCCGTCGCGACAGGTCTTCTTCTCGCTCGTCGACCGCTCGGCCGAGGCGCATATCGCCGAAGGGAATCTGGTCCTCGATGGTGTCCCCCTGCTCCCGCGCCGGAACCTCCCTCTGCTCGGCGACCACAACGTCGCCAACGCGCTGGCCGCGGCGCTCCTGGCCGCGAGAGCCGGCGTGTCCCGAGAAGCGATCGCCACTGCGTTGGCAGCGTTCTCGGGCCTACCGCATCGCCACCAGCAGGTCGCGGCGGCGCGCGACGTGCGGTTCGTCAACGACTCCAAGGGCACCAACATCGGAGCTACCGCCGCCGGGCTCGCCGGCTACCCGCCGGGCAGCATCCACCTCATCCTGGGCGGTCTCGGCAAGGGGCAGGACTTTCACGAGCTGGCCCCGGCGATGGTCGGCCGGGTGGCCCGAGCCTACCTGATCGGCAGCGCCACCGAGGAGATCGCTGCAGCCCTCGCCGACACGGTGCCTTTTGAAGTGTGCGGGACGCTTGCGGTCGCGGTCGAACGGGCGTTCGCCCTCGCCCACGCCGGTGACACGGTCCTGCTCTCCCCGGCCTGCGCCTCGTTCGACCAGTTCGCCAACTATGCCGACCGCGGGGAGCAGTTCGCCCGGCTGGCTCGAACCGTGGCCGAGGGGGCCTGATGCCGCGGCGCCGGGAGCTCGACCGGGTGCTGCTTGCCACCGTCCTCTTGGTGGCGACGATCGGCGTGGTCGCCGTGGCGTCCGCTTCGGGTCCGCTAGCTCGCGAGAGGTACGGTCTGCCCGAGTTCGACTTCGCCCTGTGCCAGCTCACGGCTGCACTGCTGGGCGTGGTGGCGATGCTGACAGCGGCGTTCGTGCCGCTCGATCTGCTGTTCCGTCCCGCCCTGGCGTGGACCGGCCTCGGCGCCACCTGGGTCGCGCTCCTCGTGCCCTACTTCCAACCCCGGGTCGCCGGCACCTACCGCTGGCTTCAGCTCCCGGGGGTCTCTTTGCAGCCGTCGGCGCTGGCCAAGGTGGCGCTTCCCCTCGCGCTCGCTTCTTGGGTGGCCTGGTGCCGCGACCGACGAGAGACCCCCGAGCGTACGTTTTACCCGGCCCTCGGCATGACCGCGGTGACGGTACTGCTGGTGCTGCTGGAGCCCGATCTGGGATCGGCTGTCCTGCTGCTCACCGGCGCAGTGGCCGTGCTGTTGCTCGCAGAGATGTCGTGGACACCGCTCGCCGTCCTCGGCGGGAGTGCATCGGCCATGGTCGTGCTCGCCATCCTGACGAAGCCCTACCGCCTCGAGCGGGTGCGAGCGTTCTTCGGCGAGACCTCCTACCAGGTGCAGCAATCGCTCATCGCACTGGGAGGCGGCGGACCGCTCGGCCGCGGCCTCGGCAAGAGCACCCAGAAGCTCTTCTTCCTGCCGCAGCCCCACACCGACTTCATCTTCGCCGTCATCGGCGAGGAGGTGGGGCTATGGGGCGCCACGCTGACGCTGGCGCTGCTCGGAATCATCGTCGTGCGCGCCCTCCGCGCCGCTCACCGCGCGCCGACACTGGCCTCCGGGCTGCTGGCCGCAGGGCTCGCCGCGACACTCGCAGTGCAGGCACTCATCAACGTCTCGGTGTGCCTCAACCTGTTGCCTGCCAAGGGGCTGCCCCTACCGTTGCTGTCGGCAGGCGGGACCGATGTCCTCGCCACCATGGCCGCGATCGGCCTGATCCTCAACGTCAGCAAGGAGGGCGTGTGAACTTCGGGCCCGTACGCCACCTGCACTTCGCCGGGATCGGCGGAGCCGGCATGTGCGGCCTGGCCGAGCTGCTCCACCGCGAGGGCCTGGAGATCTCCGGGTGCGACATCCAGGCTTCGGAGGCGACCGCCCGTCTACAACAGCTGGGCATCTCCATCACGATCGGTCACGATCCGTCTCACCTCACGGGCACCGATGTGCTCGTCATCTCCTCGGCGCTGTCGGCCTCGCTCCCCGAAGTCGAGGCGGCACGCGATGCGGGTATCCCGATCATCCGCCGAGCCGAGATGCTGGGGGAGGTCTCGCGCCTCAAGTGGACGGTGGCCGTGGGCGGCACCCACGGCAAGACCACGACGACCTCGCTCACCGGCCACGTGCTCACGGAGGCGGGGCTGGATCCCACGGTCGTGGTGGGCGGCCGCGTGCACCTTCTCGGCGCCCATGCACGCCTCGGGCACTCCCAGTATCTCGTCTGTGAGGCCGACGAGTACGACCGGTCGTTTCTCGCCCTGTACCCGGTGCTGGCGGTGATCACCAATGTCGAGGCCGAGCACCTCGATACCTACGGCACGGTGGAGGCGATGGAGGACGCGTACCTCGAGTTCGCCGGCCGCACGCCGTTTTACGGCGCCACCATCGCCTGTTTGGACGACCCAGGGGTACGACGCCTACTCCCGCGTTTGGGCCGCCGCATCGTGACCTATGGCGAGTCGCCGCAGGCCGAGGTGGCGGCTCGAGGCGTCGTCTTGACGCCCACTGCCTCTCGCTGCCGGGTCGTCGTTCGAGGCGAGGATCTGGGCCTGCTCGAGGTGCCCTTGCCTGGCCGGCATGTGCTGGCTGACGCCCTCGCCGCCCTGGCGGTGGCGCTCGAGGTCGGCGTGCCGTACTCCTCGGCTGCTGCTGCCATCGCCGCCTTCACCGGCGTGGCCCGGCGCTTCGAGCGCAAAGGCGAGCGCAACGGTGTCATCCTGGTCGACGACTACGCCCACCATCCCACCGAGGTGGCCGCTACCCTCGAGGCGGCTCGGCAGGCGTTCCCCCTCTCGCGCCTCGTGGCGGTGTTCCAGCCCCACCTCTACTCCCGAACCCAGTCGTTCGCCCAACGGTTCGGCGAGGCGCTGCTGGGCGCCGATCTGGTCCTCGTCCTGCCGGTATATGCGGCTCGCGAGCAGCCGCTACCCGGCGTCACCCATCACCTGGTCGTCGATGCCGCGCGCCGGAGCGGGCATCGGCAGGTGGTGCCCTGCGACTCCTTCGAGGCCGCGCGGTCGGCCCTCGACGCGGCCGTGCGCGAGGGCGACGTCGTGCTCACGCTGGGGGCCGGCAACGTGGTCCGTCTGGGTGAGGCGTGGCTCGCCGAGGGGGCCACGTGAGCGGGATCGTCCGTCACCGCCGGTCCTGGCGCCGTCTCGCTGCGGCGGTGGCGGTCCTCACCGCCGCCGTCGGACTGACGGCGGCCCTCGCCACGGCGCTGCAGGTCCGGCAGGTCCGAGTCGAAGGTCCCAGCCGCTTCCCCACCGCTGAGGTCGAGCGTGCTCTGCAACATGCACTCGGTAGCACCGCTCTCACGGTGCGGGCGGCGGACCTGCGAGCGCTCGTCAGCGCGCTGCCGTGGGTGGACGACGCCTCTGTCCGCGTAACGCTCGATGGCACGGTCCACTGCGTGGTCCACGAAAGGCAGCCGGTTGCCGTAGCCCGCGACGGCCCGCACGTACGACTCGCCGACCGGCAGGGCCATCTCCTGGGAGAGGCCCGCGGCTCCCTCCCTGCACTCGAGGTCTCTGGCTTCGCGCCGTTCCCCGAGGAGCGGGCTGCTGTGCTCGACGCGGTGGAAAAGATCGAGCAGGCGTGGGGGGCGCGTATCAAAGTCGCGGAGCGCGTCGGGCCGGCCGATGTCGCACTCGCCTTCGACGACCTCCCATGCACGGTCCTGGTCGACCCCTCGCGGCCGCACCAAGTCGCTCTGGCGCGTCGGGTCTTGGAGGCATGGCAGCGAGACGGCCAACCGATGCCCCGACGCCTCGATGCTCGCATCGACGGCCGCGTAGCGATCTTGCCCGCGATCGAGTCCGGGGAGGCTGGGTCGTGAGCCCGCTCGCCACCCCCGTCGCCGCCCTCGACGTGGGCAACCAGCGCGTGCTAGCCCTCATCGGCGAGCCCAACGAGGAGGGCGCCATCGTCATCCGCGGTGTCGGCATGGCGCCGTCGGTAGGAGTGCGGGCTGGTCAGGTGGTGCAGATGCGGCCGGTCGTGAGCGCGATTCGAGCCGCGGTCGAGGAAGCCGAGCTGATGGCCAAGGTCCCGGTCGAACGGGTGTATGCCTGTACTGCCGGCGTGTTCGTGGTGGGACGCATGACCCGCGCCGCCATCACCCTCGGCCCCCGGGAACGCGAGGTCAGCTTGCGCGACCTCGACTCCCTTCATGAGGCGGTGCGGCGCCAACCTCTGCCGCCTGGACACACCGTCCTCAACGTCGTCGCCCCGACCTACTCGCTCGACGACCAGGAAGGGCTCCTCGACCCGCTGGGGATGCCTGGCCGCCACCTGGCAATCGACGCCTATGTGCTGGCCGCCCAAGAAAGCCCGGTGCGCACGCTCGAGAAGGCCATCAACGAGGCAGGTATGGCGGTGGAGGAGCTCGTCTTTTCGCCGGTTGCGGCCTCGCTGGCCACCCTCACGGCCGACGAACGCCGACTTGGCTCGATCTTCATCGACGTTGGTTTCGGTGCCACCACCTACGCCGCCTTCTCCTCCGACAGGATGTTGGTAGCTGGGTGCTTGCCGGTCGGCGCCAACAAGGTCAACGACGACCTCGTACACCGCTTCCAGACCACCGCTGCGGGAGCCGAGAAGGCCAAGCGTGAGGCCGGCACCGTGCTGCTGGCAGACGTTGGCGAAGAGGAGACGCTCTCGGTGCCGACGATCGAGGGGCGTGGCAGCCACGTGGTGTCCCGGCGGGAGCTGTGCAGGACCGTGCGTATCCGCCTGCAGGAGACGTTCGAGCTCATCGCCGGTGAGGTCTGGCGACAGATACCCCAAGACGCACCGTGCACCGGTGTGGTGTTGGTGGGCGGCGGCTCGCACCTGGACGGCATCGCCGCTCTCGCCGAAGAGGTGTTCGTCAAGCGGGCACGGCTGGGCGAGATGGAGGGGGTCGTGGACGCCACGCACTTGCTCCAGAGCCCCGAGCTTCCGGCCCGCTCACCAGCCGCGGCGATGGGCCTTCTGGCCTATGCCCGGGCGGCGAGCAACAGCAACGGCCAGGTCGCCGTGCGAGACCGCGGCCGCAGCGAGGGACTGCTTTCACGACTCAGAAGACAGCTCATGACCAAAAAGGGAGGTGGTTCATGATCATTTTCGACGAGCCGGACGACAAGGGCAAACCCGTGATCACCTTGGCCGAGGAGTGCCATCCCGCGCTCATCAAGGTGATCGGCGTCGGAGGTGGCGGCTGCAACGCCGTCAACCGGATGATCGACGCCGGTGTCCGCGGGGTCGAGTTCATTGCCGTCAACACCGATGGCCAGTCCTTGCGCGCCAGCAAGGCGGGGGTCAAGATTCAGCTCGTCACCCCCAATGGCCGGGGCAAGGCGCTCGGCGCCGGATGCGACCCCGAGGTAGGCATGAAGGCCGCCCTGGAAGCCACCGACGACATCCTCGAGATGCTCGACAAGGCAGACATGGTGTTCATCGCGGCTGGGATGGGCGGCGGCACCGGCACCGGTGCCGCGCCGGTGGTGGCAAGCCTCGCACGCGAGGCGAGCGCGCTCACCGTGGCGGTGGTCACCAAGCCGTTCCCTTTCGAGGGCTCACGCAAGGCACGCATCGCCGACAAGGGCATCGAGGAGCTGCGCAAGTGCGTGGACACGCTCATCACCGTGCCCAACGCCAGGTTGCTGCAGATGGTCAAGCCCGACATCACGGTCGAGAATGCTTTCCATCTCGCCGATGAGGTGCTGCGGCACGGCGTGCAGGGGATCTCCGACATCATCAACGAGACCGGGATCATCAACCCCGATTTCGCCGATATCGAGACGGTCATGCGCGGCGGTGGGATGGCGCTCATGGGCATTGGTATCGCGAAGGGCGAGCACCGAGCAGTGGAGGCAGCGCAGCACGCCTTCTCCTCTCCGCTGCTCGAGGAGGCTACCCTCGACGGGGCGCAGCGCGTGCTCGTCAACTTCGTCGGCGGCCCCGACAGCACCCTCACCGAGATCAACGACGCCGCCGAGTACATCGCCGCCCGCTGCTCACCGGACTGCCTGTTCATTCCCGGCTACGCTCGGCGAGACGAGTTCGAAGGGCAGATCCAGGTCACCGTGGTGGCCACCGGTTTCGGTGCTACCGCCCAGGAGCGCCCTCCTTTGCACATGCCGGAGCGACCCGCTGCCCGCAGCGAGACGCGCAGCGAGCGCGGGCCGCAGCCCAGCCTCGACCCGGCATCCATTTACCTCCCTGCCAACCTTTCCCGGGAGTACGGCGTCAACGTCGAGGGCTTCATGGAGCTCGAAACCCCCACCTATCTGCGCCGGCAGATGGATTAGGGGGCGTTCTCCCTCCTCTCCTGCTCCTCTTTGCCCGGGGGCGCCTCCTCCCGTCGCCCCCGGGCCCCTTTACCCCTCCCACCCGTCGAGCGCCCCACGTCGCGAGCCTGAGACCAACATCAGCGTCGGAGGCGGGGCGACCGGCTCACCGTTGCCTGGCCGAGACTGCCGTCGCTTGCACTCTCGACCCTCGACGAGGTGAAAGGGCAGGGCGTTACTTCTTGCGGAACAAAGCGTCGAAGGCGTCGCGGGGGCGGCTCATGGGAGCCGGGTGCTCCCTGGCGAACTCCTGCACCAGGCCGGGGGTGAAGAGCGCACATGCGTTGCGCTTGATCTTGTTGACGACCCGCTCGGTCACGGGCTTGCGACACTCCTTGGGGCGCGAGCTGTCGAAGTGGATGCAGTTGGAACAGGTGTGCAGGTCGCTGTTGCACCCCTCGCACACGGCATCGAACGGCAACGAGACGTCCAGACGCTGCCGGGCACCGCATCGCCGGCAGCGGAACACCGACTCGGTCGGGGCGCCGAGACCACGCCCCCGCGGGCCGTCGGGACGCTCCCACGGCGCCCCGCTCCGCTCTTTCGGCTGCCGCCTCGGTGCCTCGGGCCGATCGCTCGCCTCGGAGTCCATGTACCCCCTTTGCTTATACTTGCGGTCGGACATCTGACTCTCCTCGGCGGTGGCGTCCGCCACCTACCTGCCCATGAGCTTCAGAAAACCCAAGGACATGGCCGGGACGTAGGTGATCAGCAGCACGCCCGCGCCCATGATGATGAGAAACGGTACCACAAACCGGTACAATCGGGTGATCGGCACGCCAAAGCGCGACGCGGACAGGAACAGGTTCAGACCCACCGGCGGGAAGAGGAATCCGAGCTCGAGGTTGGCCAGGAAGACCACCCCGAGGTGCACGGGGTGCACCCCGAACGCCACACCGAGCGGCACCACCAGTGGTGTCAGCACGATGATCGCGGAATAGATCTCGAGCACCGAGCCCAGCACCAACAAGAACAGGTTGAGCACCAGCAGGAAGACCACTGGCGAGCTCACGTGCGCCTTGACGAACGCGAGGAGCTGGTCAGGAATCTGGGCATCGACGAGATACGAGGTCAGACCCATCGCCGACGCCAGGAGGATGAGCACTCCTCCCACCAGCGCTGCGCCCTTGAGGATGACCTTGGGGAGTTGCCGCACGGGATGGATATCGTGGGTGATGAAGCACTCGACGACGATCGCGTAAAGTGCCGCCGCCGCCGACGCCTCCACCAGCGAGGCGAATCCGCTCGCGAACAGCGCGATGACGAGCACCGGCAGCGAAAGCTCCCATTTCGCACCCCAGGTGGCGGCACCGAGCTCCCGCCAGGAAAACGCCTGAGTCTGCTCCTGCGAGCGCCGACCCACGACGATGCCGTACACCGCCGCCAGCACCACCAGCAGCAGCCCTGGCAGCAGCCCGGCGATGTATAGCTGATCGGCCGGTACGCTCGCGACCACACTGTAAAGGATGACTGGAAGGCTTGGGGGAAACAGCAGCCCGAGGCTTCCACCGGCCGTCACGAGCCCGAGAGAGAACCCCTCCGGGTACCCCTCCTCGCGCAAGATGGGGTAGACGAGCCCGCCGAGGGCGATGATCGTGATCCCCGACCCACCCGTAAACGTCGTGAACAAGGCACACACCCCTGCCACCAGTACAGCGATGCCGCCCGGCATCCATCCAAACAGCGAGCGAAAAAAGCGCACGAGGCGGTGGGCCGCCCCCGACTCGGCTAGTACGTAGCCACAGGCGGTCAGCAATGGAATCGCCGGCAGGCTCGGAGAGGCGACCAAACGGTAGATCTCCGCTGGTACGGCCGAAATCGGGGTCCCGTCGGAGTGGAACAGCAGCATGCCGATGCCAGCCATAGCCACGAACACCGGCGAGCCGAGAAGCGTTGCGAAAACCACGACCGCCACCAGGACCCAAAACCCGGCGCCCGCAGGAGCGGGCAGCCATCCGAGCGCGAATACCGCCGCCACCGAGGCGAGGGCCACCACACGCCCCCGCCAGTGCTCGCTCGCCAGCCAGATAAAGCGTAGCGCCGACAACCCCAAGCCGAGCGGCATCACGAGCTCGACGATCCACACGGGGACACCGATCGGCAGCCTGGCCCCCTGCTGACGGTCCGCCATCACCACCAGGAAGCTCCCGTACGTGAGCACAGCCGAGACCGCTGCCGCCACGCTGTGAGCGACGACGCGCACGATCTGGCGCGCTCGGCTGCCTTGGTGGAAGACTTCGGCCGTCGAGAGCGTCAGGTGCTTGCCCTCGCGCACCGCCAGCAGACCACCCAGAAACGCCAGCCACAACGTGAGCTGCTGTAGGTACGTCGCGTTGCCGGGCACGTGGAACCCACCCAGCGGACGCCCGACCGCGTCGACCAGTGGCAACCCGATCGCGACCAAAAACGCCGTCGAGAGGACCCCGTCCTCGATCCGCCGCAGGTACGCGACCAGCTTCACTTCTCGGCCTTGCTGGCGCGGTACGCCGCGCGCAGCCGCATCGCCTCGTCGAACGCCGCCGCCGGCACGAACGGACCGCGCGCCCCGGGGTACGCGGTCTCGGCAGCCCCCAACCACGCCTGGCGAGCGGCGGCATCCACCTCCACGATCTTGAGACCACGCTTGGCCATCGCCTCGAGGTCACGGGCGGCGCCTTCCCGAGTCTGGTTGCGAAGCTTGAGCGCCGCGACACGCGCCGCCTCGGCCACAGCCGGGCGGGCGTCGGCAGGGATCTTCTCCCATGCCGCCTTCGACAGCACCAACCCGCCCGAGAGCACCGCCCAGTTGACGTCGGTCATGTACGGCGCCGCAGTGAACCATTGCATGACCACCGCGGCCTGCGGCGAAGTCGGTAGCGCGGTGACCAGACCGGTTTGCAGCGCGGTGGCGATCTCGGTTGCCGGCAACGGCACCGGGTTGAACCCCGAGGCTTTCCACAGCTCAATCGCCGGGTTGTCGCCGGCCCACACGAACAGCTTGTGCTTCTTGAGGTCCTCGGGCGTCCGCACAGGCTCCTTGGTGAAGAAGTGCAGCCATCCGGCATCGGCCCACGCCAGTACCACGAACCCCTTGTCCGCATACGTCTTCTCGAGCTGCGGTGCGAGCTGGTCGAGGACTGCATCGTACTCCTCGTATGAGGCGTACGCCATCGGGATATTGAGCGCGAACACCGAGCGGTCGATGTCGGAGAAGCCGACGGCCGTGAGCAGACCGCCGTCGAGCGTCCCCAAGCGCATCTTGCGTACCACATCGGAGTCGTCGCCCGCGACCCCGCCCGGGTACAGGCGCACCGTGACTCGGCCGCCGGTCACCTCATGCCACTTCTGCGCCATCTCCTGCACGGTCGTGTACCACGCGGAGCCCTGCGGCACCAGCGTCGCAATCTTGATTGTCGCCTGCTGCGCCGACCCCTGTGCGGCCAACCCGGCCAGCAGCCCCACGCTCAACAGCACCCATGCACTTCGCACCGAGATCCTCCCAGGTTCAGATGAACAGCTCGTCGATCCGTCCCAGCAGCCACCGCGCTCGGCGCTGGGCGAGCAGGTTGGCCAGCCGATCCGGCCCTGGTGTGCGTACGTCGATCGCCAGCGCGAGGTTCAACAACCGCTCGAACTCCGGTCGATCCTGGGTCGCCACGCACACGGTCTCGGCGAAGCCGACGTACGGTGCCGCCCGCCGCCCACCGGAGAGCTCCACGGCCCGTTCGAACGCCATGCGAGCGCGCTCGACCGAGCCGCCGGCGGCAGCCGGACGGCCGCCCTCGTAGGCGATGAAAAAGTCGTACCCGGCGCCGCCGCCGAAGCGCTCATCGAGCGCGAGGGCGCGGCGCACCAGCGCCGCCGTCACCGGCAGGTCCGCGACGAGGTCGGCGTTGTCTTTCTGCAGCGAGATTGCGGCGCCCCAGGCAACCCCGGTCCAGTACAGCAGGGCAACGGCCTGCGGCTCCCTCACGGCCTCCACCGCAGCCTGATCGCGCTGCAGCCCCTGGCGAAGACCCGGGTGGTCGACCTCCAACCCGCGCAAGCCGTAGTCGCGTGCCCGCAGGAAAAGCTTCTGTGCTCGAGCTCGCATCGCCGTAGCGGCGGCCAGGTCGGCCGCCTCGAGATAGTCAGCCTCGCTCTGCACGAAAGCGTAGGCGTACTGGGTGAAGCCAGAGCACGCCCCGAGCAGTAACCCCCGATGCCGGGGCGACTGAGCGAGCAGGCTTTCCATGGTCTTGAGAGCGAACGGCAGCGCCTCGCGCACCAGCTCCGGATCCTCATCGGAGGCCCACCCGGCGCCCCCCGAGGCCAGCGCGTTGCCGGCAACGTTGACCGCGACGCGTCGCAGCGAGCAGCCGCCGAGCACGACGGCCACGGCGAGGAGGGTGGCGCCGCCACGCCAAAGAGAGGGCAGTGAAGGTCGCCGGTCGAGGGTTGAACGCTCCCCATCTTCCGGGCTGCAAGCCAAGAGTCGAGAGCCGGCCTCAGAGTCTGCGTATGCTCGTATCAACACCGTATTCCAAGTCCTTCGACCTTCGACCTTCGACGGTTTCTGGCCTGACGGATGACGATAGTACGGCACCACCCTGGGTCATGCAACCGGGAACCTTCCCCGGGGCGCCCAGCGGTAGCGGCCGAGGTCGAGGGTGCGGTCGAGCTGGAACTCCACTCCCTCGGCCTCGAGCATCTCCTGCTGCACGTGCGGCGGCAGGTCCGCCAGCCGCTCGGTCGAGCACGCGCCACGGGCGTTGACCACCCGGTGCCACGGCACGTCGTCGGGGCAGGTGTGCATCGCCCACCCGACGGCGCGGGGTGAGACGAGCTGCCCGCACAGCTCGGCGATCTGCCCATAGGTCATGACCCGCCCGCGCGGAATCGAGCGCACGAGATCGTAGATCGCCGCCCAGATCCCGCTCCCCGTGCCCGGCACGTCGCCGTGGACCCGTTGCTCCTGCGATCGCCGCCGGCTCGCCATCACCGATCGAATACTACTCCTCCTCGCCCCCACTCGAGAATCGCTGCCCGCTGGTCAGGGAGCGGAGGAAGGAGGGGAAGAGCGGGCAGGTGGGGCTTTCGACCACCGACCACTCTCTCGGAACCCGGACGCCAGCCGAGGCTAGACCTGCTCGTATCGGAAGCACGACACGAGGTGGTCGTTGACCAGGCCACACGCCTGCATGTAGGCATAGACGACCGTCGGGCCGACGAAACGGAAGCCGCGCCGCTTAAGCTCCTTCGAGAGAGCGCTGGACTCGGGGGTGAACGCCGGGACCTCGTGCGTCGCGGTCCAGGCGTTGCGGATCTGCGCCCCGCCGACGAACGGCCAGACGAAGGCATCGAAGCTCCCGTACTGCCGCTGGATCCCGAGAAACGCGCGAGCGTTGGCAATGGCTGCCGCGACCTTCAGCCGGTTGCGGACGATCCCAGCATCGGCAAGCAACCGAGCGATGTCGGCCTGGCCGAACGCTGCGACCGCCTCCGGATCGAAGCCCGCAAACGCCCGCCGGTAGCCCTCACGCTTGCGCAGGATCGTCTCCCACGACAGCCCGGCCTGGGCGCCCTCGAGGAGGAGAAACTCGAAGTGGCGCCGGTCATCGTGGACGGGCACTCCCCACTCGTCGTCGTGATACCGCCTGACAAGCTCACTGCCGCCGGCCCACAAACACCGCTCCATGGCTGCCTCCGAAGACGGCACGACCCACCGGCTGAGGTGGGTCGGCACAGGTCGGTGAGGTGATTTCGACTCTACAAGATCATGAACGCGATGAGCAGGGCGTAGATGACCAGCGACTCGATGAACGCCACACCGACGATCATCGTGATGCGGATCGCGCCCGCCGCGCCTGGGTTACGCCCCATGCTGGTGCACGCTGCGACCACCGCCTTGGACTGCCCGAACGCACCGGCCACGGCCGCCACGCCCAGCACGAACGCGGCCGAGATGTACTGCCACATCTTCCCGCCTGAGGCTGCGGCCTCGGGCTCGGCTGCCAGCACCGGCGTCGCCATGGCGAGGAGCATCAGGCCCGCCACCACTATCAGAACGTGCTTCTTCATGAACGATCCTCCCTCGGTTTTCTCGTCCTCAGTGCTCCTCGGCAACGGCGCCGGAGATGTACACCGAGGTCAACATGATGAAGATGAAGGTCTGAATTGTCGCACCGAGCACGCCCAGCCCCATCATCGCCGGAACGAACAACGGCACCACCACCAAAAAGCCAGCACTTGCCGAGTGCTCGGCGAAGATGTTGCCGAAAAGACGCAGAGACAACGACAGAACGCGCGCCAGGTGGGAGATGATCTCGAGCGGCAGCATGAGCGGGAACAGCCACCAGACGGGCCCCATGAACTGCTTGAAGTAGTGGAACCCCTGCGCCCGCAGCCCAGCCACGTGATAGAAGACGAACGCTGTCACTGCCAGTGCCGCCGTGGTATTGAGGTTGGCCGTCGGCGGCTGCAGGAAGAAAAAGAGCCCGAAGAAGTTCGAGACGAAGATGAAGCACGCGAGCGCGGCCACGAACGGCACGAACGGGGCGCCATGGCCGTGTCCGACCACGTCGTCGGCGAGACCGCGAATCCCGGATACCACGAGCTCGAAGACCTGCTGTAAAGTGGACGGCTTGTCGAGCGAGAAGCTGCGCCTTGCGGTCACGGCAAGCACCGTGATGAGAAGCGCCACCGTCATGGCCATGATCACGTGGTCGGGCAGCCAGATCCCGTCTTGGCCGGTGAGCTTCAGGGCTTTCTGCCACGCTCCCGGCGGCGCCCCGAGCAGCTTCGTCAGGAGCGCGTTCACCGGGTGAAAGAGAAAGGAGAGCTCGTGATGCACGCTCGATCAACCCTTCTCGGGGCCGGACTGTTCCCCTCTCCAACCGACCGCCGCCAGGCCCACCAGCACGATCACCACACCCACCACCACCACCCACACCTGGATGTGCCGCCTCAGGAGAAACAACACCGCAAACAGAAAACCCCAGAGCGCGAAGCGGGCGACCAGCAGACCAATGGTCCCCTTCAGACGCGGCCTGCCTGGCTGCAGCACCCTGTCGAGCAGACGCTCCAGCCACAGGGCGTTGATCATACCGACCAACACCGTGAGGGTCAAGGCGAGCGCCGAGAGCGGCCGGCCCAGCACCGTCAGGACGACGCCGGCGATCGCCGTCCCCACCCCTGCCACCCAGAGCGCCAGGCTCACGACCGGCCCTCTGGCTCGTCCGACTCCCTCCCGCTCTGCATCGCGGCATCCTCCTCGCGACCCACCTTGAGCGCGATGCGGATCGCCTCCCTGAACCCTGCGGCCACGCCCAGCACCGTCAGCACGCGCGTACCCCACGGTGTCCAGTTGGTCAGGTAGTCGAGGCCTTTGCCCATGAGGTAGCCGATGACCACCGCCGCCGGCAGGATCGTGCCGATGAGGTAAGCATCGCCGATGCGGCGGAAGGCGGTGCCCCGTCCGGAGGGTCTCGCGGTCACGGCAACGGCATGATACCCAGACCCGCGGCGGCGGCGGCGGCGAAGGGACCCGGCCAAAGGCCGATGAGCAGCACCGCTACCGCACACGCCCACAGCGCCCGCTCGGTCCATACCGCCGAAACCATCGGCGCCGGCTCGACGCCCTCACCGTCGCGCAGGTACATCTGCAGCACGATCCGGAGGTAGTAGTAGAGCGACACCGCCGACATCAGCACCGCGATAACGACGAGCCAGACATACCCGCTGCGAATCGCGGCGGCGAACACGTAGAGCTTACCCATGAAACCGGCGGTGGGTGGGATCCCGCCAAGCGACAGAAGGAACAGCAGCATACCGAAAGCGGCGACTGGCTGCTTGCGGGCCAGGCCCGCGAAGTCCTGCACGGTCTGCCCAGCGTAGCCGCGCGACTCGAGCAGGATAACGAGCCCGAACGCCCCGACGTTGGTGACGGTGTAGACCAGCATGTAAAGCAGCACGCTCTGGACACCCGCGTCGCCGCCCGCGACCAGCCCGACCAGGGCGTAGCCGGCGTGGGCGATCGACGAGTAGGCCAGCATCCGCTTGACGTTGTCTTGGGTCAGAGCGGCGATGTTCCCCCACACCATCGTCAACGCCGCGGCGCCCCACACCAAGGGGCGCCAGCTCTCCGCCACCGGGGCGAGCCCACCGTCGAACACCCGCAGGAAGATGGCGAACGCCGCTGCTTTCGGACCCACCGACATGAACGTCGTGATCGGCGTGGGCGCGCCCTCGTAGACGTCGGGCGTCCACATGTGGAACGGCACGGCCGCCACCTTGAAAAGAAAACCACACGCCAAAAGCCCGATCCCGGCCAGCGCCGCCGCCGAGGGCGGTCCCTGCGCGAGCCTGCCGGCGATCGCCTGCAGCTCGAGCGTCCCCGTGGCGCCGTACAGCAGCGAGAGCCCGTACAGCAGGATCCCCGACGACAGCGCTCCGAGCACGAAGTACTTGGCCGCCGCCTCGTGCGACTTCACCTGACGCCGGAAGTAGCCGGCGAGCACGTAGGTAGACAGGGCCATGAGCTCGAGCCCGACGTAGATCGCCGCCAGGTGCACGCCCGAGGCCATGGTCATCATTCCCACGGTGGCCAGCATCACGAGCGCGAGGTACTCGCCCGGTCGGGCATCGTGCCGCATGAGGTAATCGATCGACAGCAGCACGGTCAGGAACGAACATGCCAAGAGCAATGCCTTGAAGTAGATCGCGAAACGATCGAGCACGAACATCCCGAACATGAAGTGCTCGCCGGGATCGACCGCGCGCCCGACATGCGACAGCAGCACGCCGGCGAGCAGCAGCGACCCCAGGGTCAGCACCGCCACGGCGAGGTGGTTGCGGACCTTCGCCAGACCGAGGATCAGCACCACCATGCCCATGAGAGCGAGGGCGGTTTCGGGCAGGACGGCGAGGATGTCGGCCAGCATGGTGCGCTCCTCACCGCCCGTGCGCCGGTGGCGGTACGGTCGAGACCGCCGGCAGCCGAGGGTGCGCGAGGTAGCCAGGATCCACGACCTCGACCACCCGACGGATCGACGGCTCCATGATGCGGAAGAACGGCTTGGGGTACAGACCGATCCAGAAGCACAGGACGACCAGCGGGATGAGCGTCCACTGCTCGCGTCGGTTGACGTCGGTGAGGGTGTGGTTCTCCTCGTGCGTGATGTCGCCGAAAAACACCCGCTGGTACAGCCACAGCATATACGCCGCGCCGAGCACGATTCCCGAGGCGGCCAGCACCGCCCACCAGGTCGAGCGGTTGAAGGCGCCGATGAGAATCGTCAGCTCGCCCACGAAGCCGTTGAGCGTCGGCAGCCCGATCGAGGCCATGGTGATGATCATGAATAGCGTGGCGTACACCGGCATGACCTTCGCGAGGCCGCCGTAGTCGGCGATCATCCGGGTGTGGCGACGCTCGTAGACGATCCCGACGAGGAGGAAGAGCCCGCCGGTCGACAGCCCATGATTGATCATCTGCAGCACCGAGCCCGACAACCCCGAGGGGTTGAGGGCGAACATCCCCAGCATCACGAACCCCAGGTGCGACACCGACGAGTACGCGACCAGCTTCTTCATGTCTTTCTGTGCCATCGCCACCAGCGCACCGTAGATGATGCCGACGATCGCCAACCCCACCATCCACGGCACCGCCTTCTGGGTGGCGTCGGGCAGCAGCGGCAGCGAGAAGCGGATGAACCCGTACGTCCCCATCTTCAGAAGCACGCCAGCCAGGATCACGGAGCCGGCGGTGGGAGCCTCGACGTGGGCATCGGGCAGCCAGGTATGGAACGGGAACATCGGCACCTTGATCGCGAACCCCACGAAAAAGGCGAGGAAGATCCACATCTGCAGACCCGGCGGGATTCTGCCGGCGATCCCGAACAGCGTCGGCACGTCGAAGGTGGCTGGGTTGCCGAGACCCTCGAGGCCGACCGCACCGAGCCCGGTCGAGTTGTAGAAGTACAGCGCCAGGATGCCGACCAGCATCAGCACCGAGCCAGCCAGCGTGTAGAGAAAGAACTTGATCGCCGCGTAGAGCTTGCGCGGACCGCCCCAAATCCCGATGAGGAAGTACATCGGGACCAGCATGACCTCCCAGAAGACATAGAAGAGCACGAAGTCGAGCGCCATGAAAACGCCCAGCATGCCGGTCTGCAGCACCAGCAAGAAAACGTAGTACTCCTTCTCGCGGTGGGTGATGGCGGAGAACGAGCTGTACACGGCAATGAAGCCGAGCAGCGTCGTGAGCAGGATCAGCAGCACCGAGATCCCGTCGACCCCGAAGTGGTACGAGCTACCGATCGACGGGATCCAGCTCGCCTTGTAGGTGAGCTGGAAGGCGTTCCCTTCCGGCAGGTAGCGCCACCACAGCGGGATCGAGATCACGAAATCGAGACCGGCCGTGACCGTGGCCACGACCTTGATCGCCTTCGACTGCTCGCGCTTGAGGAAGAAGATGATGACCAGAGCCCCGAGCAGGGGCAGGTAGCAGATCTGGTTGAGCGGATTCGCGAAGAACTCCATGTCTTCTCCCTCACACCGCGTGCCCGAGCCACAGCGCCGCGGCCAGCACGAGCACGAAACCTACGACCATCGCCAGGGCGTACCCCTGCACCACGCCCCACTGCAGCCGGCGGAGCTTCACGCTGGCCCACTGGTAGGCGTCGGCGATCTTGTTGACGAGACCGTCCACGATGTGGAGGTCGAACAACCCCGAGGCGAATGCCGAACCGCGCGTACCGAGTGCGGTGCCGTTCACCACGCCGTCGACGACCCGCGCGTCGACCTCCCACGAGCCGCGCGCCAACATCATCGTGCCGTCCACCACCGTCGCGTCGTAGATCTCGTCCACCCAGTACTTGTTGGCCACGGTGCGGTACAGGCGCGGCCACGCAGCGGCCACGCGGGCCGGTACTGCCCCGGCCTCGGGTCCGAAGTAGAACCGTTTCGCGAGCCAAATCCCCGCCACCGCCACCCCCACCGACAGCACGATCAGCCCCCACTCCACACCCAACGACACGTGGTGCCCAACCGTGACCGCCGGTGCCACCGGGTGCAGCAGGTGCTCGAACCAGTTCGAATCGAACCAGTCGAACACCATCGCCTTGCTCACCCCGAGCAACCCCGCGACAACGCTGCCACCAGCCAAGATCCGCAGCGGCCACACCATCACCCCCGGAGATTCGTGCAGATGGTGTCGTTGCTCGGCGCTCCCCCGAAACTCACCGTGAAACGTCATGTACACGACCCGAAACATGTAAAACGCAGTCAAAAACGCCCCCACCACCCCGAGCCCCCACAGCCCCAGATACACCGTCCCGTACCCGTGGAGGTTCCCCACCCCAGCCGCGAATACCTTGGCCAAAATCTCATCCTTGGAGAAAAACCCGGCAAATATCGGGATCCCGGCCAGAGCCAGCGTCGCCACCAAAAAGGTCCAGTACGTCGCCTTCATGTGCGACTTGAGCCCACCCATCTTCCGCATGTCCTGCTCGCCGCCGCAGGCATGAATCACCGAGCCGGCCCCCAAAAACAAACAGGCCTTGAAAAAGGCATGGGTGAAGACGTGAAAGATCGCCGCCGCGAACGCCCCCGCCCCCGCCCCCAAGAACATGTACCCGAGCTGGGATACGGTGGAGTACGCCAACACTTTCTTGATGTCGTTCTGCGCCAACCCAATGGTCGCCGCAAACACGGCGGTCACCCCGCCGACCACCGCCACCACCAACAAGGCGGTCGGTGACAGGGCGTAGATGAAGCTGGTCCGCGCCACCATGTACACGCCAGCGGTCACCATGGTGGCGGCGTGAATCAGCGCCGACACCGGGGTAGGACCGGCCATCGCGTCCGGCAACCACACGTACAACGGAAGCTGCGCCGACTTGCCAGTGGCGCCAACGAACAGCAGCACCGCAAGCACGGTGGCCCAGCGCCCTGCCGCCTCCGGGTCCGCCGCCATGGCGGCCTGCAGCCCGGCGATGTCAACGGTGCCGAACGCCTTGAACGCGATCACGATGGCGAGGAGGAACCCGAAGTCGCCGATGCGGTTGACGATGAACGCCTTCTTCCCCGCCGCGGCGCACCAATCCTTCTCGAAGTAAAAGCCGATCAGCAGGTACGAGCACAGCCCGACGCCTTCCCAGCCGACGAACACGACGAGGAGGTTGGCCCCCAGGACGAGCGTCAACATGGCGAACATGAACAGGTTCAAATACGCAAAGTAGCGGGCGTACGCCGTCGCCGCCTCGTCGTGCATGTAGCCAACCGAGTACACATGAATCAGAAAACCAACCACGGTCACGAAAAACAACATCACCGCCGACAGCGAATCGAGACGCAACGAGAGATCGACGGTGA
>JAAYVZ010000096.1 GCA_012516935.1 Holophagae bacterium
CACAGCGCAATCTGCCGGCTCGAAAGCCCCGCCGTCAGCCGCAGACGGAGCACCTCCTTGACCTTCCGCATCGCAATCCTTCTCCCTGGCATCCTGCCTCCCTCGGAGATCAGGATTGCCGGTCCTGGACCCTGATGCTCACCTCGCCTCGCACACCGCGAGAATCAGATTCCGAATGATCGCGGACACGCCACCGACGATCGTGGACACCCGAACGACGATCGCGGACACGCCACCGACCACGACCCTCATCTGTCCGCGTTCCCTCGAATCACTGTCCGCGTTCCTCCGGCCCCCTGTCCGCAATCGCTCGAATTCGTGTCCGCTTTCAGTCGGCCTCCGCAAAAGCTTCCACAACCTCGTCACGACCGCCACGGCCTCGGCGCCGTAGACCCGCTCGCGCCGACGTCTCACGCGCGTCGTCGCGTCGCCCACGACGACGACTCGCGCGCCTACTCGCACGCGCTTGCCATGCCAGCGCAACAGCCAGCTCGCATAGGCTCGGCAATACCCGCTCGCCGCGACGAATCGCCCCAGCACCGCGCTCCGCTCGCGCTTGTTCCCTCGCTGGTACTGCCCCGCACACGCTTTCACCAACACTCTCCGCTCACTCATCCCTAGCCTCATCTTCGCTTCCCCCGTCAGGAAGCACTTGCTCTGCTCCTTCGCGTAGATCCTCTCGTGAGGCAACGACTCCCTTTCGCGTAGATTCTTGATGAGGCAACGCGACCCCTGTCCAGTGCCCGCCGCGCCGGCTACCATTGCGGCCGACGGGGGGACAGGCATGTCGACCTTCTCACGCCTGCGCAGCTTGAAGAGCCTGGTCGGCAACACGCCGCTGCTGGCCATCCAGCTCACGCTCGACGGCCGGGAGCGCACCATCTACGCCAAGGCCGAGAACCTCAACATGACCGGCTCGATCAAGGACCGCATGGCGCTACACATCCTCGGGCGGGCGTACGCCGACGGCACGATCGCCGAGGGCGCGACGATCGCCGAGGCGACCTCGGGCAACACCGGGATCTCGTTCGCGGCGCTGGGGCGGGCGCTCGGGCACCCGGTGGTGATCTTCATGCCCGACTGGATGAGCCGGGAGCGCATGGACCTGGTGCGCAGCCTTGGGGCGACGATCAACCTCGTGAGCAAGGAGGAGGGAGGGTTCCTCGGCAGCATCCGCCGGGCCGAGGAGATGGCGTCCGCCGACCCGGGCGTCTTCCTGCCGCGCCAGTTCGCCAACCGCGACAACGTGACGGCGCACTTCGAGACGACCGGGCCCGAGATCTGGTGGCAGCTTCGCTTCCGTGGCCTGCGCCCCGACGCCTTCGTCGCCGGCGTCGGCACCGGCGGCACCGTCATGGGCGTCGGCCAGTACCTGCGCAGCGTCCACCCGGCGTGCCGGATCCACCCGCTCGAGCCGGCCAACTCCCCAACCATGTCGACCGGCCACAAGGTCGGCAAGCATCGCATCCAGGGGATCTCCGACGAGTTCATCCCGCCGATCGTCGACATCGGCTCGCTCGACCGCATCCTCGCCGTCGACGACGGCGACTCCATTCTGATGGCGCAGAAGCTGGCCTCCGAGCTCGGCCTCGGCGTCGGCATCTCCTCGGGCGCCAACCTCCTCGGCGCGGTGCTCGCCCAGCAGGAGCTCGGCCCCGACGCGGTCGTCGTCACGGTGCTCCCGGACGACAACAAGAAGTACCTGTCGACCGACCTCCTGCGCGACGAGCCGGTGAAGGATACCTTCCTCTCGCCCAGGATCGAGCTCACGGGGTTTTCGGCGTTCAAGCGGGTGTGCCACACCTGCTGCAACCCGCTCGACTGCATGGAGACGGCACCGCTCGCGCACGAGCCGGCCGACGCCCCGGTCCTGCCGCCCTGCCCGCGGCGGTAGGGTCGCGCCGGTTGGGTGGCCGTCGATGGGCGTCCCGACGCACGACAGGTGGTAGTCTGGCGACCCCGCAAGGAGGGACCCTCATGGCCCACAACCGGTTCTTGACCTCGCTGTCCGCCCTCGCCGCAATGGCGGGCTGGGCGCTGTCGTCCGAGGGAGCGTCGGGCCCCGCCGGCGGGCCGCGATCGTGCGCGACGTTCCTCATGACGCGCGACGACGCCGTGCTGGTGGGCCACAACCTCGACGACGCGGCCAACGAGACGCCGGGGATGCTGATCGTCAACAAGCGGGGCATCCCCAAGCAGAGCGTCTCGTACCGGGATCTCAACTCCTTCTCCGGACGAGACAAGGCCGTCAAGCGGTTGACCTGGGTTTCGAAGCACGGCTCGATCACCTACAACGTCTTCGGCCGCGAGTTCCCAGACGGCGGCATGAACGAGGTCGGGCTCCACGTCGGGGAGATGACCCTGCTGGGCTCGGTCTACCCGTCGGACCCCTCGCTCGTGAAGATGTACCACCACGCCTGGATGCAGTACCTGCTCGACAGCTTCGAGTCGGTGCCGGAGGTCCTCGACAGCCTCGCGAAGGTCGTCCCCGACGGCCACTGCCAGTGGCACTTCTTCGTCGCCGACCGCGCTGGCCGCTCGGCTGTCGTCGAGTTCGAGGAAGGCAAGACCCTCACCTACGCGGCCGCAACGCTGCCCGTCCGCGTCTCCACCAACTACACCTACCCGAGCTGCCTGAAGCGGCTCGCCGAGTTCGAGGGGTTCGGCGGCACGGCGCCCGTCGACTACGGCGAGAAGGAGAAGGACCGGCGGTTCGTGTGGGCCGCGGCGATGCTGCGGCAGGCCGAGGCCGACCCCGCGGCGCCGGCCCATGAGCAGGCGTTCAAGATCCTGGAGCAGATGTGGTGCGGCGCCAACCGCTGGTCGCTCGTGCTCGACCCCAGGCAGATGCGGGTGTGGTTCACCACCGACCACAACCGCAAGCTCCGGTGGGTGGACTTCGCCGCCCACGACTTCGCCTGCGCGACGCCTGTCCTGGCGCTCGATATCCAGAAGGACCTCGGCGGTGATGTCTCCCGCAGCTTCGTGCCGTTCACCGACGAGATGAACATCGCCTTCGTCAAGCGGTTCTTCTCGGGCCTCGACGTCGGCCTGCTCGGCAACGTGTTCTGGAAGGGCAGGATGGTCAAGCACCTCAACGCCTACCAGCAACGGTGCGCCTGCCCGAGGTGACGAGCCCCTTCCCGGCGGCTGGCGCTCGCCAACCAGTCTGTCTCTGCGGGCTGAGCCGGCCTGCTCGCGCCGGAGGATGGTGCCGTTCCCGCCGACGGCGAGCAGGATGCGGGCGCCGTCACCCCAGACCGCGTTGAGGTTCCGGGTGGTGCCGCTCGCGACGCCGCCCCAGGCTCCGCCGTCGAAGTGCAGGAGGACACCGTCCCAGCCCCCGGCCCACACGTCTTCCCACGGCGTTCGGGCAGCAAGCCGCTCGCCCGCCCTCTTTGGACACCCACCACCGCCGCCGCGAAACCACACGAGCTGCCCGGGACCGGGCGGGGCAAGCCACCGCACGCCGCACCGGCCTGTGCTCGCCGGACTGCACGGCCCGCCGGCGGCGGAGCGCGACGCAGAAGACAGGCGCAGGAGAGGAGCACGAGGAGGGCCCGCACGCTTTCGTGGACGACCCCCGCTCGACGACCGGCCCCGGCCCACCCCGCTCGCCGGAGGGGCAGCCACTCCGTGAGGAGGATGTTGACTCTGGCACCAACCTGCTAGAATTCACGCTCCGGTGTCGAGTCGGCGGGCACGGAGGGTACGCCGCGGAGAGCCGCGGGGGCTTGTGGGGTTGCCGGCGAGGAGATGAGAGAGATGAAGCTATACGTTGGCAACCTTCCATACTCAACCCGTGACGAGGAGCTCCGAGAGATGTTCGCCGAGTTCGGGACCGTGGCCTCGGCCAAGGTGATCATGGACAACCAGACCGGGCGCTCGCGCGGGTTCGGGTTCGTCGAGTTCGACGACGCCGCCCAGGCCCAGGCCGCGATCGCCGCCATGAACGGCCGCGAGGTCGGCGGGCGCGCGCTGGCCGTCAACGAGGCCCGCGCTCAGGGCACCGGCGGCGAGCGCCG
>JAAYVZ010000097.1 GCA_012516935.1 Holophagae bacterium
GCGCGCATGTAGTCGAGGCGCGCAAAGCCGATGTTGCCGTTTCCGATTTCCTTGATGTGCAGGACGCTGTCTTCGGACAGCACAGCGACGTTACCGCCGATGTAATATTTATAGGCAACGCTGCCGTCGTCGAGGATGTGCATTTCGACCTGGTCGGCGGCCATTGGCCAGAGCGCTTCCGCCTCGCCGTTTTCGTCTCGTTCAATTCGAGCGTAGGCATTGCCCCGCAGAATCAGATTGAGCAGCATGGCGACCCAGAACTCGACCGGCGTCATGCGTGAATTCGGGCTGTCGTGCAGGATCACCCAAAGCATGGTATCGCGCGCCAGTTCGCGCATGCCGTCTTTTTGCGTATAGACGAAGAACGGCAGGGTGGCGATGGTGTTGGCCAGCAGCCAGACGCATGACCAGACGGTCGAGAGCTGCATGGCACCATCGGGTCCGATATTGCTCGACCCTTCGATCAATGCGCTTGACGGCGCTCCGGATTGTTGGCCGGAATGCTGGCCGAGCGCGCCGCCCCAGCCAAACCAGCCGAGGAAGCTTGTGAGAAATCGATTCATGCGTCAGCCTGAAATTGGGTCGAGGATAAAATCGTCGAGCGGGACGTCTTCTTCTGCTACGGCCAGCGCCCGATTCATACCGATGATGGTGGCCACTGCGCCGTCAATCTTGTTTCCGGCGCGCAACTTGCGCGGGAAGATGTTTTCGTTTCGGTCTTCCTTGACTTCGACGTTGCTCATCATCCAGACGTAGCAGGGGTTGCCGTCGTGATGGAAGCGTCCGGCGTCGATTTGTGCCGAGATTTCCTTCATCGGGTCGCTCAAAAAGCGGACTTGCTGCGGTATATCGACGACGTCAAGGCCTTCTTCCTGCAAATTGGCACCAAGCTGGTGGCCGCCCCATGGGTCTTTGGCGACTTCGCGGATATGGACGGCGCTGGCGCTTTCGATGATGTCTTCCTGTATCTGCTGCAGGGCGATCATGTTGCCAGGTGTGGCGATCAGGTGGCCCTCGTTGACCCAGGCCCGATAATGGGCGTTTTCTTCCTTTTCGATAGCGGCTTCGGGTGCGTAGTTGCGCGAAAAGGCGTAGTAATGGCGCGCGCCGTCTTTCGTTTTCCAGCAGAGCCAAACTGCGCTAGCGATGTCCTGTTTACTGGCCAGGTCGAGGCCGACTACGCAGCCATCCCAGCTAGCGCAGCCAATGCTGAGTGCTCCGTTTCCCGCGCGTTGCAAGTTGAACAGGTTGAGCCACGGCGAGGCGGCTGCGACCCAGATGTTCAGGTGCTTGGTTTTAAATACGTTCTGCTTGCGCGGGTCGCTGATCGCGTCGCGCTGTTGCAGCCTGAGAAATTCCGCGTCGATCGAGACGCCATAATTCGGGTTGGCTTTGAGCAGCGCCGTTTCGCTCGTCCAATCGTCGTCTTCGTCGGCTGTGAAGATGATGCCGAAGCGCTGGTTGTTTTCGATGACGCCTTCGAGGATCTTCTGCAGCTCGACCTGGTGCATGAAGCACGGGCCGGAGATGTCCGATCCTGCTGTGGTGATGACCAGAATCAAGGGCTGAGAGCGGGCGCCCATGCCGGTCTGCATGGTGTCGTACAGCTCGGAGGTCTTGTGCTCATGGTACTCGTCGACAATGGCGCAGCTCGGCGATGCGCCGTCGCCGGGCCGCCCAATCACTGGCTCGAATTTCGAGTTGTTTGCGGCAATCGACAGGTTGGAAACGTTGACGGA
>JAAYVZ010000098.1 GCA_012516935.1 Holophagae bacterium
TCGGTGCCGCTCAAGTTCCAGCGCGAGGGAATCACATACGACGAGCTATCGGATGAGGAAAAGGACCAGTGGGACGCCCTGGAGTGGGACGAGGACGGCGAGGTGCCCGACTGCGTGGAGGCGCAAGCTATCAACAAGTGGCTGTTCAACACGGACACCGTGGACAAAGTGCTGGAGCACCTGATGACGAGCGGCCTCACCGTGGCCGGCGGCGACCGACTCGGCAAGACCATCATCTTCGCCAAGAACCAGGCGCACGCGGAGTACATCGCCGAGCGGTTCGACGTCCACTACCCGCACCTCCGCGGCGAGTTCGCCCGCGCCATTACCTTCAAGACCGAGTACGCCCAGAGCCTGATCGATTCGTTCTCAGCCAAGGACAAGCCTCCGCACATCGCGATTTCTGTCGACATGCTCGACACCGGCATCGACGTGCCGGAGGTCGTCAACCTCGTGTTCTTCAAGCTGGTGCGTTCGAAGACCAAGTTCTGGCAAATGCTGGGGCGCGGCACGCGCCTGTGCGCCGACCTCTTCGGTCCGGACATCCACAAGGAGCTGTTCAACGTCTTCGACTACTGTCAGAACCTGGAGTACTTCAGCCAGGACCTCCCGGCCGCGGAGGGAGCCACGCCGGAGCCGCTGGGAAAGCGGTTGTTCAAGGCGCGTCTGGAGCTGATCGCCGAGCTCGACGTTCGCCGGCAAGAAGACGGCAGTGGGACCGGGGAAACGGTACCTGCCTACCTGGAGCCGAAGACCGACCTCGACGTGCGCCGCGCAGCCTCGTACCTGCTCCACCGCGAGGTGGCGGCGATGAACCTCGACAACTTCGTGGTACGCCCCAGGCGGCGCGCGGTCGAGCGCTACTCCAAGGCCGAAGCGTGGCTTTCACTCGGTCCCGACGAGCTGGCCGAGCTGCGCCACGAGGTGGCGGGGCTGCCTTCCGAGCTGGACGCGGAGAACGAAGAGGCGTGCCGATTCGACCTGCTGGCGCTCACCCTTCAGCTCGCACGGCTCCGCTCCGACCCGGGCTTCGAGCGCTTGCGCGACCGGGTGAAGCAGATCGCGGCGCTGCTCGAGGAGAAGACCGCCATCCCCATGGTGCGTGAGCAGATGGCGCTCATCGGGGAGGTGCAGGACGACGAGTGGTGGCTGGATGTCACGATCCCGATGCTGGAGGTCATGCGCCGGCGGCTGCGCGGCCTGGTCCAGTTCATCGACAAGCGGCAACGCAAGCCCGTCTACACGGACTTCGAGGACCTTCTGGGACCTGCAACCGATATCCCACTGCCCGGCCTGGCCGTGGGCACCGACGTTGCCAAGTTCCGCGCCAAGGCCCGGGCGTTTCTGAGGGCGCACCTCGATCACGTCGCCATCCACAAGCTCCGCACCAACAAGGCGCTGACCCGCGCCGACCTCGATGAGCTCGAGCGCATGCTCGCCGAAAGCCGCGTCGGCGAACCCGAGGAGCTGCGGCGCGCCGTCGCAGAGGCGCAGGGGCTCGGCCTTTTCGTGCGGTCGCTCGTCGGGCTCGATCGCGGCGCTGCCAAGGAGGCGATGGCGACCTTCATTGCGGGCAAGACACTCGCCGCGAACCAACTCGAGTTCATCAACCTGATCGTCGATCACCTGACGGAGCATGGCATCGTCGAGCCCGCCAGGCTCTACGAGTCGCCGTTCACGGACCTCACGCCAACCGGCCCAGAGGCACTATTCACCCCTATCCAGCTCGACGAGCTCGTCTCGGTGCTCGACGGGGTCCGAGCCAGCGCCGTTGCAGCGTGAGATCGCTTCTGCCCAAGGCCGCAGGCCAGGTACTGTCGAGCCTTCCGCCCAAACCGCCGAAGGCTGGGGACCTTTTCAGGGAGCGGCTTCTCCGTGTCGCCCACACTCCAGCCAAGACTCGTTCGAGTTCCTCGGCATGGACGGTGGTCGGGTACACGGGCGGGAGCACACGGGCCTCGCTCGCGCTGGTAGGCTCCGGGCCCGGCTTTGCATCCACGGTGTTTTCTACGACGTGATCGTGTGCTCCCTCGTCCGACCGGATACCGCTCACCGCGCGGGGATGTAGATCGGGTCGCCGCTGCGGTTGTCGATCACCGAGGCGTAGGCCACGAAGCTCGCGCCCACCGTGTTCGTCCACAGGTTCGCGTACCCCTCGGGGAGGTCCGCCGACGTGTATTTGGCGAACGGCCTGTCGAGCTGGCGGAACTCGAACGGCAGCAGCGGCTCGGAGAACGAGCCCACGAGGTTGTCGTCGCGGTCGAACAGCCGGATCTCGACCGTCATCGGCACCGCCGAGACGTTCAGCAGCCCGATATTGGTGCGGAATCCCGAGGTCGCCTTCGAGGACTGGGCGAGCTGAATCAGGCGCAGGGTGTTGCCCGGCCCCTGCGCCTGCATCGCCTCCAGGCCGGGGATGAATTGGCCATAGGTGCCCTTTTCCTCGACGGTGTAGGTACGGCTCGTCGCCATCACCCGTCCCGAGGTAGGCTTCACCCGCAGCGCCGCCGAGCCGGTGTAGCCAAACTCGGCAAAGAGCACGTCCTGAAAGCGCTCGGCCACCCCCGGCGCGAGGGTGTAGCTCTTGGTGAGGGGGTTGGAGTTGTCGGCCTTCGCCTTGAGCAGGGCGATCTCGAAGCTGGCCGCGGTCTGCCCTGGGTTGGCCACCTCCAGGTCGGTACGCCAGAGGGTGTTGTTCCAACCCGGGTTGTGCGCCGCCGCCGGGAGCAGCAGCTCGCTCGTGACCAGCGCGAAAACACCCGCCGCTGAGGTTCCGGCCACGACCGTCGTGAGGCGTCCGGAAACGATCGCCAGCGAATCCACGTCGAGACCCGCACCGCCCGCCCCGCATATCTCCCAGTGGGCACCGCTATCGACCGAGCAGAACGGCCCCGACGAGGTCCCGGCCCAGAGCACGCCCGTGGCTGGTTCGCGCGCCAACGCCTTGACGGCTGGCGCTCCCGCTCCGATGGTCACCGGGTTCCAGGTGTCGCCGCGGTTGGTGGAGCGGAAAAGGCCTGTCCGGGTACCCGCCCAGACCCGAGTCGGGTTTTCCGGGTCGACCAAGAGCGTGTCGACCTGGACGGAACCGACCCCCGAGGTGGCAGGCGTGAAGGCGGTGCCACCGTTGCTCGACCGGTACACGCCCGCCTCGGTCCCGACGTAGACCGTCTGGCTGTTCGTCGGGTCGATGGCGAGCGAGTAGACCCACGGCTGGACGCCGGCTTTGAGCGATAGCCCGGCCCACGTGGTACCGCCGTCGTTCGAGCGCACCAGGCCATTGAACCCACCGGCAAAAACGGTATTCGAGTCGTTAGGGTCCACGGTGACGGCCCGCTTGTCCTGGTAGGGACCGAGCGATTGGCTCATCGCCTGCCACGTCTCGCCAGCGTCGGTGCTCTTGTACACGCCCCACGAGCTCGCCGCCACAGCCCACACCGTGGACGGGTCAGCCGGGTCGACAGCGAGGCCCTTGACCGACAACCCGCCAACGTTCCGCCGCGACCAGGTAGCACCCCCGTCGGTGCTCACATACACCGCGCCTCCCATACCGACACTCGCCAACAGCCTGTTCCCGGTCACCGCGAGAGCAGGAACTTGCGCCCCGGGCTGCGGCGCCGCCGCTCCCTCACCGAGGCCGGTCGGGCTCCACTCACCACCTTTTCCCGGCCACGCCGGGTCCGGCCGTCCCACCGGCACGACGCACACCGGGTCACCGGTCCGGCCATCCACCACCGAGGCGTAGACGAAGATCCGCGCCCCTGGCGTGGTCGGCCGCACGAGGGCGTACCCGTCGTTGACCGCCTGAGCGGTGACTTTCGTGAAAACGTAGTCGACCTGGTCTGCCCCCCACGGCTGCAAAGCAAACGGGTGCTCGCCGAGCTTGCTGCCGTTCGCCTGGTATAGCTCCACCACCCCCTGCGTCGCCGACGCAGAGGCGCTGGCGAAGCCGAGGTTGGTGCGGTACGTGGCGTTCTGGGTGAGCTGCACGAGGCGCACGACCTCACCCTGGACGACGCCCCGCGACGTGGGCGTCCCCTCCACGTACTGGCCGTAGGTACCGGTCGCGGCCGAGTTGTAGGTCCGCGAGGTGGCGAGCAGCGGCTGGTCGCTGCCAATCAGGATCGCTCCCGAGCTCCGGGTGACGCCGAACTGGGTACCGAGCACGTCGACGAGCCGCCGCGAGTGGTTGACAGCCAACGAAAAGGTCCGGCTGACGGCGTCCGAGTTGTTCTTCCGCTTCTCGAGGAAGTACAGGTTGACCGTGGCCGTAAACGGGCCGCGGTTGCGGAGCTCGAGATCGGTGAGCCAGAACGTGCCGTCGTGGCCTGGAGTGTGCCCGGCGGTGCGCACGACGTAGGAATATGCCCCGGCCTGCGCAACCGGCGGCGCAGCCATTGCCCCCGCTGGCAGCAGCAAGGCCAGCACGCCGATAGCCAGAGCGATGTGGGCTGGGCGCGCTTTGTCGATCGTCGGCATGACAGCCTCCTCGACGTGATGTGGGTACCTTTCCACGCTGCGGGCCGCAAGCCGGTCTCTCGTTCGTCGAAAGGTGCTTCCATCCTACACCATGGAGAGACGGGGTAGAGCACCGATCCCGAGACCGACGTGACGTTCGACGAGCGGGCGCCAGACGGCAAAAGGGCTGATCCGCCGCGGGCCGCGCGGTGTCGACCCGCGTTGACCGTCAGCTCTCCCGCTGTCCGGCCGGCAACGCCGCGAGGCGGGCGAACGCCTCGGCGAGGCTGGCGCGATCGGTAGCCGCGCCGAGCGAGATGCGCACCCCGTCGTCGGTAGCGCGGCCGACGGCGAACACTGCCGAGGGCACCACGACCACACCGGCGGCCAGCGCCTGCCTGGCGAGCGTCGGTGAGCCGCCGGGCGGCAGGTCGAGCCAGACGTGCGGGCAGTGCGGCACGCCTCGCCAGGCGAACCTCTCGAGGTGGCGGGCACACAGGCGGTGGCGGGCCGCGAGCTCGCGGCGCTGGGCGAGTAGGCGGCGCCAGGCGGTGCCGTCGGCAAGCCAGCGAGTGGCCAGCGCGGCCGAGATCGGCGAGACGTACCACGCCGTGTGGTGCGAGGCGTCGCGCATCCGCTCCCGTAGGCGGGGGGGAACGACGAGATAGCCGATGCGCAGGCCCGGTGCCACCGTCTTCGACAACCCCGTGAGGTACAGCACACGCTCCGGGGCGAGCGCGGCGAGTGGCGGTGGCGCGTGCTCGGGCAGCAGACCGTAGACGTCCTCCTCGACGATCACGACGTCGTGCCGGCGAGCGATCTCGACGAGCCGCTGCCGGCGCTCGAGGCTCATCGTGGCGGTGGTCGGGTTGTGCAGCGTCGGCGACAGTACGGCGAGGCGCACTCCAGCCCGACACGCAGCCTCGAACGCCCCAGGCGTAACCCCTTCTCCATCCATCGCCATCGGGTGCAAACGGCGCCGCCACCGCCGGGCTGCGGCCTTGAGCCCGGGGTAGACGAGCGGCTCGCAGCCGACCTCGTCGATCTCCTGGAAGGCGCTGATCGCCGAGTCCATGGCGTGCTGTGCCCCGGCGCAGACGACGATGCTGTCGGCCTGGGCGCCGACACCGCGCCGACCGAGCCATCCCGCCGCTGCGTGCGCGTGCTGCAGCGCGTCGGCCGTGGCCGGGTAGTGGAGGAGCCGAGCGGCCTCGCGCTCGTCGATCCCCCCCAGCGCAGCCGCGAGGTCGGGGTCACGCAGCAGCGCGGGGGGCGTGTTGGGTGAGAGGTCGATGACCCCGCCTTCCGGCCGCTTTTCGCGCGCGAACAGCGCCGCCTCGGAGGCCACGCCCAGCACGTACGTGCCGCGCCCCACCTCCCCGCCGAGCAGGCGGCGCCGCGCTGCCTCACGGTACGCGCGCGTCACGGTGCTGACGTTCACCCCCAGCAGGTCGGCGAGCAGCCGGTGCGTGGGCAGCCGGTCGCCGGGACGCAGACGTCCTTGCCGGATGGCGTCGGCGATGGCCTCGGCAATCGCTCGGTAGGCGGGCTGCTTCGAATCGGTGATGTCGGGGAGCCAAATTGTCATGCACACAATTCCCTAGATCATGCATACACACTACCACGCGAGGACGGCCGCGCGACGCGGCGCTCCCGGAGGCGCCATGGCGACGATCAACCTTGACGGCAGACAGGTGGAGCTGAACCCCGAGGGGTTCCTCGTCGATCCGGGCA
>JAAYVZ010000099.1 GCA_012516935.1 Holophagae bacterium
CAACAGGCACCCTGGCTCAGCTCAACTCGCACCGCTGTCCGCGTTCGCCCGGAATCACTGTCCGCAATCGTCGGTTTCCGCAGAAGCGTCGTTCGTCGCAGCTCGCCAGGCACCGTCCCGGACGCTGCCCGCCAACCGTGGACCGCGGAGCACGCACCGCGACACTCGAGTCGCGCTCGGCGTTCTCCGGGTGCGCCTCCACGCGCGACTATCGCGGGGCGTCGCCCTCCGGCTTCTCCTCGGGACTCAGCAACGCCCCGAGCCTCTCCCATGGGATGTAGCCGAACGGGTCAGCGAACCAGACAGCATCATCCGTGACGACCGGTTGCACTATCGCGGCGTCATCCTTGCCCCGGAGGTGCTCTGGAAACTTGAAGCACTGCAAGTGCTCCTCGCCATCGGCGACCACGAGGAGGGACCCGCGTGGAGGCTCGTGAGTGGAGAGGGTAAGCACCAGATCGCGCCCGCGCGCATGGGCAGTGGCGAACAGGCGGGATTTGTTGAATGAGAAAGTTTTGAACCCGCTGGGAGGCTTGCGGGTCGCATCACCAAGCCGCGAGGCCTTCATCTTCTCGGCTTCCTGTGCGTCTTCCTCGTCCATCCGTCTGCGGATCTCTGGCACATCCTCCGAGCGCGTGAGAGCGGCCGGCAACTGGGCGCTGTGGAGGATCTGGCCGCTCGGTTTGGCCAGAGTGATCTCGCCACTGAACGGCCCCGCAAGCCACACCTTCCCGTCGGACCGCAACGCAGGGATGAGCTCGTGGTACATCGGGAGAGACGGCTCGAGCGCTGCAAGGCGAGCCTGGTCAAGGCGCAGTAGGACTTCGGTATTCGAGCCGTCGAGCTCGCTTCGGACAAGAAGGGGAGGCCACTGCTCCGTCTTGAGCCCTCCGAGATCCGCCTGCGTGAGGAGCTCGATCGTGATGGGATCAGGTCCTGCCGGGCTGGGCCCCCAAAGCAGCTCGGATCGCGTGGCAGTCACGTTGGCGGCATGCGCCAGCTCGCCGTCGATCAGCAGACGTCTCGGTAAAGGGTAACCCTCGTACGACCGGTCGGTTGGTCATTGTGATCATAGTACTCGTCGCAGAACTCCCAGGTGCGGCAGCCCGGGGCTTCATACAACACGCATGCCCAGTACGCGTTGGCAGCGCTCGGCAGCGCCAGTGCCGAAAGTAGCGCCACGCTCCCGGTGAACAGAGCCATCGATCGGTTGGTTGTCGGATTCGCAGGTTTCGTCTTTTCCATTGCCGTCTTCTTTCGGCCCAGCCGAGGTTCGGTTGCCGGAGATTCTCTCTCTCTCTTTACACTGTCAAGTCCTCGCGTTCGAGCCCGGCCCGAGCTCCCTCCCGCTCAGCCGTCGAGCGTGATAAGGCCGGCGCGCAACGCGTACTTGACCACCTCGGTGACGTCGTGGAGGTCGAGCTTGCGCATCAAGTGGGTGCGGTGGACCTCGACCGTCTTGCGGGAAAGGCCGAGCAGCTCGGCGATCGCCTGGTTGGTGTGGCCTTGGGCGACGAGCGTGAGCACCTCGCGCTCGCGCCCCGTCAGGGTGGCGCTCGTCGCGCCCTCCTGCTCACCCCGCACCCGGCGCGCGTAGTCGCGCACGACCTTGGCGGCGACGCTCGGCGACAGCGGCATGCCGCCGGCTACCACC
>JAAYVZ010000100.1 GCA_012516935.1 Holophagae bacterium
GGCGCGACGGCCCGCGCGGGCAGGCGTACGCCGAGCGAGCGCTGGCGCTGGCCGAGCAGCACGGCGACGCCCGAGGCGTCGCGACCGCGCGCAAGAACCGCGGGCTCGCACGCATGGTCCAGGAGGACTACGCCGGCGGTCTGCAGGAGATGCAGGCTGCCCACGAGCTCTTCGTTTCGCTCGGTGACCGCCTCGAAGAGGGCAAGACACTGGGGTACTCCGGCCTGATGCTCGGCCACCTCGGCAAGCTCTGGGAGGCGATCGAGGCGATCCAGGGTGCGCTCGCGATCTACCGTGAGCTCGACGACGCCATGGGGATCGCGGCCGCGACCAACAACCTCGGGGTGGCGTACTTCAACGTCGGGGACTACCAGGAGGCGCTGCGCTACAACCTCGAGTCGCTCACGCACGAGGAGGCGCTCGGCCGGACGATCGGCATCGCCAACAACCTCAACAGCATCGGCAACATCTACTGCCGCCTCGACGAGCAGCTCAAGGCGCGCGAGTACTTCCAGCGCGCGCTGCCGCTTTTCGAGGCGCTCGACGAGAAGGCTGCCGTCGCCAAGGTCCTCAACAACATCGGCAACACCTTCGAGCAGCGCGACGAGGACGGCCCGGCACTCGACTACTTCGAGCGCTCGCTCTCGATCGCGCTCGCTCTCGGCCGCCGCGAGCTCGAGACCAACCCTCGCAACAACATGGGGATCGTCTTCAAGAAGCGGAAGCAGTACGAGCGGGCGCTCGAGCAGTACCTGCGGGTGGCCGAGATCCGCACCGCCCAGGGTGCCCGAGCCGACATCGCCGGCACCTATCACAACCTCGCCGAGGTCTACCTGCTGCAGGGCCGGCACGCCGAGGCGCTGCGCTACCTGGAGATGGCGCGTGCGATCGGCGTCGAGACCCGCTCCAACGAGATCCTCGACGGCGTCTACCGCCTCCTCTCGGACGTCCACCACGACCTCGGCGACGACCGCAAGGCATACGAGTACCGAGTGCTGTACGGCGAGACCCGCGAGAAGATGCTGGGCGAGCAGCGCAGCCGCATCATGGCGGAGCTGGCGGGCAAGTACGAGGCCGACAAGCGCGCCCGTGAGATCGCCTTGCTCGGCAAGGACAACGAGCTGCTGCGCCGGGATGCCGAGATCCACCGCTTGAAGCTCGGGCGCACGCGGCTTCTGGCGTGGCTCGCCGCTGCCGTGGCGGCGCTCGTCATCGGCGCAGCCCTCGTCACGTTCCGGAGCTACCTGTATCTGCTGGCGTTCTGGAAGAAGCGGACGTTCATCGGCCACTACCGGATTGAGGAGGAGATCACCTCCGGCGGCATGGGTGTCGTCTACCGCGCGACCTCGCTCACCCACCCCGGTACCACCGTCGCGCTGAAGGTCATCCGCGACGAGCTGGCAGCAGACGAGGAGCAGCGCCAGCGCTTCATCAATGAGGGACGGATCATCGACGCCCTCGACCACCCCAACATCGTCAAGGTCCTCGACCGCGGCGAGCACAACCAGCGGTTGTACATCGCCATGGAGTACCTGGCCGGCCGTTCGCTCGCCCGGATACTGCAGGACCACGCCTCGCGCGGCCAGCTCGTGCCGCTGCCGGTGTGCACGGCGGTACTCGCCCAGCTCGTCGACGCGGTGGGGACGATCCACTCCAAGGGAATCGTCCACCGCGACATCACTCCCGCCAACGTCATCGTGCTCGAGGGCGTTGTGCCGACCGTCAAGCTGCTCGACTTCGGGATCGCCAAGCTCGACACCGCGACCACGCTCACCGCGGCCGGCGAGATCCTCGGCACCATCAGCTACATGGCGCCCGAGCGCCTGCAGCTCCGCGAGCTGACCCCGGCCTCCGACGTGTTCTCACTCGGCGTGCTCACCTACGAGCTGGTGACCTTGCACAAGCCGTTCGTGGCCGACGAGCCGGTCGCGGTGCTCAAGCAGGTACTCACCCGCGAGCCGGTCGATCCGGCGCTCGTCCGCCCCGAGACCCCGCCGCCGCTGGTGAGCCTGATCACCGCGATGCTCCGCAAAGACCCGGCGGCGCGCCCCAGCGACGAGGAGCTCCGTCACCACGTCGCGCGGCTGGCCGCGGAGGCCGCGTGATCGACCTCTTCAAGCAGCGGCTGGCGGAGAAGATCCAGCACAAGGACATCGCCCTGGCGATGCTCGTCGACCGCGGCGGACGCATCCGCTGGCACGCGGGCCGCCCGATCGCCGGGCGTAGCGTCGAGGAGGGCACCGGCTTCTCCCGTACCCACCTCCGGCAGGCGCTCGCCGACCGCTCCGGCGTGGCCGGCCAGGACATCATGATCAGCGCCGGCGAGCTCGGGTTCCCGCAGTCGGCGCGCTTCCTATTCGTGCGCAGCTTGCTCGTCCACCCGGTGAGCGATGAGCTGTTCTTGTACGTCGACAGCGGCAATGATCGGTTCGACCCCGAGGACCTCGAGTTTTTCCGCCAGAGCGGCTGCGAGCTGCGCGAGCTACTCGCCGAGCTGCGCGGGGTCGAGGAAGGGGCCGGCGGGATCTCGGGCACGAGCCCGGCGGCGCGGCGCATCCGCGAGCTGGTGGTGACCTACGCGCTCGAGGAAGACCCGGTGCTGCTGCTCGGCGAGACGGGCGTCGGGAAAAGCCACATCGCACAGCTCATCCACCGCTTTTCGGGCCGCGCCGGCCAGCTCATCGTCGTCGACACCCCGGCGATCCCCGAGCACCTCATCGAAAGCGAGCTGTTCGGCCACTGCCGCGGTGCGTTCACCGGAGCGGTGCGTGACAAGCAGGGGCTCGTCGAGGCGGCGCGCGGCGGCACCCTGTTCCTGGACGAGATCGCCGAGGTACCGATGGCGTTCCAGGCCAAGCTGCTGCGCTTCATGGACAGCCAGCGCTTCCGCCCCGTCGGCGATACCCGCGAGCGCTCGGCCGCGGTACGCGTCATCGCCGCCACCCATCGCGACCTCGGGGAGGAGATCGCCCGCCAGCGCTTTCGCGAGGACCTCTTCTTCCGCCTCAACGTCCTCTCGATCGAGATCCCACCGCTGCGCCAGCGGCGCGAGGACCTGCGCACCTTGATCTTCGAGCATCAGCGGTTGCTGCGTGGGAAGACGTTGGGACCGGGGTTTTGGGAGGTCGTCGAGGGACATGACTGGCCGGGCAACGTGCGCGAGCTCGTCAACGTGCTCAAGCGGGCTGGGATCCAGCTCTCACACCCGACCATCGGCCGCGAGATCGCCGAGCTGCTTCCGCGGCGTCCGTCCAACCCCGGCGATGGAGCGCCTGCCAATCCGGAGCTTGCCCGGGTACACGCGGCGCTCGCTGCCGGCATCTCGTTTTGGGACTGCGCTTGGGCCGCGTTTCTCGAGCGCGAGATCAACCGCGCCGAGCTGCGCAGCCTGCTCGCCGAGCACTTCGCGGCGAGCCAGCACAACCTCAAGGCGCTGGCCCGTCGGCTCCACGTCCCGGACGAGGACTACGCCCGCTTCGTCTCCGCACTCCACAAGTACCGCGTGCACCCGGGAAGGTAGCCCTCCCGAGCTCGACACCCCCCAATCCTCCGGGACACCCCCTCACCCCTGCCCCTCGCCCCCGCTGCCGCGGGGGCGAGGGAGCA
>JAAYVZ010000001.1 GCA_012516935.1 Holophagae bacterium
CTCGGCCTCCCCACCGGCGGCGCGCTGCGCCGCGGGCAGGGGGGTCGCTCGCTCGCCTCACCCCGGGCCTCGTTGACTTTTACCGTGTCCACGGCGCACTCCCAATTGCCCGCACAGGCAGGCTCGCAAGCGCGTACCGGGTTGCCGGCAAGCCCGCGGTCGAGCACGACCCCCAGCGACCCACCCGTGGCTTGAGATCAGTATAGGCCGGGTTTTTGTTGACATGCCCGCTACGTGGAGGCGAGATTGGAGCCGAGACGTATACTGATCCGAGGCTCGGAGGGGTCGATGTGTGCTTGGCTCGGGTTCCGGAGACATCTCGCGGTCGTAGCGATCGTTGGTCTGGGTGTGCTGGGGTCGGTTGGCGCGGCCTGGGGCGGACCAGCCGAGGACCAGCCGCTCGACGATCCGGGGCTGGCGACCTTTTTTCATCCGTCCTCCCAATACACACCCGGGACGCCGGTGACCGTCGGCCTGAAGGCGACCCAGTTCGCGTGGGGAAACCACCTGAGCGTCGAAGACCAGTTCCCGACGGGTTGGAGCGTCTCGGGGATCAGCCACTCGGGGACGCTCCAGAGCGGCAAGATCGTCTGGCAAATGCCGCTCGGCGGAGGGGAGAGCGTGACTCTCACGTACGTCGCGACGCCGCCTTCGGGCACCACCGGGCTGCAGTGGTTCCGGGCCGTCGCCACGTTTTCGAGCGACTCCACCAGCCAGCAGACACCGGCAGACCGCCCGATCCTGCCGCTCGGCTCCACCTGTACCCTGGGCTGCGGTGCGAGCGCCAGCCCGTCGTCGGGCACCGCGCCGCTGGCCGTGCAGTTCACCGGCTCAGCTTCGCCTCAGAACTGCTCAGGAAGCCTGTCGTACGACTGGGATTTCGGCGACGGCACCGCCCACGCGACGGAAGCGAGCCCTTCCCATGTCTACCAGAAGGTCGGTACCTACACGTGGACGATGACAGCCACCATCGAAGGGGTGACGTGCACGAAAAGCGGTACCGTCACCGTCATGCCCTGCAGCCTGACCTGTGGTGCCAGCGCGTCACCGACCTCGGGTGGTGCGCCGCTTTCGGTGCAGTTCAGCGGAAGTGCCACGACCAATTGCAGCGGCGGTGCGTCGTACGACTGGGACTTCGGCGACGGCTCGCCACACGCGAACCTGCAGAACGTGAGCCACACCTATCCGACAGCGGGCACCTATACCTGGAAGCTGACCGTTACTGCCGGTGACCAGAGCTGCACGAAGACCGGCTCGATCACGGTCCTGACCTGCTCGCTGACGTGCAGCGCGAGCGCTTCGGCGGTGGCTGGCCGGCCGCCGCTGGCGGTCACGTTCAAGGTCGGCGGCAACGCCGGCAACTGTGCCGACCCGTTGGTGCTGGACCTCGACTTCGGCGACGGCTCCCCCCACAGCTCGGCCACCACCGTGACACACACGTACTCGAGTGTCGGTCTGTATACCTGGAAGCTCACGGCGAGAAGCGGCAGCGTCACCTGCGAAAAGTCGGGTCGACTGATGGTGTCGAACGCACCGCCGCTCAGCTCGCCCTGGGCCCGAACCTACATGATCTCCAACGCCGCCCACACCTCCGGCGCCCTGGGCACGAGCTGGCTATCGGATGCAGTGCTTCACAACCCAGGGTCCTCCGCCACCACCGCGACGATCTTTTATCTGGAGAAAGACCTCGACAACACCGGCAGCCTCGGGTGGTCGGTGCCGGTTGCGGCCGGGCAGTCGGTCAAGCTGGCCGACATCGTCGCGAGCACCTTCGGCCGGTCCGCGAGCTCGGGCGCCCTGTTGATCGGGGCGAGCGGCGAGCTCATCATCACTTCGCGAACCTTCAACGACGCGACCAGTGGCACCTACGGTCAGTACATCGAGGGCTACCCATCGGCCAAGGCGATCCAGGGCAACGAGAAGGTCCGCCTTATCCAACTCACCCGGAACGCGAGCTACCGCACCAACATCGGTTTCGCCAGCGGCCGCGGGAACGATCTCTCCATCAAGCTGGATCTCTATCGGGCGAACGGGACCCTGCTGCGTACGAGCAACGTTGCGCTCAAGCCGTTTTCGTACACCCAGATCAACGACGTCTTCGCACCTTGGGGGACCGGCATCGACGATGCGTATGCCGTGATCTCGTCGACCACTCCGGAGGCATCGTACTTCGCTTATGCCTCGGTCATCGACAACCGTACCGGGGACCCCGTGTCGGTCGTGCCCGTCGGCCGGGGGTTGCAGGCCGTCGCGCGTCAGGATGCCGCAGTGGCGACTGGCGCGGTCGCCGATGCAGGCGCTCCGGAGGCGCAGTCGATCGGCCCGACCGACGTGCCGGCGGCGCCCGAGACGGTCACGCTCCAAGTGGTGGGCTCGAACGCCTACTGCCAGCTCGGCTCGACCAACCAGCCGTTCGCACGCACCGTCCCGGTCGAGATTCCAGGCCTGCTGGGGGTCATCCAGGTTTCCACGGGCTCGAGGCACACGATCGCGCGCCTCGCCAATCGCACCATCTACCTTTTGGGCGCCAACGACGCAGGCCAGCTCGGCGACAAGACATTCACCCACCGCTCGGCACCGGCGATCCTGGACACCCTCTCGGATCTCTCCGACGCCCACGCCGGCGCGTATCACACCATGGCCGTGCGGGCGGTCGACGGCTCGGTGTGGGAGTGGGGTGACGGCAGCAACGAGCCCCGGCAGGTCTCCGGTCTCAATGGGGTCGTGCAGGCGGTTGGGCAGGGGCACCGGATCGTTTTACGCTCCAACGGCTCCCTCTGGGGTTGGGGTGCGAACAGCTTCGGGCAGCTCGGCAACGGCAACAATAGCTCGCAATCGGCGCCAGTTCAGGTTGTGGGCTTGGGCAACATCAAGCAGATCGCGGTGGGGGAGAACCACACGCTGGCGCTAGCGACCGATGGGAAGGTCTGGGCGTGGGGCTACAACCGCCACGGCGAGCTCGGTGACGGGAGCAACCAGGACCGGAACCTGCCGGTCCCGGTGAGCGGGCTTTCGGGAATCGTGCGGATCGCGGCCGGTCGTTACTCGAGCTACGCCGTGGGCGGCGATGGCAGAGTCTGGGCCTGGGGTGTCAACGACTTCGGCGAGCTCGGTGACGGCACGACGAGTGCCAGGAACACTCCGGTCGCAGTGGTGGGTCTGTCGGGGGTGGTCGAGGTTGCGGGTGGCTGGGCGTTTGCGCTGGCGCGCCGGACCGACGGCTCGGTGTGGGCGTGGGGCTACAACGGCGATGGCGAGCTGGGCGACGGCACCCGCGAGAGACGCCTGACACCGGTCCGCGTTCTGAACGTGAGCGGCGCCACCGGAATCGCGGCTGGCGACTGGCAGTCCTACGCGATCGGTGCGGGAGGGAAGGTCTGGGCGTGGGGAGAGGATCTGTTCGGTCAGCTCGGAATGCGACGGACCGTTTACAGCTCTACACCGCTGACGCAGACCGCCGTGGGCGATTCGATCCAGGTGGCGGCAGGGGCCTATCACAGCTTGGCGGTCCGTAGCGACGGGAAGGTCGTGAGCTGGGGTTCCAACAGCGAAGGCCAGCTCGGTTACGTCACGAGCTGGCAGGTATCCGAGCAGCCGAAGGCGATCCCCAACCTCGACGGGATAGTTGCGGTGGCTGCCGGCTACTGGCACAGCTTGGCGCTCTCCTCGACCGGCGAGGTCTGGTCCTGGGGTAGCAACATGAGGGGCCAGCTCGGATCGGGATCGACGGCCTCGCGAACCGCCCCCGCCAAGGTGCAGGGCCTGCCGCAGATCGCCGCCGTCGTCGCTGGGGAACAGCACACCTTGGCGCTGTCGACTACCGGCAAGATCTGGGCCTGGGGGTACAACAACTCGGGTCAGGTCGGTAACGGAACGCGGGCGACCCAGCTCACCCCGGTCGAGCTTGCTGGCCTCTCTGGTGTCAAGGCGATCGGTGCCGGCGCCAACCACAGCCTTGCCGTGACCGAAGACGGAAGCCTCTATGTCTGGGGCAGCAACGCCAACCGCCAGCTCGGAGACGGTGGAACGAACGATCGCTTTGCGCCGTTCAAGCTGACCACGCTGAGCGGGGTGACGAGGGCAGACGGCGGGTGGGGACACACGCTAGCGTTGAAAAACGACGGCAGCGTCTGGAGCTGGGGCAGCAACGGCTACGGCCAGCTCGGTGTCGGAGCGGCGGTCTCTGTCTCGAGCCTCCCGGTCAAGGTCACGGGTGTAAGCAACGTCGAAGGCATCGTTGCGGGGAGCTGGTACAGCATCGCACTCCAGGGCGCGGCGGGAATCAGTGTCTGGGGCCGCAACTGGCTCGGCGAGCTCGGCGACCGCACCACGGTTCCCAAGTACGTGCCGAACTTCCTGCCCTCTCTCAACCAGGTGTTCGCGGCGGCGGCAGGAGTCGAGCATACGCTCCTGCTTTCAGGTTCGGCACCGTGCTGGCTGAGCTGTGCGGCCGAGGCATCGCCGACCTCGGGAGCCCCTGGGCTCACGGTGTCGTTCACCGGCTCCGCACAGGCCGCGGGTTGTGCCTCCGCACCTGCGTTCGACTGGGATTTCGGGGATGGCACGGCCCACAGCAGCGCCGCCAACCCCTCACACACCTACGGCACGGAGGGTGTCTTCACCTGGAGGCTTGCGGTCACGGCGGGATCCACGACCTGCTCCCGGACGGGAGAGATCGCTGTCGGTTCGGCGTGTGTGACGCCCGCGAGGCCAGTTATCTCGCGTGTGGGGACGGTTGCGAGCGGCGCGGATTACACCGTGGGCTGGACCTCGACCAGCCCGGACAACACCTACGAGCTGCAGGAGGCGACCGATCCGGGGTTTGCAGATGCCCAGACCTTCATGGTCGGAGCATCCAGCCGGAGCTTCAAGCATGAGGTACCGTCGGAGACCACCTATCACTACCGCGTGCGTGCCGTTGATGTCTGTGGCAGCGGTACGCTGCTCTCCGAGTGGTCGGAGACCGCTGCGGTCACGATCGAGGCGCCGGTCGGCCAGCGGCTCTACGTGCTGGCCGCCGCCCACCTCTCTGGCTTGGCGGGGACCAACTGGAGGACCGATCTCGAGGTTCACAACCCGACGTCGGCGGCGGCTACCTTCACCATCGAGCTGCTCAAACGCGACCAGCAGAACACCGCTCCCCAGAACGTGATCCGAACCCTCGCTGCCGGGCAAAGCGAGCGTTTTGCCGACGTGCTCGACACTCTCTTCGGGTTCTCCGGTGCCGCGACGCTCCGCCTCACGCCGACGACAGGCCAGCTCATGGTGACCAGCCGCACCTACAACAACCAACCGGCCGGTACCTACGGTCAGTTCATCCCTGCTGCCGCCGCGTCGGAGGCGGTGCCGTTCGGCCAGCCCGCACGCCTGGTCCAGCTCTCTCAAGCTACGAGCCAGTCCGAAGGGTTCAGGACGAACCTTGGTTTCGTCAACACCACGGGTATGACCATCACCATCGACTGTCGGTTGTTCCGCGCCGACAGCGTGCTGCTCGGCAGCCAGAGCTTCCAACTGCGGCCGCACGAGTTCAAGCAGATCGACAAGGTGTTTACGAGGGTCACCGCGGCCGAGGTGGCGGATGGCTACGCGGTGCTCAGCACGGGGACGGTGGACGGGGCATTCCTCGCCTACGCCTCGGTGATCGACAACCGCTCGGGTGACCCAGTGTATGTGCCGGCGCGCGTCGTTGCGCAGGGGAGCTCGGGGCGGGAGGAGCTGGTCTTGACACTGCCTGGAGGGGTGCCCATGACCTTGGTCAGGGTTCCGCAAGGCAGCTTTGTCATGGGATCACCGAGCGGTGAGCGGTCGCGCTTGGCCAACGAGGGGCCGCAGCACTCGGTGACGCTGACCCGGGACGTGTTCATCGGCAAGACCGAGGTCACGCAGGCGCAGTGGAGAGCGGTCATGGGAACCCTCCCACAGCAAGACTGCGGGGTTGGGAGCGACCGCCCGGTGTGCGGCGTGTCGTGGCTCGCAATCACTGGTCCCGGCGGGTTCTTGGAGAGGGCGAACGCTCACTTGGTGGCGAGCGGTCAGGTGAGTGCTTCGGGGCTGAGGCTGCCATCGGAAGCGGAGTGGGAGCGTGCCGCGCGGGCAGGAAGCACGACCAGATTCTCGTTTGGAGACGTCCTGACCTGCGATGACGCGTGTCAGGCCTGCGAGCTGGCGAGCAAGTACGTATGGTGGTGCGGCAACGACTCACCATCGGGTGCCAAGCCGGTGGGCGAGAAGCGGCCCAACGGATTTGGTCTGTTCGATATCCACGGCAATCTCTGGGAGTGGGTCAACGACTGGGCCGGCCCCTATGGGTCGGCCTCCCAGGTCGACCCTGCCGGCCCGGCCTCGGGTACCACTCGTATCGCTCGCGGCGGGAGCTTCCCGGGCAGCCTCGGCAACAGCCGCTCGGCCCGACGGCTCGAGCTGGTTCCGTCGAGTGGCTACCTCTACGTGGGGTTCCGGGTGGCGCTTACGCCTTGAGCGCCGGCAGGTCGAAGGGTCAGCACCCAAATCTCGCTCGGCCGCCACAGCCGCATGCGAGGCCCCCAGGTGCCGGTTCCGCGCGACACCAATACCGGCATCCCCTTGACCACGTATCTCCCGGCAATGAGGGGGTACTGGAGCTTCACCAGGAGGTTGAATGGCCATATCTGGCCAGCGTGGGTATGGCCTGAGAGCATCAGGTCGCCGCCCCGAGCCGCGACCTCGGCGGCGTGCCACGGCGAATGGGAGAGGAAGATCGTCGCCCCGGCTGGCCTGCCGTCGAGGGCTTGTACGAGTGGCTCGCCCCGTGCCCCGAGCTGGCGGCGGGCGGTGAGGTCATCGACGCCGGCGAGCACGAGACCGGGTCTGACCGCGACCGCACGGTCGCGGAGAACGGTGAAGCCGGCGCGTTCCATGAGTGCCAGCGAGCGCTCGATCCCGGCGTAGAACTCGTGGTTGCCGCTCACGGCGAAAACACCCAGCGGTGCTCGGAGACCCCGCAGGGTGGGCAGCATCCGTTCCATGTGGCGGCTGTCTGAGTCGACGAGATCGCCGGTGATCAGGACAAGGTCCGGCTGCTCGGCGATCACCTGGGCGACCCGAGCTGCGAGCCAGCGCTCGTCGAGCAACCTCCCCAGGTGCAGGTCGGAAAGGTGCGCGATGCGCAACCCTGTAGCGTCCTCTGGTAGCCCGGCGAGCTGGATCTCGGCGTGGCGGACCACTGGCGCACGCACCCCCTGGACGGTCCCGATCGCTGCGAGCCCCAGGGCGAGGGTGAGGCCGCCAAGCCGCGCCGCCGGTACGAACGATCTCGCCCACGAGCCGAACCCGGTGAGGACGTCGACGAGCAGCAAGGCGCTCACCAGCAGAAACAGCACGCCCATCCACTGGGCGCCGACGAGCTCGAGCCCGTAGGCGACGCCACCCCACCCCCGGTGGTCGAGCCCGCGGCCCAGTGGGTAGGCGAAAAAGAGCAACGAGCCTGCAAGGACGAGCGCCAGATGGCCTGCGGAGGTGTCGAGTCCGGGCAGGCGCCAGAGCCGCTGTCCGACGTACAAGTGCATGAGCGCCCAGACACTGAGGACGACCAGGAAAAACACGGCGAGGCGAGCGGTCTCGCTCATCGGCGTACCCTAACCCATCCGCCCGCGTTTGCCTTCCCGTTGGTCGGTGAGCAAGCACTTGGAGTCGCACGCCACCTCGAGACATCCGAGATGTGGAGGAGGGGTGCGGGTCGCTCCACGGGCAGTCCGGAGGTCCGGCTCTCGGCCTTGCGAGGCGGCGACGGTGCTACTATCGGGTGCCCGCCGCCGCGGGCAGGAGGGTCCATGTTTCAGATTCTCGCACTCGCGCTTTTGTTGCCACCGGCTGCGAACGTCTCGGCCCCGGCCCAGGCGGCCTCGAGTGCCGCCGCAATCTCCGCGCAGGACCTACCGCACCCGTTTTCGGTTCACGACCTGCTGGCCATGGAACGGATCACCGATCCCCAGGTGTCACCCGACGGCACGAGAATCGCGTTCTCGTTGAGGGTTACCGATCTCGAAGCCAACAAAGGGCGCAACGACATCTGGGTCTGCAACCTGGACGGCTCCAACCTGCGCAACGTGACCGGCTCGAGCGGCGGAAACTCCAACGCCCGCTGGTCTGGGGACGGCAAGACGCTGCTGTTCCTGTCCACCCGTTCCGGGTCGCAGCAGGTGTGGCAGACCGCGCTCGAGGGGGGCGAACCGAAGCAGCTCACCCACGAGCCTCTCGACGTCGAGAACTTCGAGATGGCGCCCGGCGGTCGGCGGTTCGTCTTCTCCATGGCTGTGCTGCCGGGACGCTCGCCCGAACAGACCAAGGCCGAGATGGAGCGGCGAGCGGCCCTGAAGGCCAGCGGCAGGATCTACGACCACCTCTTCGTCCGGCATTGGGACACCTGGAAGGACGGCACCCGCAACCACCTGTTCTCGTTCGACCCAGCGTCCGGCCGGACGGTGGACCTCATGCCGCAGATGGATGCCGACGCGCCGTCCAAACCGTTCGGCGGCTCGGACGAATTCGCCTTTGCGGTCGGCGGAAAGTCGCTGGTTTTCTCGGCCAGGAACCTGAGTCGTGGAGAGCCTTGGTCGACCAACTTCGACCTCTTCAAGGTGGAGCTCGACGAGCCGAACGAGCCGATCGTGTTCGCGGCGCGCCCGGCGTGGGATACGCAACCGCGTTTCTCACCCGACGGCACGAGGATGGCCTACCTCGCCATGAGCCGTCCCGGCTATGAGGCCGACCGCTACGACATCGTGGTTCGCGACCTCGCGACCAACACCGAGAGAGTGCATACGCTGCGGGCGCACGCCGGTCGTGACGGTGACCGCTCCCCGTCGGAGCTGGTCTGGTCGGCCGACAGCAAGGAGCTGTACTGCACCGCCGACCACCTCGGTCAGCACTCGCTGTTCGCTCTTGATCCGACGACCGGCACGACACGGATAGTGGTCGAGAAGGGAACCATCTCGAGTCCACAGCCACTCGCTGATGGGCGCATCGTCTTCCTGCTCAACTCACTGCAGGGGCCCAACGAGATCTACGTTACCAGCCGCTCGGGCGACAAAGTCGAGCGAGTGACCCGGTTGAACGACCACCGAGTCGGGGTGGCGAAGACGGGTAGAGCCGAGCAGTTCAGCTTCACGGGTGCGAAAGGGGACACTGTCTACGGCTACCTCGTCTACCCCGCCCACTTCGTCACCGGGCAGAAGTATCCCGTGGCGTTCATCGTTCACGGTGGTCCCCAGGGCTCGATGGGCAACGACTTCCACTACCGCTGGAACCCGAACGTCTATGCCGGGGCGGGGTACGCAGCGGTGATGATCGATTTCCACGGCTCCACCGGCTACGGTCAGGCGTTCACCGATGCCATCAACGGCGACTGGGGCGGAGCGCCGTACGAAGATCTCATGAAGGGGCTCGACTACGCACTTGGGAAGTACCCGTTCCTCGACGGCACGAGGGTCGGGGCGCTCGGCGCGTCGTACGGCGGCTACATGATCAATTGGATTGCCGGTCAGACCGACCGTTTCAAGGCCCTCGTGTGCCACGACGGCAACCTCGACGAGCGGTTCGCCTATTTCGACACCGAAGAGCTGTGGTTTCCGGAGTGGGAGCATGGCGGTCCGCCCTGGAAGTCGGGGAGCACCTACGGCAAGCACAACCCGATCGACCACGTGAGCAAGTGGAAGACGCCGATGTTGGTGATCCATGGACAGCTCGACTTCCGCATCCCCTACGCACAGGGCCTGGCGACGTTCACCGCCCTGCAGCGGCAGGGAATCCCCTCGCGGCTGTTGATCTTCCCGGACGAGAACCACTGGGTGCTCAAGCCGGCGAACTCGATTCTTTGGCACCAGACAGTGCTTGGTTGGCTCGCCGACTATGTGATGAAGGCGCAATGAGGCCGAGCGGCGGCTTGCGGCCCGAGTGAGGGAGGAGCACTCCGAGCTTTCGGCGGCAACCCGCCAACTACCTGTGAGGGTCATGGGAGAGGGGACGGCTCAACGCGGTATCGTGGTATTGGCCGACGGCATTCAGACGGCATTCGCCGCCGGAGCCGTCGCAGCTCTCGCGCGTTCGGGCTGTCGTTGGCGCCAGGGCCTCGGCGCCGGGCTGGGTGGCCAGGTCGCGCTGCTGGCACTGCTCGGCGAGGCCGACGAGGCTGCTCGCCGCTGGCGTCGGCAGGGGGAGCTGGGGTGCCCGCTGCTGCGCTCCAGCCTGGCCGCGGCGGGTGAACGCGTTGGCGCTGCCGAAGGGGTGGTGCTGATGCCGGACGCCTGGCGGCTGGGCGGCTGGCTCGACCCACAGGCACTCGCGGAGCACTTGGCTCCCGAAGCAGCCGACTCCGGAGGGCGTCTCGGGCGGGCCGGCTCGGTTTTGGGGCTGGCGGTGACCGACCTGGTCAGCGGTGAGGCGTCGTGGGCGGAGATCCACGGCCAGACGCCCGAGGAGGCGCTCAGGCGGATCGACGCCACGGCACGGTTCGCCGGTGGGTGGGCTCCACTCGCCATCTCCAGCGCCACCGATCACCGGCTCCTGGCCGGCGGCGTTGGCAGCACACCCGCCGGTGCGCTGCCGAAAGCGCTCGAATGGGATGTGGTGTGCGGCTTCCCGGTTCCGGCCGTGCGTCGGCCCGGCGTCGGCTCGGCGATCTGGGAGACGGTGCAGCGTCGGGCAGAGATGCGCGCCGCCGCGCTGGTAGCGTCCTGGAAGGTGGCCGGTGCCCGTGTCGTGTGCCCGACTGGAGATGCTCTGCGCGCTGCTTCCGGCCGTCCCGACGCAGAGCTGGAGGTGGAGTACCCGCTCCCCTGGGAACGCAACGGGGAGCTGTGCGGCGTGTTGGTGCAGATGGGGGAGGCCGCGGTCGCCGAGGGCTGACTGCATGGCCTTTCCACGCAGGAGGTTGCATGCGCAAAGCTATCCTATCGTCGTTGGCCGCTGGGCTCGCCACGGTGGCGTTCGCCGCCACACCGATCATGCCGCGTCACCCCGCGCCGTCGCCCGACGCGAGCAAGATTGCCTTCTCGTGGCAAGGGGACATTTGGATCGTGCCTGCGGGTGGCTGGACGGCCCAACGTGTCACTGCCAACCCCTCGTACGACCACCACCCGGTGTGGTTGCCGGGCGGCCAGCAGCTCGCTTTCGTTTCGAGCCGCGAAGGCAACGACGATATCTACGTCGTCGACCTCGAGGTGGGGACGCCCCGCCGCTTGACCTTCCACGAGGCAGCCGACCTCGTGATGGGTGCTTTGGGCTCCGACCTCGTGTTCACCTCGCGGCGCCACGAGGCGCATGACCGCATGCCGGCGGTGTATCGCCTCCCGATCGCCGGTGGTACCGAGAGCTTGGCGTGCCAGATTCTCGCGCAGGAGGCGGTGCCGTCGCCGGATGGCCGCTATCTGGCGCTCGTGCGGGGTGGCACGCCAGCCCAGCGGAGGCACTACCGCGGCGCCGCCAACCGCGACCTCTGGTTGTACGAGCTCTCGACCGGAAAGCTCGAGGCGCTCACCACGACGGCCTGGGACGAGGACGGTGTGTCCTGGGCAGGCAACGGCGCCCTGGTGTTCCGCTCGGACAACGGTGGCCCGGACCGCAACCTCTTTCGGCTCGATGTGGCGAGCCGTACGCTCACACAGCTCACGCACCACGAGGGCGTGGACGTCCGCTCGCCCCGCGCTTCCGACAACGGTCGGTTGGTGGCGTACGAGCTGTGGGACGCGATCTGGACCGTGCCGGCCGATGGCTCCGGCGAGCCCCAGAAGCTCACCCTCGATGTGCCGGTTGACCTCATGCAGCCCGAGGTCGAGCGGAGGATCTACACCGACGAGGCGAGCGAGGTGGTGCCCTCGCCCGATGGTAAGCAGGTAGCGCTCGTGGTGGCCGGAGACATCTTCGTGGTAGCGAAACGGCCGAAGGACTCGACCTCGGTCTCGGCCGCGCCCACGGTGCGCGTGACCGCGACGGCGGCGCGTGAGCGCGGTGTGGCGTGGAGCCCGGACGGCAAGCAGCTCATCTACTCCTCGGACCGCTTCGGCCAGCTCGATCTCTTCTCTGCCCGACCGGTCGGCCGGGACGATGGCTCGTTCGTGCGCGCCACCCGCATCGAGGAGAAACGTCTGACAGAGACGCCGGTCGACGAGTCGCGAGCGGTTTTCTCTCCGGACGGCAAGCTGCTGGCGTTCGTTCGCGGTCGGGGCAGCCTGGTGGTGGCGAAGGCCGACGGGTCCGAGGCCAAAGTCCTCTTCGACCACTTCGTAGCCCCGACCTTCGCCTGGTCGCCGGACAGCGCCTGGCTCGCGGTCTCCCGTGAGGACCGGTTCGCCAACTCGGAGATCTTCCTCGTCCCCGCCCAGGGCGGGACGATGGTCAACATCTCCCAGCATCCTGGTCGCGACACCACGCCGGTGTGGTCACCGGACAGCCGTCGGTTGTACTGGCTGTCGAAGCGCCATGCTCGCACCATGGATGTCTGGGCGGTGTACCTCACGCGCGCCGACCACGAGCGCAGCCCCGAGGAGTGGCTACAGCTTTTCGAAGACGAGGAGGGCAGGAAAAAGGGTGGCGACGAAAAGGGCCGGGTCGATGGCAGGGAGGCCGAGAAGCTGCGCAACGACAAGGACAGGCCCGGGGACAGGTCGCAGGAGGCCGAGAAGCCGAAGCAAGCTCCGCCCCGGCCAGTGGTGATCGATCTGGCTGGTATCCACGAGCGGGCTCGGCTGCTCCTCGCACTGCCCGGGGACGAGGAGGGGCTCGCGGTGTCACCGGACAGCAAGACCGTCGTCTTCACCGGCGAGCTCGACGGTGAGCGCGATCTCTACAAGGTGCGGTGGGATGGCAAGGAGCTCAAGCGCCTGTCGACCGGCGGTATCAAGCCGAGCCAGCTCACCTTCACCAGGGATGGGAAGCTGGTCTTCTACCGCAGCGCCAAGGGGACGGTCGGTACCGTCGACCTCGAGGGCAAGCCGGGCGACGCCGTGGCGTTTTCGGCCCGCTTCGACGTCGACCGTGCGGCACTGCGGCGGCAGGTGTACGAGGAGGCGTGGCGCGAGCTCGACCGCAGCTTCTACGACCCGGCGTTCCACGGCGCCGACTGGAAGGCTTTACGGGAGCGCTACCTGCCGCTCGCCCTCGGGGCTTCCACCCGCGAGGACTTCGAGGAAGTGCAGAACCTGCTCGCTGGCGAGCTCAACGCATCGCACCTGCGGTTCCGGGCCGCCGGCGGCGAGCGCCCGGTTGCCACGGGTGCACTCGGTGTCGAGCTGACGCCGGCCACGGATGGCAAGGGCGTGATGGTGCGCGAGGTCCTCCCCGGTACGCCAGGAGCCAGAGTCGACGTGGGCCTGCAGGTCGGCGACCGGATCCTGGCTGTGAATGGCTGCAGCATCGAACCCGGTGTGAATGCCTTCGATCTCCTCACCGACACCGTCAAGCAGCGGGTGGTGCTGCAGGTCGAAAGCAAGGGTGGCCAGCGTGATGTGGTGGTTGTCCCGGCCACGTTGGGCGCGGTGCGCGAGGCACGCTACCTGGAGTGGGTGAGGCAGCGGCGAGCGATCGTCGACAGGCTTTCCGACGGCAAGCTCGGTTACATCCACATTCAAGGCATGGACGAGCCATCGCTCGAGGACTTCGAGCGCGACCTGCATGCGGCCGCAAGTGGTCGGCAAGGGCTGGTTATCGACGTGCGCAACAACGGCGGCGGCTGGACCACCGACTACCTGATGGCGATCCTCTCCGTGCGCCGTCATGCCTGGACAGTGCCCCGCGGCGCCGACCCGCTGGTGAAGGCGTACCCCGACGCGGAGCGGCTCCCGCTGCCGACGTGGACCCGACCAGCGGTCGCCTTGTGCGATCAGAACAGCTACTCCAACGCTGAGATCTTCTCGTGGGCGTTCCAGACTCTGGGCCGCGGCAAGGTTGTCGGCACCCCGACGTTCGGAGCCGTGATCTCGACCGGGGGCGCTATGCTGGTGGACGGCTCGTTCGTGCGCCTGCCGGGCCGAGGTTGGTTCGTGGCCGGCAAGGGGATCAACGAGGAGAACCACGGCTGTATCCCGGACGTCGTGGTGGAACAGCCCCCACAGCAGGATTTCTCCGCCACCGAGGATACGCAGCTCGCGAAGGCCGTCGAGACGCTGCTGGCAGCGCTTCCAGCCGATCCCGACGACCTCCCCTGGTAGGCGCCCGAACCCTGACGATTGCGGTCGACATCGCGGAAGGCAGCCTCCAGGTCGCTCGTGAGCGCTGTGCAGAGTACGGCCTCGAGGTCGAGCTGGTGAGCGCCAACGTGAGCGAAATCCGCCAGGTGTTCGGTGGGCGTCGCTTCGATCTTGTCATCTTTCTCGCGAGCCTCGAGCACATGACGCTCGAGGAGAGGATCGAGGTGATCGGTTCAACCTGGGAGATGCTGCTGCCCCAAGGGCTCTGGTGCCTGGTCGAAACCCCGAACCGCCTGTGGTATTTCGACCAGCACACCTCGCGGCTGCCGTTCTTCCACTGGTTGCCGGACGACCTTGCCTTGCTGTGCTCCCGCCACGGCCCCCGCGAGAGCTTCCGCGGGCGCTATCGGGTACTGGATGCGGCCTCGCGGCTCGACTTCACGCGCTGGGGCCGAGCGGTGAGCTAGCACGAGCTCGAGGTAGCCATCGGGCCGGCTGAAAGGCTGGCTGTCGTCTCGTCGCTTTCCCAGTACCTGCGGGAAGAAAGCATCCTACGCAGGGTCGCCTGGCTGGTCTCGGAGAAACGACGTTTCGTGCGCTTCTTGCGGCGACACGGTCCGCCCATTCCCCCCGGCTTCTACCAGGAGATTCTGGATCTGATCATCCGCAAGAGCTGACACCACGCGTTTTCGAGGCGGCTCGAAGAGCCCGAGCTGGATGGACACCGAATAGCGCGGTCCTGGCAGATGAACGCCCGCAGGCAGTCAGGAGCTCCAGTGAAAATGGCGCGCCGGGAGGGACTCGAACCCCCA